>JAFMDO010000051.1 GCA_017857245.1 Pontimonas sp.
AAGAAGTAAGGACTACACCACATGGCTAGCGTCTCACTCGAAGACATCAAGAAGCTGCGCGAGCAGCTGGGGACCGGAATGGTCGACACCAAGAACGCGCTGGAAGAAGCCGGCGGGGACTTGGAAAAAGCCACCGAGATTTTGCGCCTCAAAGGAGCGAAAGGTAACGCTAAGCGTGCTGACCGTTCCACGAGCGAAGGTCTCGTCGCAGCCCACGAAGGCGACGGCGTCGCCTACCTGCTCGAATTGGCTTGCGAGACCGATTTTGTGGCGAAAAACGACAAGTTTGTCGCTCTTGCCGACCAGATCCTCGCGGCGGTCGTTGCTGCGGGATCCGGCAGCGCTGAAACCGCACTCCAGGCGGCTGCTCAGGGCGGCACGGTGGCGTCCATGATTGAAGATCAGGCTGCCATTTTGGGCGAAAAGGTCGAGTTGCGCCGAGTGTCCAAGCTCGAAGGTGAGCGCTTCGCTGTGTACCTCCACAAGACCAACAAAGACCTGCCTCCGCAGGTTGGCGTTGTCGTGGCCTACTCGGGAAGCGATGCCGACACCGCGCGTAGCGTGGCACAACACATTTCCTTCGCTGACCCACAGTTCCTCTCCAGGGATGACGTCCCCGCAGACGCTGTGGAAGCAGAGCGACGCATCGTCGAAGAGATCTCGCGAGGAGAGGGCAAGCCCGAGGCTGCTCTCCCCAAGATCGTGGAGGGTCGCGTCGGCGCGTTCTTCAAGCAGGTTGCCCTGCTGGAGCAGGATTACGCCCGCGACAACAAGATGCAGATTAAGCAGGTTGTCGAACAAGCGGGACTGACAATCACCGGCTTCGCTCGATTCCGGGTGGGTTCTTAGCTCGAATTGATCACGTGAGGGCTAGGGCACGGTGTGCCCTAGCCCTCACGTGTTTCTGCGCCCACTACGCTAAAGGGAAGCGAAAGGGGCCACTATGGCGGAGAAAAAACGTCGGGTACTTCTGAAGCTTTCTGGGGAAGCGTTTGGGGATGGCCAACTCGGCATCAACCCCGATGTGGTGGCGCAAATTGCTCGCGAAATTGCTGAGGGCGCCAAGAAAGCCGAAGTCGCCATTGTGGTCGGTGGCGGAAATTTCTTTCGCGGTGCCGAGCTGTCTCAACGCGGAATGGATCGACGCCGAGCGGACTACATGGGAATGTTGGGCACGGTCATGAATGCCCTCGCGCTTCAGGATTTCCTCGAACAGGCCGGCGCTGAAGTTCGGGTCCAATCCGCCATTTCAATGACTCAGGTTGCAGAGCCTTATATCCCCCAGCGCGCCATCCGCCATATGGAAAAAGGTCGGGTTGTTGTTTTTGGAGCGGGGGCGGGTCTGCCCTATTTCTCCACGGACACGGTGGCGGCGCAGCGAGCGCTTGAAGTTCTCGCCGATGAAGTATTGGTGGCAAAAAACGGAGTCGACGGGGTGTATTCGACCGATCCCAAGAAGGACCCCAGCGCTAAAAAGTATGAAAAAGTGACCTACCAGGAAGCACTGGTCCAAGGGCTCAAGGTGGTGGATTCCACGGCTTTCAGCCTCTGCATGGATAACAAGATGCCCATGGTTGTTTTCGGTATGGAACCTGCGGGCAACGTGACAAAAGCCATCCAAGGAAAACGGCTCGGAACTCTCGTTTCTTAGCTCTCGATAGACTTCGCCAAAGGAGACACCATGATTGCGGATGTAATCGCGCAAGCGAAAGAAAAAATGGCCAAGGCGGTGGACGTCGTTCAGGATGACTTCCAAACCGTTCGAACAGGTCGCGCTAATCCGGCGCTGTTCCAGAGAATCATGGTTGATTATTACGGCCAGCCCACCCCTTTAGCGCAGCTGGCGGCCCTGCAAAACATTGAGGCGCGAACACTGGTTGTGACCCCGTATGACAAGTCAGCACTGAAAGAAATCGAAAAGGCCATCACCACCTTCCCCAACCTGGGCGCATCACCCACTAACGATGGCGAAGTCATTCGCGTGACCATGCCAGAGCTCACCGAAGAGCGACGCAAGGAATACGTGAAGATCGTGCGTCAAAAAGCAGAGGACGGCAAGGTTGCCATTCGCTCGGTTCGCCGTAAAGCGATGGACGATGTGGGCGCAATGAAATCCGAGGTCGGCGAAGACGAAGTTGCGCGCGGAGAAAAAGAGCTGGAAGCGTTGACTAAGGCCCAGGTCGACCACATCGATGAGGTGTTGAAAAAGAAAGAAGCCGAGCTGCTCGAGATCTAATGCCTGGCAAAGAAACTCCCGCTCGAGGAAACAAGCGCCCCCTCGTTGATTCCGTGACCCAACCTCTCGCTCAGTTCGAAGCGGCCGTCCACGACATGGAAGAGCAGGTGCGTGAGGTTAACGCCCGCATCGATAAGCGGGCGGGGCGACCGCTCTGGCTCGCTATTACTTTTGGTTTGTTGCTCGGTGGCATATTTGTGGCGAGTTTGTTTCTTTTTGACGAGCTGTTCATGGTTTTTGTCACGGCACTTGTATTCTTTGCGACGCTGGAGCTCTCCGGGGCATTAGTGGAAAAAGGCCAGCTCAAGAACCGCTGGCTCTTGCCGATTATGGCGGTTGCCATGCCACCGGCTGTTTTTCTCTGGGGACCCGCTGGCCACTTATGGGCTTTGTTGGCCAGCATCTTGTTGGCCGTAGTCATTCGCTTTGCCCGGGGAATCCTCGATAAGGCGTCCCGACCACGAACTCTTTCTGACATGGCCGTCGCCATTGTTGTTCTCACCTACATTCCCTTTTTGGGGAGCTTTGCTATCGCCGTCCACGCCGGCCCCAGCGGGCTGTGGTGGATATTCTCTGGTGTGGTCATCGTGGTGAGCGTCGATGTGGGCGCCTACGTCACCGGATTGAGCTTCGGGAAAACACCGCTGGCACCCAAAATTTCCCCCAAGAAAACCTGGGAGGGTTTTGCGGGATCAGCGCTTGCGGCCCTCCTCGCCGCAGGACTATTGGGGACCCTGGTTTTGGGACTGTCGCTGTGGGTCGCCTTGGTGATCGGATCTGCGTTGCTGGGATCGGCAACACTGGGCGATCTGCTGGAGTCACTGATTAAACGGGACCTGGGAATCAAAGACATTTCGTCCTGGTTGCCGGGACACGGGGGCTTTTTGGACCGGATGGATTCCATCCTTCCCTCTGTGGCCGTGCTTTTCGTCCTGGTGCAGATATTTGGATAACCGGTTGTCCTCCCCCGTTTCTTGTTCTGCGCTGGCAGAATAAGGGACGTGGATAGCCGTTTTGCTCTGGTAGAAAAGGGGATGTCGGGGTATGACCCCGCCGTCGTTGATGATTTTCTCGACCGCGCCAAACGGGTGTTTGAAGGCGAAGAGAGCGGGCTGGTTTCCAGCGATATCCGCCAGAAGGTTTTTCCTCTCGTTTCCCACGCTGGCTACGCCACCAAAGCTGTTGACGAAGCGCTGTGGCGGCTGGAAGAAGCCTTCGCCGACAAGGAGCGTTTGGAACAGACGCAAGCCCTCGGCGAAGAAAGCTACTACGACGAGGTGAGGGCTCGGGCGCAAGAAATTCTCGACCGCGTCGCGAGACCTGCGGGGAAAAAGTTTCGGCGCTCTTTCGTTGTGCAGCCGGGCTATCACCGAGGCGATGTGGATGTGTTGTGTGGGCTTATTGCCCGATATTTCCAACAGGAGGAGCCCCTCTCCGTTGCCGCGGTGAGGAAGCAGGATTTCCGCACCACACTGGGCGGGTATGACGAAGCACAAGTCGATGGGTTGCTCGATGAGACGCTCTCGGTGATGTTGGCCGTCAGGTAACCAGCCTTTGCCAGGAGGGCTACTTTAGAATGGCACATTATGCTAAACACGCCGCGGATGCGCCTGGAGGCACGTGATCGAAGAAAATCTTCGGTCACTGCTCGTTCTTTCCTTGCGATTCTCGCGGTTGCAGGGTTTGTCGCTGTTCCCCTGGCTGGGGCCTATAGTTCCTTCGCATATGCCTGGCACCGCCCCGTCGAGAGTGCTCGCAGCACTCTTGTCACCGGGGCGGGAATGGAAGTATCGCGCGAGGCTGTCAACGTGACCGGTGGGTGGGGGTCGCTGTCCCCAGCAGGTCGCGATGACCCGACGGGCGTGCAGGCTATTGCCTTTGACCTCACCGAAAGTCGTGGTTGGGACGAAGGTGAATTTCGCTGCCTGGTAGCCCTGTGGTCGAGGGAATCGGGCTGGAATTCCACGGCCCAGAACCCGAGCTCCGGGGCTTATGGCATCCCTCAGGCTCTGCCAGCCTCAAAGATGGCCAGCGCAGGAGCCGACTGGGCCACCAATCCTGTAACGCAAATTCGATGGGGCCTGGGATACATCGATGCCCGGTATGGATCACCGTGCGGGGCGTGGCGACATTCGGAACAAAAGGGGTGGTACTAACTCGTGCCGCGCAATAATCGTCGCGATGGTCGCCGGAGGGACGAAGGCGAGCCCTTAGACGTCGATCGCCTTCGTGCGGGGTTTCGTCGCACGGAAACCAAGCGCGGCGAGTCATACACCGTTCAGCCCATCAGTGAACGAAGTGCTCAGAAGGTGTATACCTGCCCCGGGTGCAACCTGTCCATCGCTGAGGGTGTTGCCCATCTGGTCGCGTGGCGCAACGATGGCATCATGGGTGAGTCCCAGGGGCTCTCTGATCGCCGACACTGGCACAACCACTGTTGGAAAATTGGCTGATGAGTCTGATTACTTCCACCACGGTGCTCCCTGCCCTGCGCAGTGATATCGGCTTCACCACCGTGGATGGTTTAGAGCTGGTTGGGGAAATATCGGTGCCTGAGTCCCACCCGGCACTGGCGACGGCAGTGTTTCTCCACCCGCTGCCCACCGCAGGGGGTTTTATGGATTCTCATGTCATCCGCAAAGCTGCTTGGCGCCTGCCGGCCCTGGCGGACATCGCTGTCTTACGTTTTAACTTTCGAGGAGTGTCCTCCCCTCGAGGGACGTCTGAGGGAGTCTTTGGTGAAGGAATTACTGAGGGTCTCGACCTCGAGGCAGCTCTGGGTTACCTCCATGGCCTCAGTCTTCCTCGGCCCTGGCTCATCGGGTGGTCTTTTGGTACCGAGGTAATCCTGAAACATGCGAGGGCCCTGGTCGATGACATTGCGGGTGTCATCTTGCTTTCACCGCCACTGCACCGAACCAGCAAAGAAGAACTGCGCGCTTGGGCTGATGTCACCCTGCCCGTTGTCGCGTTGGTTCCCGAGTTCGATGAGTTTTTGACCCCCGAACAGGCACTACTGCGATTCGCGGTAGCACCGAACGTTGAGGTGGTTGCTGCCGAGGGCGCCAAACACCTGTGGGTGGGGGAGAAGCAAACAAAGTGGGTGCTGGACCAGATTGCTCTGAGGCTTAATCCCCCGACTTACCCTTTGCCTGTGATTTTCGGGGTTTAGCCGCGGCAGGCTCACGTTTT
>JAFMDO010000004.1 GCA_017857245.1 Pontimonas sp.
GCACCGTAAACCCTAATCCCGCGCGGTTTGACCTAAAGAAGGCTGAATCCATCAACGGTGACCACATTCGGCTGCTCTCCCCAGAAGACTTTTTAGACCGCTGCCTGCCCTATCTCCGCGAAGCAGGGGTTGTGGAGGAGACACTCACAGAGCGCGAGCAGGGGATACTCCACGACATTCTTCCCCACGTCCACCAGCGCGTAGGGCTCTTGGGGGAAGTGGCCCCGATGGTGGCCTTCCTGTTTACCGCCGATACCGACCTGGTCATTGCAGAGGATGCTTCCTCCACCCTGAACGACTCAGCTTCTGCCGTTCTGGATGCCACCCTGGAGGCTCTTGGCGAGCTTGACAGCTGGCAGATTGAGTCGTTGGAAGAAACGCTTCGGGAAACTCTGGTGGAGAAAATGGGCATTTCCCCCCGGCATGCTTTTGGGCCTTTGCGAGTGGCAATTTCTGGTCGCCGCGTCAGCCCACCACTGTTTGAATCGATGCAGGTCCTCGGCCGAGAATCGAGCATGGCCCGATTGGCACAGCTTCGCTCTTCGCTCTAGGCGTGCGATAAGGTAGGGGCGTCCACTTAGGGCTTGCGCGCTAAGCGGTGGGGTGTGGTGTAATTGGCAACACGGCTGATTCTGGTTCAGTTGTTCTTGGTTCGAGTCCAGGCACCCCAGCAAATCATGTGCTTCTGAGCCACCGTTGCGAGTGGGCCTCCCTTTTTGCCACTTCCGCCGGTCGGGTGTTCTCCTGTCGCGTCGAGGTCGATGCACTCTAGAGTGTGGGTGGCGACGCTTTGTCGCTCACGGGTTCTCACCAAGGGGCGATCGACATGGGTGCCACAAACACCAAGCTCGTCGTCGCCATCAATCCCAGCGCTTCTTTTGGGAAAAACGCCGCTGTTGGAGAGCAGGTGGTCGTTGGGCTTCGAGATGCGGGATGGGATGTTATTGCCGCGCAAGCGGAGAGCTTGGAGGGTGTGAAGCGCGTTCTCGAGGGGATTCTTGATCCCACCTTTCGCGCTCTGGTTGTTGTCGGTGGCGATGGAATGGCCCACATGGGAGTGGATTTTTGCGTTCGCCTAGGGATCCCCTTGGGGGTGATTCCTTCGGGAACAGGTAATGACCTTGCCCGACACTTGGGAATACCACTCGACCTCGATGACGCGCTGCGCGCGCTGATTCACGCTTTAGAGGGTGAACCGCTCGTTATTGACCACGGGTTGGCGCGGGGTGGGGACTCTCTTCCGCACCCGTTTGCCTGCGTCCTTTCCGCTGGCTTTGATGCCATCGTGAACGAACGGGCGAATCGTCTGCGATTCCCCAAGGGTCGACACCGATACACCCTGGCGTTGCTGATCGAGTTGATCAAGCTTCGCCCGTTGTCCTACACCTTGGAGATTGACGGCGTGAAAGAAACCGGGAAATATCTGCTGGTGGCCGTGGCGAATTCACGAAGCTTTGGCGGCGGGATGAAAGTTACCCCGGAGGCCAGCCTGCAGGATGGACGACTCGATGTTTTTACCTTGCGACCGCTCTCAAGACTTGCGTTCTTGCGAATTTATCCCCGGGTGTTTGCTGGGACGCATGTCAGTGATCCACGGGTGAGTATTCGCCAGGCTGAGAGAGTTACGATCGAATGCGAGAGGGTCGTTGCCTACGCCGATGGCGAGGCAGTAGGCCCTTTGCCACTAGATATTTCTGTCATCCCCGGGGTGCTGAAGGTTTTTGCACCGGTATTGGCGCGGGACCAGGATTAGTGTCATACTTCCATGTGTTGGTTGAAGGGCCCCATCGTATAGCGGCCTAGTACGCTGCCCTCTCACGGCGGTAACGCGGGTTCGAATCCCGCTGGGGTCACCCTTTCCACACAGCAGGTTTGAAGGCCCCCTGGGGGCCTTATTCCTCGTACACTGGGGGCTTGCTGCGGGGACAGACACGCCCAGGCAGATCGGATGATTGTGGAGTTTCAGGTACCGCTGTGGTTTGAGGTGGGCTCGCTGGTTGTACTCTCCCTGGTCTTGATTGCGGATCTGATGCTGGCGGTCTGGCGTCCTCACGAGCCTTCGACACGCGAATCCGCCCTCTGGGTTGGCTTTTATGTGGTCCTTGCCCTGGGCTTTGCGTGGTTGATGTTCATCTTTGCCGGAGCGCAATACGGCGCCGAATTCTTGGCAGGTTGGGTCACCGAATACAGCCTCTCGATCGACAATTTGTTTGTGTTTGTGCTTATCCTGGCTTCGTTCAATGTCCCTCGGAAGTATCAGCAACAGGTGCTGATGATAGGGATTCTGCTGGCCATTGTGTTCCGGGGCGCCTTCATCCTGCTGGGAGCGGCGTTGATCGCGAGCTTCAGCTGGATCTTTTATGTTTTTGGGGCCTTTCTTGTTGTTGTCGGTGTCCAGCAGTTCTTCAGCGGCAGAAGCGATGACGTGGAACGAGAAAGCAAGCTCATCGCTTTCCTCTCTCAGCGGCTTGATGTCGTCAATGAATACGACGGCCTCAAGCTCCGGATCCAGCACCAGGGGAGAAAAGCCTTCACCCCGGTCATCGTGGTGTTGATTGCGCTGGGAACCGCAGACGTAATTTTCGCGGTGGACTCCATCCCTGCCATCTATGGAATTACCGAAAGCCCGTTCATTGTCTTTACCGCCAACGTGTTCGCCCTCATGGGGCTGCGTCAGTTGTATTTCTTGCTGGGACACCTCATCGACAAACTGGAATACCTGCACTGGGGGATTGCCTTCATCCTGACCTTCATCGGACTCAAGCTTGTCTTCCACGCACTGCACGAAAACCAGCTGCCGTTCCTGAACGGCGGGGAGAATATTCTGTGGGCACCAGACATTGGCACCTGGGAATCGTTGATCGTGATTGTCGCAGCGATGGCGGTCGCCGTGATTGCCAGTGTGTTCAAGCTCCGACGAGCCAACAAGCAGGCCGCCCTTCGAAGCAAGGAATAGCCCCTGGGCTAAGCTGAGGGACGCCCTTCGGGGCGACACGAAGCGCACGTCCGAGGCATCGAGAGAAGAAAGGGTGAAGGTTATGGCTCCACGCACACTCGCCCAAAAGCTATGGGATGACCACCTTGTCGCCCGAGGCGACAACGGAGAACCCGACCTTGTCTATATCGACCTCCACCTCGTTCACGAAGTCACCAGCCCCCAAGCTTTTGATGGGCTTCGCGTCGCAGGCAGGCGGGTGCGCCGCCCTGATCTCACGATTGCTACCGAAGACCACAACACCCCCACTATCAACATTGACAAGCCCATTGCCGAGCCCACCTCGCGGATTCAAATCGAGACGCTGCGCAAAAACTGCGAAGAATTTGGGGTTCGGTTGCACTCCTTGGGTGATATCGAACAGGGCATTGTCCACGTCGTCGGGCCCCAGTTAGGCCTCACAATGCCCGGCATGACCGTGGTGTGTGGAGATTCTCACACCTCGACCCATGGCGCCTTTGGCGCGATGGCGTTGGGGATTGGAACCAGCGAGGTGGAACACGTCTTGGCCACCCAGACTCTGCCGCTAAAGCCCTTCAAGACCATGTCCATCACGGTCGAGGGTGAACTACGGCCCGGGGTGAGCGCTAAGGACATCATCTTGGCGATCATCGCAAAGATCGGCACCGGCGGCGGTCAAGGTTATGTCCTCGAATACCGGGGCAGCGCGATTCGCGCTTTGGGCATGGATGGCCGCATGACGATGTGCAACATGTCGATTGAAGCGGGTGCAAGGGCAGGGATCATTGCCCCCGACCAGACGACCTACGACTACGTCAAAGGCCGCCCCCACGCTCCCGAAGGGGCTGCGTGGGACGAGGCCATGGAGTACTGGTCAACACTCCACACCGATGAGGGTGCCGTTTTTGATGCCGAGGTTTTTCTCGACGCGAATCACTTGGAAGCCTTTGTCACCTGGGGCACCAACCCCGGCCAGGGCGTGGCCTTGAACGATGTTGTTCCCAACCCTGCCGATATGAGTGATGAGCACGAAAAGGCTGCCGCGTTGCGGGCTCTGGAATATATGGACTTGAGTCCTGGAACGCGAATGAAAGACATTCCGGTGGATACCGTTTTCATGGGCTCCTGCACCAACTCCCGCCTGGATGACCTGCGCACCTTTGCCAGCATCATCAAAGGCCACACCAAAGCAGAAGGTGTGCGGGTGATGGTGGTGCCAGGCTCTGCCCGAGTGCGTTTGGAAGCGGAAGCCGAAGGAATCGACAAGATTGTGGAGGCCTTTGGCGGTGAATGGCGCTTTGCGGGATGTTCCATGTGCCTGGGAATGAATCCTGACCAATTAGCCCCGGGCGAGCGGGCTGCCTCCACCTCAAACCGCAACTTTGAAGGCCGCCAGGGCAAGGGCGGCAGGACCCACCTGGTGTCGCCGATGGTGGCTGCCGCCACCGCTATCCGCGGCACCCTCTCGAGCCCCTCAGATGTCTCAGCAGAAAAGGTCGGTGCCTAGTGGACAAGATCACGATTCTCCAAGGCCCCGGGATCCCGCTGAAGCGCAGCAACGTCGACACCGACCAAATCATCCCGGCAGAGTTTCTCAAGCGCGTGACAAAAACAGGGTATGACGATGCGCTGTTTTATGCCTGGCGCCAAGATGAGAGCTTCGTGCTGAACCAGGAGCCGTATTCTGCCGGTGGAGTTCTCGTTGCCGGTCCCGACTTTGGCACCGGCTCTTCGAGAGAGCATGCCGTGTGGGCGCTGAAGGACTTCGGAATTACCGCCGTTATCTCGGCCCGGTTTGGGGATATTTTCCGCTCAAACTCTGGAAAACAGGGTTTGGTAACGGCCGTGGTCCCCGAAGAAGTTGTGCTTGCGCTGTGGGCGGCCATTGAAGCCGAGCCTGGTGCAGCCATCACCGTGGATATGGGAGCCCGAGAAATTCGCTGTGGCGAGATGGTGGCTTCTTTTGAGCTCGATGACTACACCCGCTGGCGGTTGATGGAAGGTCTTGACGACATCGATTTGAGCTTGACACACGCTGACGCGATTGAGAAGTTTGAACACCTGCGCGGCAACTGGCGCCCCACCACGCTTCCGGCGAGGACCGCCTAAGTGGCTGGCGACGCTGCGGCCAGCGTGATTCTTCCCACCGCGGAAGAGGCGGAAACCGTGACCTTCGAAGGCGGCAAGCCACTCGTGGGAGAGGTCGAGGTGCGCGGGGCAAAGAACCTGGTGACGAAAGCAATGGTGGCGGCACTGTTGGGCGATTCACCGAGCATCTTGCGCGGCGTTCCCCACATTCGCGACGTTGCTGTGGTGAAAGGGCTCCTCGAAGCCCACGCCGTGAAGGTCTCGGAACCCTCTGATGGCGAGCTCGTGCTCGACCCGCGACAAGCCAAGAGCGCACACTTCGCTGAAATTGATGCGCATGCCGGTTCCAGCAGGATCCCCATTCTTTTTTGCGGACCGCTGCTTCACCAGTTGGGTGAAGCGTTTATTCCCGACCTGGGGGGATGTCGCATTGGGGATCGCCCGATTAACTTCCACCTCGATGCGTTGCGCGCCTTCGGTGCTGAAATTGATAAGAGCCACGAGGGAATTCGCCTCACTGCACCCCGTCGGCTGGTCGGGGCGAGAGTGGATTTGCCCTATCCCAGTGTTGGGGCAACCGAACAGGTCCTGTTGACCGCGGTTCGCGCTCAAGGGGTCACAGAGTTGACGAACGCAGCTATCGAGCCAGAAATTATGGATCTGATTCAGATTTTGCAGAAAATGGGCGCCATTATTTTGGTGGAACCTAACCGCACCATCGTCATCGAGGGAGTCGATTCCCTCGAGGGATATCGCCACAAGGCAATTTCTGACCGGAGTGAAGCTGCCAGCTGGGCTGCGGCAGCGCTGGCGACCCGGGGGGACATTTATGTCAAGGGCGCCGCTCAACAAGACTTGATGACGTTTCTGAATGTCTATCGCAAGGTCGGCGGGCTTTTTGATGTTGACGATCATGGAATTCGTTTTTCTCACCCCGGTGGCGACATCAAGCCCGTCGTCATCGAAACGGATGTTCACCCGGGTTTCATGACCGATTGGCAACAACCCATGGTGGTGGCACTCACCCAAGCGCAAGGACGCTCCATCGTTCACGAAACGGTGTATGAAAACCGGTTCGGTTTTACCGACGCGCTCACTGACATGGGAGCGAACATCGAGGTCTATAAAGAAGGCATCGCCAGCATTACCCGTCGCGTTCCCAGAAGGCCTCTCGAGCAGGCGGCCGTCATCACCGGCCCCACCCCGCTTCATGGCGCCGATATTCGCGTCCCCGATCTTCGGGGCGGTTTTTCTCACGTCATTGCTGCCGTGACAGCGTCGGGACCCTCGACAGTCTCGAACCTGGGCATTATCTCCCGGGGGTATGAGCACCTGTTGGCAAAACTCTCTGGTCTGGGAGCGACGTTCGAGCAGAAGGCGTAGGTCGATGAGACGCTCCGCACAGATTCGCTGGCGCCTGATCGCTGCCATCGTTATCCCCGTGTTTGGTGCGATGGCGCGGATCCGCATCACCCGTGGGTCACTGCCCGCCAAGGGCCCTTTCATCATTTCCCCCAACCACTACAGCGAGATTGACCCCATTGTGATGGGTATCGTCGTGTGGAAATTGCGGCGAACACCCCGTTTTTTCGCCAAAGCTTCCTTGTTTCGCGTTCCTGGATTGGGGACCCTGATGCGCTGCACCGGCCAAATCCCGGTGGAGCGTAACTCTTCCGTGAAGACATCAGAGCCCCTGGATGCTGCCAAGATTCTTACCTCCCAAGGCAGCGGATTGATTGTCTATCCCGAGGGGACACTCACCAAAGACGCAGACATGTGGCCCATGAAGGGCAAGCTCGGCGCCATGCGCATGGCGTTGCAATCTGATATTCCGCTCTTCCCCGCGGCACACTGGGGCACCCACAAACTGATGGGGCGCTATTCCACAAAAATCACTGTCATTCCGCGCTCGCAAATCCACGTCATTGTGGGTCAGGAAATGGACCTCTCCGTCTACCGGGGGAAACCTGTGACGACAGAGTTGCTGGAGCGGGCCACCGAAGATTTAATGCACCACATCGCCGCCCTGGTGGGCGAGCTTCGTGGGGAAAACCCTCCTGCAAAGCTTCATGACGGTCGGGGAGAGAAGGTTCGGGGATGAGAAAAGTAGCCGTATTGGGTGCCGGATCGTGGGGCACCACGTTTGCAAAAGTACTCGCGGATGGTGAGTCCGAGGTAACCCTATGGGCGAGACGATCCGAAATCGCCCGCGAAATTCGGGAAAGTAATCGCAACAGCGATTATTTGCCAGGCATCAATCTCCCCGCTGCGCTCAGCGCCACGGACAATTTGGAAGCGTGCGTGGCAGGGGCGAGCCAGGTGTATATCGCGGTGCCCAGCCAGCATTTGAGACACAACCTCGAGGCGCTTGCGGGCACTCTTGCCTCCGACGCAATCGTAATTTCGCTCATGAAAGGGGTGGAAGCCGGCACGGGGCTGCGCATGAGCGAAGTGCTCACCGCGGCGGGAGGAATCGCCCCCCATCGGATCGCCGTGGTCAGTGGTCCCAACCTTGCTCTCGAAATCGCGCGCGAACAGCCCACAGCAGCGGTGGCCTCGTCGGTGAGCCCAGACACGGCGCGGGAGGTCGCGACTGCTGCGACAAATCACTATTTCAAAACCTTCACCAACACCGATGTGGTCGGAACAGAATTCGGCGGGGTGCTGAAAAATTTGATTGCCGTGGCCGTGGGTATCGCCGATGGTGTCGGATATGGCGAAAACACTAAAGCCAGCATCATCACACGGGGGTTGGCCGAAATCAGCGCTTTCGCAGCCGCCTTTGGGGCTGACCCCAAAACGATGTCTGGGCTCGCGGGCCTGGGCGACTTGATTGCCACCTGTGAATCACCCCTGTCACGGAACAACACCGCAGGCCGACTTCTCGGCCAAGGCCACAGCTTCACTGACGTCGTGAAATCGATGAACCAAACCGCCGAGGGCCTCGCAGCCATCGCCCCGGTGCTGGAATTGGCGAAAGCCAAAGGTGTGGTGATGCCCATTGTCACCCAGGTAGGCCAAGTTCTTGATGGATCGCGAGACCCGCGGGAACTTGCACCACATTTCGCTACCGACTCTGACCTGCCCGAGGGTGAATAACCCGCGATGGCGCTGGCAACACTGTGGGATTCCTCGTTCGTGGGGGAGAAGCACGGCGAAGGGAATCCGGAGATCATCGCCCTGCATGGCTGGGGCCGAACGGGCGCTGATTTCTCCCGAGTCTTAGCGGGAACCAACGCTTTGGCGCTTCACCTGCCAGGCTTTGGTTCCGCACCCCCGCCGCCTGAGCCGTGGTCAACCAGTGAGTACGCCGATCATCTTGCTCAGGCACTGGAGGGACACCCACCCGCAGTGCTGGTGGGACACTCCTTTGGTGGACGGGTGGCTCTGCGCCTGGCTGCGCGACACCCCGCGTGCGTGAAGGCGCTCGTTCTCACGGGAGTGCCTTTTCTCGCTCGATCAGGTGGGGCAAAACCGCACTTCGCTTTTCGTTTGGGAAAACGGGCCAGAAAACTTGGCCTCATCTCTGAGACGCGAATGGAGGAGCTTCGCAACCGCTATGGATCCACTGACTACCGCGCGGCGCAGGGCGTCATGAGGGGTGTCTTGGTGAAAGCAATTGGCGAAGATTACTTTGTTGACGCCGCCACCGTTCGCGCCCCTGTCACGCTGGTGTGGGGGGAAAACGATGGGCCTGCGCCATTGTTGGGGGCGCAGAAATCCCTGGAATATTTCCCCCAGGCCACCCTGCGCGTGGTACCCGGGGCGGGACACCTCCTGGAAGGTAACCTCGAGGAAGCGTTAGCCCAAGCACTCCGAGACCTCGCCGACTAAGGACACCGATGCCCGAGTTAGACACCCTGGTTTTGTGGGCGGCTGTCGGGTCGGGGTTACTCGTCGCTGCGGCGCAGAATCTGAAGTGGCTTCGGGTCGCCCAGCGCGTCCATTATTTACCCCGCGAGGTCGCGCGGGTCGAGCGCTTGTGGTTTGATCGCAGACCCCTGGCCGCCCTCTGGTGGACACTCGCTGCCGCCCTCGCGCTGATCTCTGTGCAAGGACCCGCATGGTGGGGGATGCCGTGGTTGGCGTGGGGCGCAGTGCTTGCACCGGTGATGATTCTTCCCACGCCCTGGAAACTGTCTTTCAAGGGAACCACCAGCCCGCTGGCGTGGACCCCTCGATCCCGCCGCGCCTACGGTGGCATTCTGGTGGCACAGGTGTTGGTTGGCCTGCCTGCTGTGTGGGTACTGGGACCCGCCGGAGCACTGATTCCTCTGCTGTTTACCGCAAATATTGCCGATCTCGCCCTCGGTGGTCTCTGGTATCTCGAGCGATCACTGTCGATGAAGTTCGTGAAGGACGCACAGGCAAAACTGAAGAAGGTCAACCCCACGGTGGTAGCTATCACCGGCTCCTATGGAAAAACGTCGACCAAAGGCTATGTCGCCCAGATTGTCTCCGGCTCTCACCAGGTGGTGGCTTCACCTGCGAGCTTCAACAACATGATGGGTTTGTCGAAAACCATCAACGAACACTTGGTTCCCGGCACCTCGGTCTTTGTTGCCGAAATGGGCATGAATGCCCCGGGGCGCATTCGAGAGCTTGCCAACTGGTTTCCACCGGATATTTCCGCCATCACCGTCGTTGGCGAAGCCCACATGGAACGTTTGGGGTCTAAAGAAGCAATTTTCCGCGCAAAGGCAGAAATCACTGAGCGTGCTCCCATCGTCGTGTTACCCATAGATCAGCCCGAGCTGCGTTCCCTCGCGGATAAGTGCGAGCGGGCGGGCAAAAGGGTGATCAGGGTGAGCGCCCAGGGCAAGAAAGCCGATGTGGTGGTGGATGTGGATTTGGGGACCCTCCGCTATGGACCCAAGGCGAATGTTGTTCCTCTTGATATTCCCTCCTTTGGACATGCCGTGAATATTGCCGTAGCACTGGGGATTGCCCTTGCCCTTGACGTTGCTGAAGACCAGGCCAAAGCACGGGTTGCCGGCTTGCCTGTTGCCGCGCACCGCGCGGAAGTGGCCGAAAGCAGTGAGGGTGTGCTGATTATCGATGACACCTATAACTCAAACCCCACCGGCGCATCTCACGCCATCAGCTCGGGCGCGGAGGCTGCGAAAAAACGCAAAGGCCCCTTTATTACGGTCACACCCGGGATGGTGGAGTTGGGGCCTGTGCAGTTTAAGCGTAACCGCGAGCTTGCCGAAGCTGTTGTCGCCGCCAATGGCACACTGATGATTGTGGGGCGCACCAACACAAAGGCCCTACTGGCGGGGGCAAAAAATAAGGCACAAGTGTTTGCGACTCGCCACGAGGCCGTCACCGCTGCCCTGCTGGCAGCGGGAGAGCGGGGCGTTATCCTCTATGAGAACGACCTGCCCGATCACTACCCCTAATCGGGGTTCCAAGGGGATGTAATGACCAACGCTTATGCCGTCGTATTTGGTGGGCCAAGCCCCGAGCATGAAATTTCCATCCTCACCGGGCTTCAGGCTGCGAGGGTATTGCACGAGGGCGGGCATGAACCGCTGTCGATCTATATCGCTCCCGGTGGCGCCTGGTATCAGGTCCCCTTGCAATCCGAGGCGAAAGACTTTCTGACCGGAGCTCCCGCGGGATCCAAAGAGCTCGAGGTAGTGCTCTCCGGTAGTCCAGGTATTTATCCCAAAAAAGGAATGGGCAAAAAGGCCCTCGATATTGACTCAGCACTGTTGTGTTTTCACGGTGGCATAGGCGAAGGTGGTGCCGGGGCTTCGGTATTTTCGATGCTGGGAATTCCCGCGACCGGTTCGAGTGTGTTCGCCGGTGCTGTGGGAATGGACAAGTTAGCGTTTGGCGGCCTGATGATGGCGGCCAGCATCGCCACGCTGAGGAGGGAAGCACTCTCCTCAGAGCGTGACCCCTCGTTTCCTGGCCCCTACATCGTCAAACCCCGCTTTGGTGGCTCCTCCATTGGTATCGAAATCGTCGAAGACATCACCACTGCGCGGACACTGTGCAAAACCTCCCCTCACCTTGCGGCAGGCGCCGTGCTTGAGCCTTATCGGCCGGGACTTGTCGATTTGAATATTTCTTTTCGGACCTATCCCCAGTTAGAGCTGACCGCGCTGGAGCGCCCCTTGCGCCCGGAAGGCGAATCCGGCGTGTATTCCTACCAGGAAAAGTATTTGGCGGGCGGGAATTCGGGTGCCGGATTGACCCATGCGCCGAGAGAATTTCCCGCCCTCGCCCCCGAGGACATCCACCAGAAAGCCCGGGAGCTCGCCACCGCCGTGGCGGAGGTCACCCGGTTGAGTGGGATCGTTCGGGTCGATTTGCTCTGGGATGAACAAACGGGAGACGTCTTCGTCAACGAGGTGAACACTATTCCTGGGGCGCTTTCCCTCTACCTGTGGGCCCCCACCCACAAGGCACTGACGGTGATTGTTGATGTCCTGACCGAAGCCATTGAGAGGCCTGTCATCTTCCCTCAAAGTGGGTTTGGTCAAGGCGTTGCGCTGCGGGCAGCTGGGGGTATCGCCGCAAAACTTGTGGGACTGGGCGGGCCTCAGGCCTAGTTCACAACGTCGGAGATATCCAAGCACCGCGCCACGGGCAGGGATTGGTTTCCCACAGCTCGAGAAATATCGCGCAACACCTGGGTCCCCGACACCACGGTGGAATCCACGATGACCTCTGTGGCGGGGTCTAAACCATAGGTGGTGAAAACAAACTGTGGGTCGGCGGTGTCATCTCTAAGCCAATCAACACCATCGAAAGTAAAACAGGGCAAAAGGCTGGGACCGGGGCGCTCTAATCCGCAGCGAATCAACACGGCCGCGGGGTTTCCATACGCTGCTGTGGCCTGAGAGTTGACATTGCGCGAGGGAAGATCGGCAACGGTATCCGGCAGGCGAACAATCATGTTGGCGCATTCGGGGGCATTGGCAAATTCGGCGGGGTCGAGATTCACTAACGGCGCGCAGCCTGCAAGGAGGATAGTGCCCAAAAAAACGGCTAGGGCGGGGGCTGTCGCGCGCTTCTTCACACCACTCAGGCTAGCGTGGTGGGTATGTCACCTCCTGAGATAGAGCGCGATGATCAGCGCTCCCTCGGCGTTGCTGGCGAAGGGGCAGCGCTTGCCGCCCTCCTTCCCTTGTTGCCCTCAGCAGGCCTGGCAACACTGGGTCCGGGGGACGATTCTGCGGTACTTAGTGTCCCCGATGGGCGCGTGGTGATCAGCTGCGACATGATGATCGAGGGCCCAGATTTTCGCAGGGACTGGTCGAGTTTGGGTGATGTGGGATTCAAGGCGATAGCCAGCAATGCCGCTGATATCGCCGCCATGGGGGCTGTCGTAACCGGGTATGAAATTGCGGTCGCCGCCCCACCAGCCACTACTGTCGGGGAGCTCAAAGAGTTAGCCAGGGGTTTTGCCGAGGGGATTGCTGCTCTCACCCCGGGAGCTGGGGTGCTCGGGGGAGACCTCTCCCGCTCCCCAGTGTTCACTATTGCCGTGACAGTTTTGGGCAATCTGCAGGGTTTAGCACCTGTGACGCGAGCGGGTGCTAGGCCCGGAAATGTCCTGGCCCTCGCGGGAGAGCGGGGTCTGTCCCATAGAGGACTCACCCTTCTGCGTGCAGCGCCAGACGCCGCGGCCCTGCACGCTTTGCGGGAAGAGGATGCCTCGGTGGTGCACCACCTGCGGCCGGTTCCTCCGGTTCCTCTCGGCCCTGTGGCAGCACAAGCAGGCGCCACCGCCATGATGGACGTGTCCGATGGGCTGGTGCTGGATGCCACCCGAATGGCCCGGGCGAGCGGAGTGCAGATGGAACTTGATTCGGCGCTGGAGTGGGACGAGAGCTCACTCTTTGGAGGAGAGGACCATGGACTTCTCGCGTGTTTCCCTGCGGGGGTGGACCTCCCGGCGGGATTTATCGCTATCGGTGTTGTCCAGGGTCCGAGCGCAAAAGCACCCGTCGTGCTGGCGGGCTATGACCTTCAGTCTTCGCTGGGCGGTTGGGACCCCTTCGGCGACCACGTCGCAGAGTAAACCACCGTGTCGCCGTATTTTTTGTCTTCCCAAGGCTCGAACCCTGCAGGCCACGCAGGAGCCCGGGACCGTGTCGATCGCTCGATGACAACCCAGGCGCCATTGGTGAGCCACGGCTCCAGGGCGCTAAGAACGTCCTCGATACCCTCGAACTCATAGGGCGGGTCAAGAAACACGCCATCTACGGTGAGGGTGGGGGGAGCCTGGAGGTAAGACTCCACCCGAGCGGAGACTGCCTGCAGCGTTGTTGCGGAGGGGAGGGAGGGGATCACCGTTGCGATGTTGCTTCGGATGACCTTTTGCGCGCCGGAGTGGTGTTCCACCATCACCACGTGGCGTGCTCCGCGGGAGGCAGCCTCCAAGCCCAAAGCTCCGGTCCCGGCAAACAGATCGAGGATAGTTCCGTGGAAGCCCTCCCGGGCTTCCAACCGAGAAAACATGGCCTCACGAACGCGATCGGAGGTGGGGCGGGTGGTAGGTCCCGGTGTGGCCAAGCGCAGCGAGCCTGCGCTGCCTGCAATGATTCGGGTCACCCCACAACGCTAGCGGGATTTTGCTGATGCCCGGGGGTAGGGCGCTAGCGTTGAGGGGTGAGCGTAACCCTGGATACCCCGCTAGCGAAGATCATCGGAGATCGCAGCCAGAAAGCATTCCACAAGGCCTTTGGGTATGAGAGCGTCGGGGACTTGCTGGGGCACTATCCCAGGCGGTATGCAACTAGGGGAGAGCTGACCTCGATAGCGGAGATTCCTATTGGTGAGCAGGCGACCCTGGTCGCCGAGGTGGTCTCCGTTTCGACCAGGCCCATGCGCCAGAAACGCGGCAGCGTGCTGGAAGTGGTTATTACCGATGGCACCGGCGGCGTGACGCTCACATTTTTCAACCAGGCGTGGCGACAAAAAGACCTCAGCCCGGGTGTTCGGGGAATTTTTGCCGGAAAAATTGGCCTCTATCGAAACTCGCGCCAGCTGGCCCACCCCGACTATGAACTTTTTGTCGATGTGGAACCCAGCGAAGAAGCTCGAGAAGACTGGGCCAAAAAGCCCATCCCGCTTTACCCGGCGACCTCCACCCTCGCCAGCTGGCAAATTGCTAAAGCGATTGGTGTGGTGCTGGACGTTCTGGAGCTGAAGGACGAACCGGTGCCAGACACAATTCGAGAGGCAGAGGGAATCCTCGGCCATTACGAGTCACTGGTCCACATTCACCGGCCTGTGGAGGCCGCAGGGTGGGCAAGCGCACAAAAGTCATTGCGGTTCCAGGAAGCCTTGACCCTGCAGTGTGCCTTGGTCGCGAGAAGGCAGCGCCAGCGCCAAGTGGCAGGAGTCACGAGGAAACCAGGCGAGGACACCAATGCTTTCCTCGCCTCTTTACCTTTTGAATTGACCGAGGATCAAGTCACGGTGGTCAACCAGATCCATGAAGACATGGCTGCACCTCACCCCATGACACGACTTGTGCAGGGTGAGGTGGGTTCAGGGAAGACAGTTGTTGCGGCCTGTGCGATGGTCACCGTGTCGCAATCGGGCGGACAAACGGCATTGCTGGCCCCGACCGAGGTGCTGGCTAACCAGCACTTTCGATCGCTCATGCGCACACTGGGGCCTGATGCCTCCGCCAGGCTAAACCCCGTCCTGCTTACAGGGTCGCTGCCCGCGGCGGCCAAAAAGAAAGCACTATTGGCAGCGGCATCGGGAGCGTCCCACTTGATTGTGGGAACCCATGCGTTGCTAGGCGATGCGGTTCAATTTGCTGATTTGGGTCTGGTGGTCATCGATGAACAACATCGGTTTGGGGTGGACCAGAGGGAAGTATTGCGACAAAAAGGTGAGCACCCCCACCTGTTGGTGCTCACGGCAACACCTATTCCTCGCACCGTGGCAATGACGGTGTTCGGCGATTTAGATGTGTCCACTATTGCCACGATGCCGCAGGGCCGCAGCCCCATTTCTTCGCACGTCGTCGCTTTGGCTGACCACCCCGGGTGGTATTCCCGGGTGTGGCAAAGGGTGGCCGAAGAAGTCAGGGCCGGCCGGCAGGCTTTCGTGGTGGCACCGGCGATTACGGCGGCGGTCGTAGAAGAAGACACCGACATTGAGGATGAGTCAGAAGAGCTCGCAAAAAAACCGCTGAGCACGGTGGAAGAGACCTTGCCGCTGCTTCGCGGGCTCTCCGAGCTTTCGGGGATGAGAATTGAAGCGCTCCACGGTCGGATGCCCAGTGCGGAAAAAGACGACGTGATGTCTGCTTTTGCGGCTGGAGACATCGATGTCCTCATTGCCACAACCGTCATCGAAGTGGGAATTGACGTCCCCAACGCATCCGTGATGGTCATCCTGGATGCCGATCGGTTTGGCGTGAGCCAACTCCACCAGCTTCGGGGCCGGGTGGGCCGCGGTGAATACGGTGGCACCTGTTTGTTGGTGAGCTATGCGGAAACGGGCACGAATGCCCGAGAGCGTGTAGAGGTCGTTGCCAGCACGCTGGATGGGTTTGAACTGGCCGCGAAGGACCTCGAACTTCGCAGCGAAGGCGATGTGTTGGGAGTCAGACAATCAGGGGTGCGCTCCAGGCTCAAGTTGTTGCGGGTGACACGGGATGGAGATGTGATCGACGCAGCCCGAACTTATGCGGAGGCGTTGGTGGAAAAAGACCCCGGGCTTGTCGATTATCCCGGACTCCGTGCCGAAATTGGCAGACGCTTGGATGACGGTTCTGAGGAATATCTCGAAAAGACGTAGGCTGCGTCACATTTTTGCAACACTCGGGTCATAGGCTTAGAGAATGAGCACCGTTGCTGTCGTTCCTGGATCCTTTGACCCTGTGACCCTGGGGCATCTTGACGTGATTGAACGTGCTGCCGGGCTTTTTGACGAGGTGCATGTGTTGGTGGTCCACAATCCCGGCAAAGAAGCCCTTTTTCCTATCGCCCAGCGGGTCACGCTGCTGGAGCGCTCCATCGCTGATGCACAGCTGGCGGGGAAGATAGTTGTCACTTCCTGGAGCGTGGGATTGCTGGTTGATTACTGCACTGATGTGGGGGCGAGGGTGTTGGTCAAGGGAATCCGCTCTCAGGTAGATGTGACCTATGAAACTCCGATGGCGATTGTGAATCGCAATCTGGCCGGAATTGAAACCGTATTCCTGCTACCCAACCCTGCCAACGCCCACGTCTCCAGCTCCCTGGTGCGCCAGGTTGCCTCGTTGGGGGGCGATGTGGCGCCGTATGTGCCCCACGCAGTCGCTGACTACCTGGCACACACCGAACTGCCCTAGTTTTCGCTTTTTTCTAAGCCAAGCCTTCTACACTGGTCACGTGGCACATAGCAAAGCATCCCCCTTACGCGTAGGGGTCAAAGACCTTTCTCATCAACCCGGCGCAATGCGCGAGCTCACCCTCGACATTGCAGCGCCCGAGCAGTACGGCACAGCGATTGCCGTGGTCTCCGAGGGTTCTCCGATGACCGTGGAGTTGCGCTTGGAAGGTCTCCAGGAGGGTATTTTGGCGACCGCGGAGGTACACACCGAGGCGACTGCCTCGTGTGTGCGATGCCTCGATAGCTTCACCTTTGAGCACCGAGTCGATTTTCGAGAGCTTTTCGCGTACTCTGGGGACGAGCCCGATTCTTACACGGTGGATCACGACGCCCTTGAACTTGAGAGTGTCATTCGGGATGCGGTCGTCTTAGAACTTCCCTTCCAGCCAACGTGTTCCCCACAGTGTTTCGGCTTGGACCCTGCAACGGGGGAAAAGCGAGATGCTCCCGCTAGCGAAGCTAGCGAGGATGCCATTGATCCCCGGTGGCAAGAACTGGCTAAACTGCTCGAGGACAAAAATCCCGAGAGCTCCTAAACAGCAAGCGAAAGAAGAGAACCATGGCAGTCCCCAAGCGGAAGAAATCCCGGTCGAACACCCGTCACCGTCGTTCGGCGTGGAAGGCTGAGCTGCCTACCCTGGTGAAGTCCACCGAAGGCGGCAAGACGGTCTATCGTCTGCCTCACCGAGCATCCGTGGTGGAAGACAGCGCCGGAACACCTTTGTTCATGGAATACAAGGGCCGCAAGGTCGCCGACGTCTAACGTGGGAGTGCATGAGGAAGCCGGTCCGGTTTCTCCATCCGCTACACCCGACCCTGCCCCCCTGTTGGAGGCGCTGGGAGTTGAGGTCTCCCTCGAGGTTCTTGAGCGCGCCCTCACGCACTCGTCTTATGCCTACGAGCAGGGAGGGCTCGATAACGAACGCTTCGAATTCTTGGGCGATGCCGTGTTGGGTCAGGCCATCACCCACTCTCTCTATCTGCGCTTCCCTGATCTTCCCGAAGGGGAACTGGCGAAACGTCGCGCAAGTATCGTCTCGACCAGTGCTCTGGCAGAAGTAGCTGAGTTCATCAACCTGGGTGTTCACCTGCGCTTAGGGCGCGGTGAAGAACTGACGGGAGGCCGGGAAAAACCGTCCCTGTTGGCGGACGCCCTCGAAGCGTTGATTGCCGCGGTATTTCTCGATCAAGGCCCCGTCGCTGCCACCGCGTGTGTGGAGCGGTTGATGGGCGGGCTCGTCGACGACGCAGATGCGCGCAGTGAAGTAAGTGACCCGAAGACTGCCCTCCAAGAGTGGGCCGCCAAGCACCAGAGCGGTGTGCCCCAGTACACGATCACCCACTCCGGTCCTGACCACGCAAAAATCTTTGTCGCCCAGGTTTTCCTGGACTCCCCTTCGCCTGAGCGCACACCCGTCGGAGAGGGATCTGGAAGCTCGAAAAAAGCAGCAGAATTGGTTGCTGCCAGTGTGGCGCTGAAAAGCCTCAGGGCCTAAATCTTTCATGCCCGAGCTTCCCGAGGTTGAGGTGGTGCGCTTGGGCCTCGTCCCCGTGGTGTCTGGAGCCCGGGTTGAGTCGGTCGAAATTCTTGATCCCCGATCTCTCAAACGCCACCGCGGTCCCCCAGAGGACTTTCGCCACCGCCTCGAGGGCGCCGAGTTTGACAGGCCACTTCGTCGGGGAAAGTTCTTGTGGATTCCACTCCGCGGCACGACCCAAGCCCTGGTCTGCCATCTGGGGATGAGTGGACAGGTATTACTGGGGGAGGAAGCTTCTGACTTTGGGTCCCATCTGCGAATTCGCCTCGGCCTGGTCCCCGCCACGGGCAAGCCGTATGTGGTGGGGTTTGTCGATCAACGCATCTTCGGTTCACTGGCGGTCGACGATCTGGTGGACGGCGATGGTGCCGGTGGCTGGGGTAGTGATGACCCACGTGTTCCCTATTCTGTGACACACATCGCGAGGGACCCGCTTGATGAAGCGTTTGACCTCGATGCCGTGAGCGCCAAGGTTCGGGGAAAGAACACAGAAATCAAAAGGGTGCTGCTGGACCAGGGGGTGATCAGTGGCATCGGCAATATTTATGCCGATGAGGCACTGTGGGCCACGCAGTTGCATTATCGATATCCCACGAATCGGTTGTCGAAGAAAACTTTTGCCCTCTTGATTCACAACGTTAAAGAGGTCTTGATGAAAGCGCTCGCTGAGGGGGGAACCTCGTTTGACCAGCAGTATGTGAATGTCAATGGAAAGAGTGGATATTTTTCCCACTCCCTGATGGCCTACGGCCAGCAGGGCTCGCCCTGTGCCAAGTGTGGGAGCATTCTGGTGCGCGAGCCGTGGATGAACCGCTCCTCCCACCGATGCCCTCGATGTCAGCGGGTTCCCAGGGTCGGGTAAGTTTGTAGCCAGTCCTTAGTGTCCACCGAGAAGCGGAGTAATCAGTGCATCTGAAATCCCTCACGCTTAAGGGGTTTAAGTCCTTCGCTCAACCGACCACCTTTGCTTTTGAACCCGGTGTCACCTGCGTCGTGGGACCCAATGGATCCGGTAAATCCAATGTCGTTGATGGCCTGGCTTGGGTGATGGGTGAACAGGGCGCCAAGACCTTGCGGGGTGGGTCCATGGAAGATGTCATCTTCGCTGGCACCACCTCCAAAGCGCCGCTGGGTCGAGCAGAGGTCATGCTCACCATCGATAACTCCGATGGGGCACTTCCCATCGACTACAGCGAAGTCACCATCTCCCGCACCCTCTTTCGCAACGGTGCCAGCGAATATGCGATCAACAAAGAACCCGTTCGATTGCTCGATGTTCAAGAACTTCTCAGTGACTCCGGTCTGGGTCGCGAAATGCATGTCATCGTGGGTCAGGGCCAACTAGACCAGGTGTTGCACGCAAGCCCCGATGACCGGCGACGCTTCATTGAAGAGGCCGCCGGGATTCTAAAGCACCGCAGGCGCAAAGAAAAAACCCAGCGCAAGCTCGAATCTATGCAGGCCAACCTCACGCGCCTCAATGACCTGGCGGGTGAAATTCGTCGCCAGTTGACCCCGCTGGGTCGACAAGCAGACATCGCCAAGCAAGCCCAAAGCATTCAGGCGGTGGTGAGGGACGCGAAAGCCCGGGTTCTCGCCGATGATGTGGTCGCACTGGGAGCGGCAATCGCCTCATTCCACCTCAATGAACAAGAACGCGCCACCGAGCGGGCAGCACTGGGTGATCAAGCCGACTCGGGGCGGCGACGCATTGCCGAGTTGGAAGCCGGTGCCGGTAATGACGACCTTGATAAAGCCCGCAGCACCGATTTTGCAATCAGGCGCGTCTATGAGGGCCTGAAGGCTCTGGAATCTTTGGCCACCGAGCGCGCAGGAGGAGTGGAAGAAGTATCCCCAGAGAGCGTCCTTCACACCATCAGCGACGAAGTTCTTGCGGATTTAGCCGAAGACCTGACCCGCGCAGGGGCGGCCGTTAGCGCGCATGAAGCAACAGTGGGGAACATTTCCGCCAGGCTCGCCACCCACAAGGCGTCACTGGTGGCACTCGATCTCCACAGCCGGGACACCACCGAGGCCGCTGATGCCTGGGATGCGAAGGCCCGAGCGCTCGAGGCGAGCCTGGAGCGCGCTCGTGGTCACGCCACCTCCAGCGCGGAAGACCTGGCTCGCCAAGAAGACGCGCTCGAGCGCGCCAGAGAGCGTGCCGCGGAGCTAGAGCGCGCCTTGGAGGCGGTGCAGAGTGGTGGTGGTTCGTCCTCAGATATCGTCGCCCAAGCGTTTGAGCAGGCTCTGGCTGAAGCAGAAGAGCTGCTCCGTGTCGCAGAAGAGACCGAGCAGGCCACGCGAAGTGCTCTTCATCAGCTCGAGCGCGAACACGAAGCATTGGCCGCCACGGTTTCCGCTCTCGATCTGGCCCTCCACACCGACACCGGCGATGACGACCTCTCCGAACACAGAGGAGTCACCGGCCGCGTTTCTGATGCACTGACGGTGACGCCCGGGTACGAAACGGCGATTGCCAGGGTGCTCGGTTCACTCACCGATGCGTTCCTCGTGGAGTCGCGTTCGGCCGCACTTGAGGTGGTGAGCGCTCGCTCAGCAAGCGAGACCGCGCGCGTGGAATTGGTGATTGCTGACGCCGCAGACACTGCCACCGTTGAGGTGCCAGGCGTGATGGCGGCAACGCAGCTTGTCACCGGACCTGCAGGGGTCCTTGCCCTGCTCCGCGGCACCTATGTCGCCGACGATATTGCTGCGGTGAGGGGAGCGTGGGGCGGGACATCGAAGTTGCCCTCGGGCGTCATCGTGGTCACCAAGTCAGGAGATGTTTTTGGTGAGCACGTGGTGCAAACCGGATCAGGGCAAGCCCGTTCCCGGTTGGAGCTTGCCGCCGAGCGGGATTCCGCCCACACAGATTTGACCCTTCGATCTGTCGAACTTGAGCGCGCACGCTTCGCTGCCGCCGAAGCGGGAGACTCAAAGACGGCCACAGCGGAAAAGGTCACTCAGGCGAGGGCTGAACTGAGGGCGGCTGATGTGAAGAGAGCAGAGCTCAGCGAACAAGTTTCTAGCGCCAGGGCTTCCCTCGAGGCCGCTCACGCAGAAATTTCGCGATTGGAAGAACACTTCCGTCTTGCCGGGGAAAGCCTGGAGACCGCTCGGAACGCCCACGAGTCAGCTCGGGAGGAACACGAAGTATTCCTCGCTACGGAGCGGCCCGTCATTGATCACGCCAAGCGCCAAGAATTGGTGGAGGTACTCGATGCCGTTGCCACTGAAGAAGTAGACGCTCGCATTGGGCTAGAAGGGCTCCGTCAAGGGGTGCGGCAGGCGAGCGAATCCCTTCGTGTTGCCCAGGCTCGAAAGGCCGAAGAAGAGGCAGCAAAAGCCCGGGAAGAGGCGAAGTATCGCGACCGGGTTGCAAAAGCCAAACGAGCCAGGGCGGTCCTGGGTGTGCTGCCCGATGTCCTCAGCCTTGTCCACGCCAGCGTTGAAGAATCCGCCAGAGCATTGGTGAGCGCAGAAGCACACCGCCAGGCCAGCCAGGGAGAGCTCACGGATCTGCGCGCCAAGGACGCCACCCTTCGGGAGCGCCTTGCCTCCATCACGGAGAGCGTTCATTCGCTGGAGATGCACATTTATGAAAAGAAACTTCAGCGCACCACCCTGCTCGAGCGTGTGAATCTTGAACTGGGCCTCAGCGAAGCGCTGCTGCTGGAGGAATATTCCCCTGATTCCCCGGTTCCAGGAGACAGCGAAGACGAGGAGGGGGCACCGTTTGATCGTGTTGTTCAAGAAGCGCGCTTAGCTAAGGCCTCCAAGCAGCTTGACCAGTTGGGGAAGGTCAATCCCCTGGCTTTGGAGGAGTTCAACGCCCTGGAGGATCGCCACACCTTCTTGAAAGAACAGCTGGAAGACCTGAGCAAAACCAGGAAAGACCTGGAATCGATCATGGAAGACCTCGACAGCACGATGCAGACCATCTTTGCTGACGCCTTCGCCGATACGCAGCGCGCGTTTGATGAGGTCTTCCCCATCTTGTTTCCTGGCGGAACCGGCTCGTTGTCGCTGACTGCGCCGGATGATCTCTTGACCACCGGCATTGACGTGTCCGTTAGGCCTGCGGGAAAGAAAATTGAGCGTCTGTCTTTGCTCTCCGGTGGCGAGAGGTCTCTGGCGGCTGTAGCGCTCTTAATCGCGATATTCAAGGCTCGCCCGAGCCCTTTTTACATACTCGATGAGGTGGAAGCGGCTCTCGATGATGCCAACCTGGGCAGGCTCTTGAGCGTGATCGAATCGCTTCGAAAAGATTCGCAGTTGATTGTCATTACCCACCAGAAGCGCACCATGGAAATCGCCGATGCGCTCTATGGGGTCTCCATGCGCGCCGACGGCGTGAGTGCGGTCGTGGGTCAGCGTGTCAGGGAGCAGGAAGCTTTGGCTTCTTAGGCCAAGAGCGTAGGGTTGAGCGATGGGGAACAAGCAGCGGGCAGGATGGCTTCTTGTCGGTGCCGCCGCTTCGGTCAGCCTGGGCATCATGGCCACCGAAGTCTTGGACCTTGTCCGTCTCGATGGCCCTACGGTGTCGGAAACTCTACCGGTCATCGGGTTTGAACCGATTCCCGAAGATTAGGGTCCACCATGGCTTGGGGGAGCGGGAAGTGGTCGCTGGGGCGCGCCCTTAAAGGGCTCATCCATCAGGCTGAGATCACGGACGAGACCTGGGAAGAACTTGAGTCTTCCCTGCTTCAAGCTGATTTTGGCCCCGATGTCGCCGACGAGGTGTTGGGCAGCGTCCGCGACGAGGTACATCGCATTGGCACCAGCAATCCTGCCGATGTTCAAGCCATTGTCCGCGACACGTTGGAAGAAAAGCTCGCGGCCTATGACCCCACCCTGGATTTGAGCGCTCGCCCGGCTGTCATCATGGTGGTTGGTGTGAACGGTGTGGGAAAGACAACGACTATTGGCAAGCTCGCGAAGTTTGTGACGCGGGCTGGGCGAAGCGTGATTATTGCGGCGGCGGACACCTTTCGCGCGGCCGCAGTGGAACAACTGACCACGTGGGCGCAGCGCGCAGAAGTTCCGATTGTGGTTCCCGACCAGGGCGGGCAAGACCCGGCGTCTGTGGCATATACAGCGGTCGAAAAAGCCCTTGCCGAAGGCATAGACATTGTCATTATTGACACCGCGGGTCGCCTTCATACCAAGGCTGGGTTGATGGATGAATTGACCAAAATTCGTCGGGTGGTTGAAAAACTGGCTTCCATTTCCGAAGTCCTCCTGGTCCTTGATGCCACCACCGGCCAAAACGGTGTGCTCCAGGCGGATGCTTTCCTTCAGCACGCGGGCGTCACGGGGTTAGTCCTGAGCAAAACAGATGGCAGCGCCAAAGGCGGTTTTGTCCTCAGTGTTCAAAAGAACACGGGCATCCCCATCAAGCTTGTGGGGGAGGGTGAAGGAATTGACGATATGACTGGTTTTTCTGCCCCCGCTTTCGCAGCGGCACTCACAACTTAGGGCGAGGCCAAATAGGCTCTTCCCAGGTCTTGGTAGGTCCGGGCATTCGCGCGGATTCCCTCCGCTTCAGCTGTGGTGAGTTCCCGGCGCACTTTCCCGGGAACGCCCGCCACCAGTGACCCTGGGGGGATAACGGTGCCTTCGAGCACGACGGTTCCTGCCGCAATCAGTGTTCCTGCTCCAATACGCGCCCCATTGAGCACAGTGGCTCCCATGCCAATCAAACAATTATTGTCAACCTCAGCGCCGTGAACCACCGCGCCGTGTCCCACGCTGACGCCCTCGCCGATGACCGCGGGATAACCCGGGTCACCGTGAATCACAACATTGTCTTGAAGGTTGGACCCTTGCCCTACGGAAATCGAGTCACGGTCGGCTCGTAGCACGGCGCCAAACATGATCGTCACTCCCCGGGAGATGGTGACCTCCCCAATCAGGGTGGCGTTGGGGGCTAGGAATACCCCGTCGCCAATGTCGGGTGTGTGGAAGCCAAAAGTAACCAGGGGCATGTTTCCCAGCATAGAAGGCGCGGCCTCCTCACTGTGTCTGTGGCGGCTCGGATAGTCTTGACTTTTATGGCCGTGTTTTCCTCCCTTTCTGAGCGCCTGACGCAGACGTTTGCCGCCCTGCGTAACAAAGGCAAACTCTCCGCCGCGGACGTGGATGGCACGGTGCGCGATATTCGTCGCGCTCTCCTGGAATCAGATGTTGCCCTCGAGGTTGTCAAGACCTTCACCGCCGCTGTTCGGGAACGAGCGCTTTCTGACGAGGTTAACACGGCACTCAACCCCGCCCAACAGGTTGTCGGGATTGTCAATGAAGAGTTGGTCGCCATCCTGGGAGGGAATCAGCGCCCGCTGACTTTTGCCAAAACACCCCCCACCGTGATCATGTTGGCCGGCTTGCAGGGTTCGGGTAAAACGACGTTGGCGGGCAAGCTCGCGCGGTGGTTGAAAGACCAGGGTCATACCCCGGTGTTGATTGCCTGTGACCTTCAACGCCCCGGGGCGGTCAAGCAATTGGGAATTGTTGCCGAGCAGGCGGGGGCTGCGTTTTTTGCGCCTGAGCCAGGCGATGGCGTGGGAGACCCGGTGGCGGTCGCCAAAGCCGGTGTGAAATACGCGAAAGAGAAGAACCACGATATTGCCATTCTCGACACCGCTGGCCGTTTGGGTGTGGATGTCGACATGATGAAGCAGGCCGCCGCGATTCGAAAAGCGAGCGACCCGGATGAAGTCTTGTTTGTCATAGACGCGATGATCGGCCAAGACGCTGTCCACACCGCGAAAGCTTTCCAAGACGGTGTTGATTTCACCGGCGTTGTGCTGACCAAACTCGATGGTGATGCGAAAGGTGGTGCAGCGCTGAGTGTGACCGGTGTCACCGGCCGCCCGGTCCTCTTTGCCTCCACGGGAGAAAAGCAAAACGAGTTTGACGTCTTCTACCCCGACCGGATGGCCAGTCGGATTCTTGATTTGGGGGACATCCTTACCCTCATCGAACAAGCGCAAAAGACGTTCGATGAGGAACAAACCAAAGAGATGGAAGAAAAGTTTCGATCCGAAACTTTCAGCCTCGATGATTTCCTTGGCCAGCTGCAACAAATCAAAAAGATGGGTTCCCTCTCGGGAATGCTGAAAATGTTGCCCGGTGCCGGGGCGATGAAAGACCAGATTGAGAATGTTGATGAGGGCGATTTGGTCAGGACCGAGGCCATCATCCAATCGATGACTCCTCGCGAGCGCTTGACGCCCAAAGTGCTCAATGGCTCGAGGCGGTTGCGCATTGCTTATGGTTCAGGAACCACTGTGACCGAGGTGAACCAACTGGTGTTGCGCTTTGAGCAGGCCGCAAAAATGATGAAAACTGTGGCCAAAGGCGGGATTCCCCAACTTCCTGGTATGGGACCTATTGCGCGCGGAGGCGGCAGTTCCAAGAAGAAGGCAAAGAAGAAAACCGGCTCTCGGTCGGGTAATCCCGCCACGAGAGCTCGCGAAGTGTCGGGGGCTCCTGCACCCTCGGAACAGGGTTCCAGCTTTGGGCTGGGGCAAAAATAGCCGGTTCTTAGAAATTTGCGGTGTGGTTACCGCTGGGCTCAAAAATCTGACAGAATAGGGCGCTGGAGATCATCACCCGACCCTCTATCAGGTGTAATCCCACCCTTTGATTCTCTGACGATTGTGCCCCCACGTAATCGTTGGTAGTTATCGCAACTTATCAACTTGGAGAAACGTGGCTGTAAAAATTCGTTTGAAGCGCATGGGCAAGATCCACGCGCCGTACTACCGCATCGTCGTCGCCGATTCCCGCACCAAGCGCGACGGTCGTGCGATTGAGGAAATCGGTTTGTATCACCCCACCCAGGACCCTTCGGTCATCGAGATTAACTCGGAGCGCGCGCTCTACTGGTTAGGTGTTGGCGCACAGCCCACCGAGCAGGTCGCAGCACTGTTGAAGCTCACCGGTGATTGGGGCAAGTTCAAGGGCGACAAGAACGCCAAGAGCACGGTCAAGTTTGCCGAGCCCAAGGTGGCATTCGCCGCTGATGCGAAGAAGAAGCCTGTGTTGCGCCCGAAGGCCGCGAAGCCTGTCGAGGAAGCACCTAAGGCAGATGCTCCTGTGGAAGACGCTCCAGCAGAAGCACCCGTTGCTGACGCTGAGGTCGTAGCAGAAGCACCAGCAGCCGTGGAAGAAACCACTGACGCTCCTGCGGCAGAAGCCCCCACCGAAGAGGCTCCTGCAGCCCAAGACGCACCAGTGGAAGCACCTGCTGAGGAATCCGCACCGGAGGCACCTGCCGACGAGGCACCTGCTGAGGAAGCTCCCGCCGAAGACGTTAAGCCTGGCGAATAGTCATGTTGGATCGTGCGCTGAATCACCTTGTCCGGGAAATCGTTGATAACCCGGACGAGGTCAGTGTCACGGTGGTGGACACCCCTCGCGGTGAACTCCTCGAGGTTCGGGTTCACCCTGATGACTTGGGTCGTGTGATTGGCCGTGCCGGTCGCACGGCAAAAGCGTTGCGCACACTGGTTAATGCGTTGGCGGATGGCCGCAAGGTCAGAGTCGATGTCGTCGATACCGACAGCTAATGCCTGCTGGCTCCCCGCCCACTGCACCTAGGCCGGAGGCAGTCGAACTCCGCGTCGCACGCCTGGTCAGAGCCCACGGGCTAAAAGGCGGGTTGAAGCTTGAGGTCTATACCGACGACCCTGAACTTCGATTCACGGTGGGCAGCGAGTTTAAGCTTCAGGTTCCGACTGATTCGCCGTGGTTGGGTAAAACGCTGACACTGGCGAGTATCCGGGAGGTGAATTCGTCCCCGGTGGCCTTTTTCGAAGGAATTGAGGATCGCGATGCGGCCGAAAGCATCGCGAAAGCGATTCTTTGGATCGAACACGACCCTGCGACGAGGCCCACGGAGAAGGACGCCTGGTTTGACCACGAACTGGTCGGGCTTTCGGTGATGCGTGAGGGAGTGTCGGTCGGAACAATTTCTCGACTGGAGCATTTTCCAGGCCAAGACCTGCTTGTGGTGGATACACCCGCGGGAGAGGTCCTGCTGCCGTTTGTAGCGGCTTTTGTGCCTCAGGTGGATGTGGCTGGCGGAAGCGTGACCATTACCCCGCCCGGTGGGCTGTTTGAGTCGCTGGAAGAGGCTGAGGGATAAGCCGGTGAAGATCGATATTGTCAGCATCTTCCCCGATATTTTTGATGTCCTCGATGTGTCCCTGATGGGAAAAGCCACAGCTTCGCAGTTGCTGGATCTCTCCATTACGAACCTGCGGGACCATGCCACCGGAGTGCATAAGAGTGTGGACGACACACCCTATGGCGGCGGGGCGGGTATGGTCATGTCACCCGAGGTGTGGGGGAACGCGCTGGATCCGCTGGTAACGCCTGGGTCTGTGCTGATTGTTCCCACCCCTGCGGGAGCTCTCTTTACCCAGGAGACTGCCACCGAGTTGGCGCAAGCCGAGCACCTCGTCTTTGCCTGTGGGCGGTATGAAGGAATTGATCAGCGAGTCGTGGAGCACTACTCGGAAGACACCACAGTGATGGAGCTCAGTGTGGGGGATTATGTCCTCAACGGTGGCGAAGTGGCCGTGCTGGTGATGCTCGAGGCCATTGTGCGACTGATGCCAGGTTTTATGGGCAATCCCGAGTCATTGTCTGAAGAAAGCCACGAATCAGGATTGCTGGAGTATCCCTCCTTCACTAAACCGCGCCACTGGCGGGGTTTAGATGTTCCCGAGGTCCTGCTCTCGGGCAATCACGAAGCTATTCGCCAGTGGCGCCACGAGCAGTCGCTGGCAAGAACTAAGGCTATGCGCCCGGACTTACTGGCGGATTAGTCTCTCGCGGTCAAGACCAAAGGATCCCCTTGGGTGATGACCACGGTGTGTTCCACATGTGCTGAGCGTGAACCATCGACACTCTTGAGAGTCCAACCATCCACATCGGTAAACACTTCGGCGGTATTCTCCATCAACCATGGTTCAATCGCGAAGACCATCCCCGGTTTGAGCTTGGGACCCTGTCCCGCCGCGCCATCGTTCGCAATCGATGGGTCTTCGTGCATGGTGCGGCCCACGCCATGGCCACCAAAGTCAGTATTGACCTGGTATCCCCCACCCCGAGACACCGCTCCGATCGCGGCGGATATATCGCCCAAGCGGTTGCCAGAGCGCGCGTGAGAAATGCCCGCCAGAAGAGCTCTTTCGCAGGTGTCGATGAGGCGTTGGTCCTCGGGGGTGGGATGTCCGCCCACCGCCAGGGTGAGGGCGGAATCGGCAACCCAACCGTGGAGGCTCACCGCGAAGTCAAGGGAGAGCAGGTCGCCCTGTTGCAGGGTGTAGTCGTGGGGGAGTCCGTGAAGGGCTGCGTCATTGACCGAGGTGCAGAGCACCTTGCCAAAGGGAGACCCACCAAAGGAGGGGTGATAATCGATATAACAACTGTCCGCTCCCACGTCTTTGATCATCTTGTGGGCGAGAGCATCGAGCTCCAGAAGATTGACGCCCGGTAGTGCGCGGGATTTCAGGGTAGTCAACACCGAGGCGACGAAAGCACCCACCGGGCGCATTTCCTCAATGGTTGTGCGGGAATGGCGAGGAATCATAGGTCTCCAACCCTAGTTGAGAACAAATGGTGTCAGCCCCGAATCTGTGGCAGAATAAACACTTGTGCCACCGTGCGCCTCTGCCACAGGGGAGTAGCACACCACTTCGGTGGGTCACAGCTCTACCTCCTTACTTATATTCGCGTGCGACCTGTGGCGGCGCAGAGAAGAGACATCATGCAAACCCTCGATTTCATTGACCAAGCGTCGCTTCGGTCTGATATTCCTGACTTCCGCGCCGGTGACACCGTCAAGGTGCACGTGAACATTGTGGAAGGTACGCGCTCGCGTATCCAGGTTTTCCAGGGCGTTGTGATTGCGCGTTCCGGACACGGCGTCACCGAAACTTTCATTGTCCGTAAAGTCAGCTTCCAGGTGGGTGTCGAACGTACCTTCCCCATTCACTCTCCCGTGATCGACCACATCGAGGTTGTTTCTCGCGGTGACGTGCGTCGCGCGAAGCTGTATTACTTGCGAAGCCTTCGCGGCAAGAAGGCGAAGATTCGCGAAAAGCGCGATTCCTAAGCTCTCCCGACGACCAGCCCATCATGGCGTCTAGCCGGAGGTCACCCCTGCGGATGATTTTCCGCTTTTTTCGTGACGCCCTCGTGATTGTGTTGGCCGCTTTGGTGGTCTCGTTTTTTATCAAGTCCTTTTTGATTCGGTCATTTTTTATTCCCACTGAATCAATGGAAGCAACCTTGATTCGTGATGATCGCATCATTGTGAGCCAGTTGACCCCTGCTGTGTTTGACCTCAACCGCGGGGATGTGGTGGTCTTCGTCGATCCCGGGGGATGGCTCTCAAGCCAAAGCGGTGTCAGCGAAGACGATCCACTGTCCCGGGTCTTGAACGGAATTTCCGTCTTTGTGGGACTGACCAGCCCGGATGATAATCAGCACCTGGTGAAAAGAGTCATCGGGTTACCCGGGGACACGGTCGTGTGTTGCGATGTGACAGGGGCGATGAGCGTCAACGGGGTTGCCCTGCCGGAAAACTATGTTCAGATGCCCGAGGGCGTCTCCAAGGTCAGCAGTAATGATTTTGAGGTCACGGTCCCCGAGGGCTCGTTATGGATGATGGGGGATAACCGCTATAACTCGGCCGACTCGCGTCGCAATATGGATAAGCCCGGTGGTGGATTTGTGCCGATAGACAACGTGGTGGGTCGAGCCTTAGTAATTTCCTGGCCCCAAGAGCGTTGGAGCTGGCTGTCGAACTACTCGTCGGTGTTTTCTGACGTTGAGTCGAGACAACCCTGATTCCTCCCGTATTTCCCACCCTGGAGGTGGAGAGCAGGCTGATTGCCCAGGGTTATCCCCGGGTGATTGGTTGTGACGAGGTGGGGCGTGGCCCACTGGCGGGACCCGCCGTCATCGGGTTGGTGGTCTGGGAGCCACACCAAACCCAGTGGCCCGAGGGGTTGCGCGATTCAAAGGCGATATCCGAGAAAAAGCGCCCTGGTATTGCCGAAGCGATTCGCGAGACTTTCACGTATTGTGCGATTGGCGAATCAAGCCCGCAGGAAATTGATGACGGCGGAATCGTGAAAGCGCTGGCGACGGCGGTCGTCCGGGGGCTTCGGGGCCTGGCCGCCCAGGGCGTGTCCGTGGGTTCTTCGGTGTTGCTCTTGGATGGCTCTCATGATTTCGTGACCCCGCATTTGCCCCACCCTCTGACGGTGGTGACAAAAGAAAAGGCTGACCGTGACTGTGTTTCAGTTTCCGCCGCATCGGTGATTGCGAAAGTCCATCGTGATGCGTGCATGGTGCGCTTTGGCGAGGAGTATCCGGAATATGGTTTTGAGCGTCACAAGGGCTATGGGTCAGCGGGACACCGGGAAGCCATCACTACCCACGGCGTCACTCCCCTCCACCGAAAGACCTGGATTCACTTTTAGCGAAGGTTCACTAGACTCCAGGCCATGGGGCCCGATGACTTTGAGGACTATGACCGCGAGGCCGAGTTAGCGCTGTATCAGGAATACCGCGATATCGTCTCCCAGTTTCGCTATGTCGTGGAAACCGAACGGCGGTTCTATTTGGCTAATGAGGTCACTCGCGAAGTTGTTGATCGCGGCGGTGACTTCTATTTTGAACTCACGCTGAAGGACGTCTGGGTGTGGGACGTCTACCGTTCGGATCGTTTCGTTTCCCAGGTGACCGTATTGACTTTCAAAGACGTCAACGTCGAAGAGCTCGGCAACAAAGAACTGAAACTCCCCACCGAGCTGGCGCTCGACGAGTAATCGGTCCAGAGCGCCTTTCACTCAGGAGTTATCCCAGGGTTGGGGTCCCAAGCCCCAGTTGGTGGGGTTGTCTGGCACGGTGCCGATATGAACGATGACAGCTCTCGCATCGCCTGGGGAATGATCGCTCACCCCGGTGATGTGCTCGCTCGGGACGTGTGTGAGCTGTTTGGGCCAGCGGAAGCATTGGCGCGGGTGCTTGCGCCCCGCTCGCATGCGGCGACCCTGTCCCTTGTGAGGGGGGAGGTGACCGGAGGAGATCGAAAGCACCTGGGCACGTTGCAGGAAAGATACGACGCTGACGGGGTCTCTGCCTCACTTCTCCAGCAAGTCCGGGCGGGAATCGGCGTCCTCCACCCTTCGCACCCGGCCTGGCCCGCCAGGCTTGCGGACTTGGGAGATGCGGCACCGCTCGCACTCTGGTTCAGGGGGAACCCTGAGGCAGCGACGACCCTTCCTGTGCTTGCTGTTGTGGGAAGTAGGCGACCCAGCGGTGCGGGGCTGGGAAACGCAACCAGCATTGTGGCCGGAACATGGAGCGAAGGGGTCGCCATCCTCTCGGGGGGAGCCGCGGGGATTGATACGGTGGCGCATCAGGCAAGCCTGATTCACCAGAGGGTGCCCCTCTGCGTCCTCGCGGGCGGGTTGGAATCGGTATATCCGAGCGAAAACACCGCGCTGATGAGCCAGATTGAGGAGCGCGGGGCTATTTTCTCTGAAGCGCCCTGTGGGATGCGGATTCGGCCAGAACGTTTTCTGGCCAGGAATCGCCTGATTGCCGCGCTGTCTGACGGTGTCGTGGTGGTGGAGGCCGCCTATCGCTCGGGAGCCATCAACACCGCCCATCACGCGGCGGGACTGGGCCGACAGATTGGTGTGGTTCCGGGGCGGTGGGGCGACCCTGCAGCCAGAGGATGTTTCCGGATTGCTCGTGACGTGGGGGCAATGGTGTTGACTGAGGCGGCAGATGTGGGTTTTTTGCTCCCGGGGATGCCAGGCGTCCACGCCTAAGCTGGGGGTATGAGCTCGTTTGGCCAACACCCCTCCGCAGAGCACGTCGTGGTGCACATCAGTGACACTCACCTTCTGGCGGGGAATGCCAAGCTGTATGGATCCATCGACTCTGATGCGCCCCTGAGGCTGCTGATGGAACGCTTGGTGGCCAGCGGAATCACCATAGACGCCCTGGTCTTCACCGGAGACTTGGCGGATCGAGGAGAAGAGGACGCCTATCGGCGTCTGCGCTCTTTGGTGGAGCCCTGGGCGACAAAGCTCAACACCCAGATTGTGTGGGTAATGGGAAACCACGATGAGAGGGAAGCCTTTTCATCGGTTTTAACAGGCAACGAGCCCTCGTCCGCTCCCCAGGATGCTGTCTCTGTCGTGAATGGCCTCAGAATTATTGCCCTCGATACTTCTGTGCCCGGCTATCACCACGGCGAATTGACACTGGCCCAGTTGGAATGGCTCGCCAGAGAACTAGAAACGCCTGCGGAAAAAGGTACCCTCTTAGCTCTCCACCATCCACCCATCCCCACCCCGATTGAACTGATGGGCCTCATTGAATTGGAGGACCAGGCGGCGCTTGCCGCGGTGGTTCGAGGCAGCGATGTCCGGGGAATTTTGGCGGGACATTTGCACTATTCCACCTATTCGACTTTTGCCGGCGTCCCCATCTCGGTGGCGGCTGCAGCCTGTTACAACATCGATTTGATTGCTCCCGCCACCACCATTTTGTCGGCAAAAACTACGGGACTCGCAGCGTCTCTGGTGCACGTGTATCCCGAACAGGTGGTGTTTTCCGAGGTCCCCCTGGACGACGTTTCCGAAATCATGTCCTACGACGCGAGCTACCGCTCCGTGGTTGAGGCGATGAGTGCCGAGGAGCGCAAGGCGATGTTTTCGAAGAAGGATTCGGAGTTTAATTCCCACGCAGATCAGGTTCAATCCGGTTCGTGATGGAGCCGTTGCGCCAGCTGTCTAGGCGGTACTGCCAGGAATTGGCAGATTCCAGGACGCTGTCAGAGAACTCGCTCAAAGCCTATGAAGGCGACGTAGGGCAACTGGTGGAGTATGCCATCACCCAGCGGGTGGAGCAGGCGGGTGAGCTCGATACCGAACTGTGTCGATCGTGGGTGTGGTCACTGGCCGAATCGGGTATTGCCGCAGCGTCGCTACGGCGAAAAGTATCCTCTCTCAAGGGCTTTACCCACTGGCTCGGTCTTCAGGGTCACACCACAGGGGATGTGGGGGTGCGAGTGGCAGCGCCCAAAGCGCAACAGTCGTTACCCAGAGTTCTCTCCAGGGCACATATGGACCACATTCTGGATGGCCTTGAAGCCGCGGCACAGGGTGACGACCCAGTGGCTCTCAGAAACGCAGCCATCATTGAGCTCCTCTACGCCACGGCGATGCGGGTCAGCGAATTGACTTCGCTCACCCTGGACCATTGTGACGCTTCGGCTCTCACGGTTAAAGTTCTGGGAAAAGGGAACAAAGAACGCATGATTCCCCTGGGTCGTCCCGCTCAGGTTGCGCTCGATCGATATGTGGCATCGGGCAGGCCGGCTCTGGCTGAGGCAGAGTCGGGACAAACCGTTTTTCTTTCCCGTCTGGGAAAAGCAATGGGATCGCGCAGTGTCTACCAGGTGGTGGCGACGCTGTTGGCCGATATGGGAGGCGACGGGCCGCTGGGCCCGCATACTCTTCGACACACGGCGGCGACCCATCTCTTGGATGGCGGAGCTGATTTGCGCAGCGTTCAAGAATTATTGGGTCACTCATCGCTGGGCACGACCCAGATTTATACCCACGTCTCAATCGAGCGCCTGAAAGGCGCCTACGACACAGCCCACCCTCGGGCGTAATTACTCCCACGGCAACAGCACGGCACGTTTCAAGATTCCGAGCTCTCGCCGCGCAGAGCGGTAGTCCTCTCCCACGCGAAGACCCAGGTGAACACACAACGTGGGGCAGTGTCCGGGCTCAAGTTCGGCAATGACTTCGCCCGCGCGAACGCGCTCACCGCTTGGGACCAGCGCTGTCACAGGCTCCATGCTGACCCGGTGGCCCTCTGCGGAAGTGATGGTGATCACCCCGCGATTGACGACCCAACCGCTGAAAGTGATAACCCCCGCCACCGGAGCCACAATGGTGTCTCCGGTGGCGGCGAGGTCGAGACCCCGGTGCCCCGAACCCCAGGGGGTGAGCGGGGCTTGGAAATCTCTCAGTACCCTGTGTTCACCCGAGGTCGGCCACTCCCAGATGGCTTCCGGGTGAGGGGGTATGAGTGCGGTAAGAATCAGGAAGGCAATCACGGGCATGGAGGTAAGTGTCACCTACAGAGTTGTGTCTCACCCCCTGGAGCCTGGCGCAGTGGAGGGCGGGTGGAGCTGGAACGCTGGGGACAGCTGCGCTGATAGCGTTAGAAAGTGATCGAAAACGCCGTTCTTTTTGCCTTTGTAGTGACCGTGGGAGCGGGGCTGGCGACTCTTGTGGGGGCATCGCTGGCGTTATTTGCGCGACACACGAATCGCAAATTTCTTGCTGTTTCCCTGGGTTTTTCTGCCGGTGTGATGATCTACGTGTCCTTTGTGGAGATTATTCCCAAGGCGATATCTTTCCTGAGCCCGGAATACGGAGAAGGATGGTCCCCAGGGGTCATGGCTGTTGCCTTTCTCGGGGGCCTCACAGGGATGGCGCTGCTGTATCGTATGATTCCCGATCTGGAACACCCCTCCCTGGATGATGCCCACACGTCGGTGTCTCTGGAGGACCCCGCACTGGTGAGCCAGATGGATAAGTCGCTGCTTCGGGCGGGAATCGGTGTTGCGCTGGCGATTACGCTTCACAACTTCCCCGAAGGGATGGCGACGTTTTTCCTCACCCTCGAAGATCCTCAAGTGGGGCTGGCGGTCGGAGCGGCCATCGCCATCCACAACATCCCTGAGGGCATCGCTGTCGCGATTCCCCTTTACTACGCCACCAAATCCCGGGCAAAAGCTTTCGGGTTTGGCGTGCTCTCCGGCCTTGCCGAGCCGTTGGGGGCCATTCTTGGCTACCTGGTCTTGCGCCCCTTTATGAACGACACCATTCTCGGTATCACTTTTGCCGCGGTGGCCGGAATCATGGTCTATATCTCGATCGATAGCCTCCTGCCGGCAGCGAGGCAATACGGCAGCGGTCAGTTAGCGATTTACGGGGTCATTGCCGGTATGGCCGTGATGGCGGCGTCTTTGGTCCTTTTCACTCTCTGACCCATTCTTCGGGCCTGGGGCCGACAAGTTCGAGTGCGGAAGAAGGGACTCGAACCCTCACACCCGAAGGCACAGGATCCTAAATCCTGCGTGTCTACCAATTTCACCACTCCCGCTGGTGGCCTCAGTCTACCGAGGGGTCAACCAGCCATCCAATCTTCGACGGCCGCCACGCTGCGCGGAATTGCTGCGGAGAGATTTTCTGCCCCGGTTGCTGTGACAAGGATGTTGTCCTCGATCCGAACCCCGATGCCCCGCCATTCGGCGGGCACTGTTTCGTCATCGGGCTGAAAATACAGACCCGGTTCAATCGTGAAAACCATTCCGGCTGCGAGCGTTCCCTGGAGGTAGCGCTCTTTTCGAGCGTGGGCGCAGTCATGAACGTCGAGCCCCAAGTGGTGGCTGGTGCCATGAATCATAAATCTGCGATGAAGTTGGCTTGTTTTTTTCAATGACTTCGTGAGCGAGACGGGCAAGAACCCCCAGTCACTGACGCGTGTGGCGATCACCGCCATGGCGGTGTCATGGATCTCGTGGAAACTCACGCCAGGCTTCACCATCGCGAAAGCAACATCGGCGGCCTCCAATACCGCTTCATAGACTTCCCTCTGATGCGGGGTGAACGTGCCACTGACCGGGATGGTCCTGGTGATATCTGCCGTGTACAGGGAATCACGCTCGACACCCGCGTCCACCAGCAGCAAATCCCCGGGCGAAATGGGCCCATCATTGGTAACCCAGTGCAAAATGCAGGCGTGGGATCCGCTGGCCACGATCGAGTCATAACCAACAGAGTTGCCTTCCAGGCGGGCCCGCGAGTGGAAGGCTCCTTCCACGATGCGCTCGCCTCGGGCGTGCCCTATTGAGCGCGGAAGAACCTCGACAATGTCGTTAAATCCGGCGTGTGTGGAGGCGATGGCCGCCCGAAGTTCCGATACTTCGTAATCGTCTTTGATCAATCGCATCTCGCTAGCAACGCGTTCGACATCCGCATCGAGGGCGGGGGGCGAAGTGAACCCTCTCACGGCATCGCACTCAGCGGTGAGGACGGGATCTGCTTCGCGAATTATCGCCCAAGGCCCGGTGAGTGCTGGAAGCTCAAAATCCTCCCGCTCGCGGGTGTTGAGCGCCAACCAGGTGCCCACGTCCTCGAGGGTGGGGCGCCTTCCCGTCCAAAATTCGCCAATAGCTGCGTTGGCATAAAACTCATCACTGGTCCTCGGCGCTGGTCCACGCATCACGAGTTCCCACTCGTGTCCTGTGGCAGTGGCTATGGCGATCAAGATGCTGCCTGGTGTGGCGCTGTGACCCCAGCCCGTGAGATAGGTAAAGGCGCTGTGGGGGCGGAAAGGATAGTCCGTGTCATTCGAGCGCTGTTTGGGTGAGCCTGCAGGAACAATGAGTGTGACCCCAGGAAACTGCCCACTGATTTCGTCGCGCCTTCCTGCAGCATTGCGCGACACCGGCCACGGACGAGCAGACACAGGAGCGGGCTGTGCCCACCCGGTCTGGATGAAGGCGCGAAATGCTTCGGAGATGGGTGCCGACCGGTTCTCGTTACGCGGGGGAGTCGAGTCTTTCGCCATGTCACAAGTCTGCCACCTAGCATGGGGGAGTGCCTTTGCAAATTGATCTTCACACCCACACCACCTGCTCGGATGGCGCCGATAGCCCCACGGAGCTCGTTGGCGAAGCCCTTGCGGCGGGCATCGACGTTTTGGGGCTGAGTGACCACGACACCCTCGCGGGGTGGGCAGAAGCCGCCGAGGCAGTTGCCGGTACGGGAATGGCGGTGATTCCCGCGATTGAATTGAGTTGTCAGGTCTTGGAACCAGGCTCGGGTGTGCCGCCTCGCAGTGTGCACCTTCTGGGTTATCTTCCCGACCCCCAGCACGCGGGTTTGAAAGAGCAAACAGCAAAAATTCGATCCCACCGTGATCACCGCTTGCAGCTGATGGTGGAAAAACTCCGCGTGGATTTTGATATCACATGGGAAGAAGTCTCCGCCCACATCCCACAAGGCGCTACCGCGGGACGCCCCCACATCGCCCACATCCTGATCGAGAAGGGATATTTCCCCGACACCTCGGCAGCGTTTGCCGGGCCGTTGCGGGCTGATGGCCCGTATCACGTCCCGCATTACGCCCCGCGATTGGCGGAGGGAATAAGGATTTTGTCAGAGGCAGGGGCTGTGCCCATTCTCGCCCACCCCTATACCGGCGGGCGTTCCGGGGCCATCGATCACCAACTCGATGCCGCAGAAATTCTCGGGGGCTATCGTGCCCTGGCAGAACAAGGACTTGCGGGGTTGGAGATTCACCACCGTGAAAACACGCAGGAGGGCAAAGAGGTGCTGGGTCTGGTGGCGAAAGAGCTTAATTTCATTGTCACGGGATCCAGTGATTTTCACGGCAGCAAAAAACCCAACGTCCTAGGGGAGAACACGACGACTGAGGAAGAATTCCACCGAATTCTCGCTGCCGCGACCGGCAGCGAGCCTCTGCGTTAGTTGCCGGTGCGGCGACGCTGACGCTGACGGGAGTTACCGGACCCGCCTTCAGCGCCCGAGGTGGTTCGTGTGGGGCTTCCCTGACCAGAAGGCTTGGAGCCCTGGCTCCGGGGTGGTTGACCCGCGCGTTTCTCAGCCTTGGGAATAGGGGTGTTCTTCAAGCGACCCTTGGTCCCTGCGGGGATGTTCAAATCTTCCAAGAAGTGTGGTGAGGAGGAATAGGTTTCTACAGGTTCGGGAATACCCATCTCCAGCGCCTTGTTGATGAGTGCCCACTTGTGGAGGTCATCCCAATCCACAAACGTCACCGCGATGCCAGTTTTCCCGGCACGGCCAGTCCGGCCCACGCGGTGCAAATAGGCGTTGTGGTCTTCGGGGATGGTGTGATTGATGACGTGGGTCACATCGTCAACATCGATTCCTCGTGCTGCCACATCCGTGGCAATTAAAACATCCTTCTTGCCGGCCTTGAAAGCCACCATGCTTCGTTCTCTGGCATCCTGCGAGAGGTCGCCGTGCACAGCGCCCGCCGCGAACCCGCGGTCATTGAGCTCTTCCATCAAGCGGGCTGCAGCCCGCTTGGTCCGGGTGAAGATGACGGTTTTCCCCCGGCCTTCGGATTGCAAAATGCGACCGATGACCTCGTCTTTATCCAGCGCGTGAGCCCGATAGACGAAGTGCTTGATGTTGGCCTGGGTGATTGATTCATCGGGTGAAGTTGCCCGGATGTGAATGGGCTTGTTCATGAAGCGCCTGGCGAGCGTGACCACGGGGCCAGGCATTGTGGCCGAGAACAGCATGGTGTGCCGGGTGGGAGGGGTCTGGGCGAACAAACGCTCGACGTCGGGCAAGAAGCCCAAGTCGAGCATCTTGTCGGCCTCATCGAGGACCATCACCGAAACGTTGGCGAAGGACAAGAGCCTCTGGCTGGCCAGGTCGAGGAGTCGACCCGGTGTTCCCACCACGATCTGCGCGCCGGCTTTCAGGGCCTCGATTTGTCCTTCATATGCTTTGCCGCCATAAATCGAGACGACAGAGGTGCTGCGGTTGCCGGCAGCAAGCACCATGTCTTCGGTCACCTGAACCGCGAGTTCGCGGGTGGGTACAACGATGAGCGCCTTCACTCCCGGCTCCGGGTCGGACCCGAGGGATTGAATGAGGGGTAGGCCAAACCCGAAGGTTTTGCCGGTGCCTGTTTTGGCTTGTCCAATAATGTCTTGGCCGGTGAGCGCGATGGGAATCGTTTGTTCCTGAATGGGGAACGGTTCGATAATTCCTTTGGCTTCGAGGGCCTCGACCATGTCGGTGTCGATACCGAGGTCGGAAAAATTCACGTGTTAGATAATCCTCGTCTTTAGATGTTTCATTAGTCTAGCTGGCGCTCTTTTGCCACGGGCACTTTGTGCGCTCACAGCTAAGCTTGGCGAATGGCTTTTTGGAAGAAAAAGAAGCCCCTTCGGAAGTCCGTGCTTCCCTCGAGGGGGTCAGGCTCGCCCGCGAGCAAGGTGAATGTGGGTGACTTAGCGCCCTCGGCAGCAGATTATCTCGCCGGCGCCACCTCCCTCCAGGCGACGCTTGCGAGTCTGCTGACGCGATGCGCGAATGAAGCGTGGTCGAGCGTTGATTCCCACGATGTTTTCGGTGCAGCAGCGGTGGCGATGGATCGATACCGGTCCTTCCACGACTTGTTGGCGGATTATGTGGACGATGTGCCTGCTGCTCTTGCTCCCGGGCGAGAAAAACTGGCCGCTCATATGGCTCGGTTTCACTCAGAGCGCTGGTATGAAAACGTCACCACCAGCTACGTGTTGACAGGATTTACGAGGGATTTTTGGCATCTTCTCGCCGAGGGTCTCCCCCATACCCTTTCCACACGCGTCCAGGAAATTGTGGCTGACCGCGGTGATGAAGACGTCATGGCAGAAGTGATCGGCAGACTGTTGGCCTCCGACGAACGCTACCGCTCCCGGGTGAGCCTGTGGTCGAGGCGCTTGGTGGGGGATGTGATGTTGATGTGTCGCGACGCCCTCTCACCCGAGGTTTTAGCCTCGCAAGAAACCGAGGCTCCGCTGGAACCTGTCTTTACCGAAGTCCTCGCACAGCACACTAGGCGACTGGATCGCCTTGGACTGACGGCTTAGCGCGTCAAGCTCTCCCACAGAGCAGCATCTGCGGCATCCCGCCGCGGCGGGAGAAGAATTCCGGCAGCCACGGGCACACCCGCGGCGAGGCCCATAGCAATGACCCACCCCCAGAGGCTGTCGGGGGAAATTCCCACCCACATCGCGAACGCCCATCCCAGGGATCCTGCGATAACAGCGAGGGCGGGGAGAACGACGATGCCGAGCTTCTCTCGGTGGGGCATGAATGCCCGAATCGCTAGGCCGAGCAACCCAGCGACCGTGATGACAAGAACGAGATTAATGGCCACGATTAAGGCGCGAAGCCGACCTTTCGGGCTTTCTCCACACCGAGTTCGACATAGGCCAAGTTTCTCGAAGCAACGACAAAGATGTGACCTTTTTCGTCTTCAAAACGAATCGTGCCGTTCTCAGTGGCCATGCCGTCGGCGACGGTTTTTTCGAGCTCTTTCGCTTCCGCGTTGGTCTGAAGCACGAGCTCGCGGGCGGTGTTGATAATTCCAATACGTATATCCACCCTCCTAGCGTAGGGCACGTCAGCTGTGTGGATTAGCCTCGAGGGGATGCCTACCTCCTTGCCCGCAGACACCATTACGGCACCCGTCTCCGCCCGCGCCGTGGTGGTGGGAGCGCCTGGTTCGGGAAAGACAGAATTGCTGATGCAGCGCTGTGAATCACTGCTTCAGCAAGGTGTGAGCGTTAATGCGGTCATGGTGGTGACGCCGACCCGGGCGGCAGCGGGAAAACTGAGAGACGTTTTGGGTGTGCGCCTCGGGGTGGCCACGGAAGGCGCGAGGGTTCGTTCTCTCGCCGCTCTCGCGTTCGCCCTTGTTCAGGATTTCCATCACCAGCAGGGTCTTGCCCCTCCGGACTTGATGAAAGCAAGTCAGATAGATGTCGATATTCACTCGCTCCTCCTTGGACATGACGAAGATGGCTCGGGCCCTTCGTGGCCCGAGCCCCTGGGTCCTGATGTGCGGGCGACGAGGTCTTTTCGACAAGAGCTTCGAGAATGGATGGCCGGGGCTGGGGAAACGGGTGCCAGCAGCGATGAGCTTCGCGCGGCGGCGCTGCGGGCTGGTCGCGCAGATTGGCTGGCCGCTCTGGAGTTCCGCGACGAGTATCAGCGCATCATTTCCAGCGCGAGACCGGGTGCTTTTGACTCGGGAGAGATATTCGCCAGAGCCATTGCGGCACTCCAACACGGTCTGCCGCCTCGGTGGGCTCGCCTGCAGCACCTGCTCGTCGACGACGCCCACGATCTGACCCACGCCGGACTGGAATTACTGCTTGCTCTCTCCCGTCACGGGCTTGGAATGACGGTGGTGAGTGAACCCGATGTGGCGGGGAATACCTTCCGAGGCAGCGAACCGGCAGGCCACGCATTTCTGGCTGCGCAGTGGGGCGTGACCGGCGGTGTGCTCACCCACGTCTGGCGGCATGGGCCACCCATTCGCCAGGTGGTCGGTGAGGTGACAGGCAGAATTGGGGCCGCCCAGGCTGGAAAGCAGCGAGCCGCACAGGCGGAGGAGAAGGAATCTCTGGTTCAGACCATGCTCGTGACTAGCCCGGGAGCAGAAGCCTTCGCGGTTGCGGGAATGATACGAAACGCCCAACTCGAAGAGGGACTGCAGCTCGGCGACATCGCCGTTATTGCCCGGCGGGGAACCAGGGTGAGCGAGCTGGTTCGCGAGTTGTCACTCTGGGGGATCCCGGCTCGACAAAGTCTGAGTGGTGCACGCCTGCGGGATCAGCAGGCCGCCAGAGAACTGGTGGAGCTCTTGGCCCTGGGGCTTGGCACAATCCCCCTCACCTCCCGCAGCGCTGTTGCTGCTTTGCAAGGGCTGTATGGCGGTATGAGCGCGCAAGAAATGCGTCGGCTGCGGTTTGCGCTTCGCCGGGCAGCACCAAGCGACGAGCCCCATCGCCCCGTCGACGTTTTGCTCGCGGAGGCGCTCTCACATCGCGGTGGGTTTGCGCTGTTGGATACGGGGGTAGCTCACAAGGCACACACCCTGGCCGGCCTTCTTGCCGATATTGCAGATCACCCCACCACCAGCGTTCAGGACGCGTTGTGGAAGCTCTGGGAGGGAACCGGGGCTCATCGCAGCTGGGCGCAGCGAGCAGAAGGCTCCTCCCGGAGGAGCATGGGAATCAATCGCGCTCTGGATGCCGTGGTCGCCCTCTTTGCAGGGGCCGCTGATTTTGTGGAGTCATCCCCTGGTGCTGATGCGGCAGTTTTCATCGACGCCATTCTCACCTCAGAAGTCCCCGAAGATGTTGTGTTGCCGACCCCTTTGTGGCCAGCGGTGGTGGTCTCGACCCCATCGGGAGTCGTCGGTGAGCAATTCCACACCGTGTTTATCACCGGAGTCGAGGACGGAGTGTGGCCCGACCTGAGGCTAAGAGGTTCCCTCCTAGCCTCCCACCGGCTCTCGGCAACCCTGCGGGGCGTGGATCACGAGAGTATCGATGAAGCACGAGTGGTTCGCGATGATGAACTTCGACTTTTCGCCTTAGCTCTCTCTCGCGCGCACACGCGGGTCGTGGTGAGCGCCACCCAATCCGAAGAATCAGAACCATCCCCGCTTTTTCACCTGGTTGCCCGCACAGCAGAGGCGTTGGTGCCCGACACCGAACCACCTCTTTCTCCCCGCTCCATCGTCGGTTCGCTGCGCCGAGACCTCGTGAGAGCGCTTCAGCAGGGCTGGGCAGCGGAGCCCATTGCTGCGGACCTAGCGCTCGCTGCTACGTGGGGGCTCCCGGGGGCTGACCCGAAAACCTGGTGGGGATTGGCTCCGGTCTCGAGCACCCAGCCGCTCTTTGCCGAAGGCAGTATCCCGGTTTCACCCTCGGCGCTCGGCGCGATTGAGGCGTCGCCGCTGGATTGGTTTGTATCCCTCGTGGCAAGAAATGACCCGGCACCCTCGCGCGGGGTGGGGTTGCTGCTCCACCAAGCGTGGGAGCACAACCTTGATGGGGATGCCGAGGACATGTGGCGCGAAGTTGACCGGCGCTTTGGCGAACTCGAATACGAGAGCGGCTGGGTCGAGGGCTACCACAAGCGCTTGGCTCACGGGATGGTGCAGGCGCTTGCCGACTACACGAGAGATCGCCGCACCGCGGGTGCCAGCGTTTTGGCAATCGAAGCATCTTTTCAGATTGAACACCAGCGCGTTCGCTTGCGTGGCATGATCGATCGCTTGGAACGTCTGGAATCGGGCGAAGTACTGGTGGTGGATCTGAAGACGGGGAGTAGTCAACGGGACAAAGACGTGGTGGATAATCCTCAGATGCTGAGCTACCAGATGGCCCTGGATTCGGAAGAAATTCGGGAGATGGTGGGGGAAAAGCTTCTGGTGTCAGCGGGGGCGGTCTTGGTGTTTGTCAAAGAGGGAGTGAACGGCAAAAGCTATCGACTCGCTACCCAAACGCCGCTGACCCCCGAGGCCCGGGAGGCATTCCTGTCCCGCATCGAGCAGGCAGCAGAGCTCATGTCCCGACACGAATTCGGCGGAGCGCCCCGTGCTTTTGGCCCACCCGGGACACCCGCCAGGCACCGTTGGCACGCCATTGGGCAGGTGACCGATGAGGTTTAGCGCTAGCGATTTGGCCCGCATTGTGGGGTCTGGCACCCCGACCGCTCAGCAGCAGGGGATTATCGAGGGCGACCCGAGGGGCACCTTCCGCATCGTCGCGGGCGCAGGGTCGGGAAAAACAGAAACGATGGCGCAACGAGTGTTGTGGCTGATTGCTAATTCCCACGTGGCCCCCTCCGAAGTCCTGGGGCTCACCTTCACCAAAAAAGCGGCACGGGAGCTGTCCTCCCGTATTCGCTCTCATCTTTCGACCCTGGTGGAATCGGGTGTCGGGGTGGAGCTTGACGAATTTGAGGGGCCGACGGTGTCGACCTATAACGCTTTCGCTGCAGGCCTTTATCGAGACAACGCCATTTTGTTGGGGCGCGACCCCGACGCCAGTGTCCTCTCCGAGGCCAGCGCCTGGGCTCTCACCAGGCGAGTTGTTGCCTCCAGCCTGCACCCCGGCTTGGAGACGTGTGGTCTTGACCCGGCCGCGGTTACCAACCGTGTGAGAAACCTGTCCCAGCGTTTGGCGGAGAACCCGGTGACCTCCAACGATCTTGAGGAATTCGTCGCACAGCTCGAGAAACTGCGCGATTTACCACCGGGTGGTCGAGGTACGTACCCGGAGGTGGGACGCGCGCTCGACAAAGTCGCGTTATTACCCCTGTTGGCCGATTTGGTGGCGGAGGTGTCCGAGGCGAAAAGGCTTCGCGGGGTGTTGGAATTTTCGGATCAAATTGCTTTTGGCTTAGAAATCATCCACCGATACCCCTCGGTGTCTTCAGATTTGCGAACTCGGTACAAGGTTGTGTTGCTCGATGAGTATCAGGACACCTCGGTGGCGCAAACAACCTTGCTGTCAGAAATCTTCGGAACCCACCCGGTGATGGCTGTGGGAGATCCGCACCAGGCGATTTATGCCTGGAGGGGGGCGAGCAGTGCCAACCTGGTGGACTTTGACACTGCTTTTGGCCCGGAAGTGAGCTCTGCGACCCTGTCAACGTCCTGGCGCAATGGGGTGGCGGTGTTGGATGCTGCCAACCGGGTGGCCGAGCCTCTGCGAGATCTGCCCGGTCCGAAGGCAGAAATATTGACACCCCGGGAAGGCGCGGAGTCTCTCGCCCCGGAGGTCGCATTTCCGACCACCCTGGAGGAAGAAGCCAGCCAGGTGGCGGCGTGGTTTGCCCACAAACTTGATTCCCAGGGGCCGGGGAAGCCGCCGAGTGCCGCCGTGATTTTGCGCGCTCGCGCCCACCAGAAACGGTTCGTGGATGCGCTGCTAGAGGCGGGTGTGCCCGTTCACGTGCTGGGTATTGGAGGCTTGCTGGAGGATCCAGCTATCGCTGATGTGGTGTGTGCATTGCGAATTCTTGCCCATCCCCATGCTGAAACCGAGCTTGTTCGTTTATTGACCGGTGCCCGCTGGCGCCTGGGCGTGGCCGATATTCACGCCCTGGCGCAGACGGCACGATGGCTGGTAGCTCGAGATGAGCAGGGCGTTGAAATGGAGGAGGCCGTGGCGAACCGCTTGAAAGCGTCCCTCGCCTCACGCGATCACGCCGGCCTGTTGGATGCGGTGTTCTTTATTGCCAAGGCCCCGGAGGGTCATCACCAAAGGAAAGGGTATTCCCCGCTGGGCTTGGAGCGTCTCGCCGATGCCTACCGGGTGCTCTCCACCTTGCAGGCCCAGCGGTTTGGTGATGTTGCCGAATTGGTGGTGGCGATTGAGCAGGAGCTGGGGCTTGATATTGAACTGCTCGCCCACCCCCAGCGGCACCTCTCGCGGGCAGCGAGAGACGCTTTTATGGAAGCCCTGTCGGGGTATTTGGCCTTTGCCGATGACACGGGGGTGGCTGGCTTTGTCCAGTGGCTCGAGGAGGCAGAGCGCAAAGACAACCTGTCCCCGCGGGCGGAGGAACCCGAAGCGGGGTGCGTGCAAATTCTCACCATTCACGGCGCTAAAGGCTTGGAGTGGGATCTTGTTGCCCTCCCGCGCCTGGTCGAGGGTGAGTTGCCGGGGACGCCGAAGGGAACCGCGGGATGGCTGAAAGAAGGCGAACTTCCCTATGAATTTCGGGGCGACAAAGCCTCGCTGCCTCTCTTTGCTTGGCGGGGTGCCGAAACGGTGAAAGAGGTGGACTTGGCTCGAGGCCGCTTTGCTCAAGAGATGGCTCAGCACCAGATCGCTGAAGAGCGGCGATTGATGTATGTCGCCATTACGCGGGCGAAAAAACACCTACTCTTCTCTGGCTCCTACTGGGCCCACCAGCTCACTGCGCGAAAACCCTCCCGGTTTCTCACCGAGCTCATCGAGGCGGGAATCGTGGAAGGCATCCCGGGGAACCTCTCCCCTGACACGGCACCGCCAGCGAGGGAATCAGAGTTGCCACTCTGGCCGCGCGATCCTCTCGGCTCGAGACGCCCACTCCTGGAATCTGCCGCGGCTCTCGTGACGGCTGCTCAGAGCGAAGCGGAGCAGGGAGAGCCCACTCGAGTTGCTCTGGCGAGAATCCGACAAGAAATGCTGATGGCTCACGCGACACTGCAACAGGTGTCGAATCCGGTTCGGATTCCCGCCTCTTCGTTGGAGCAACTTATCGCCGACCCGGACGCTTTTCGGAGTGCTTTGGCGCGCCCCGTTCCCAGACGACCCCATGCCGCAGCGCTCCGTGGCACGCTGTTTCACCGATTTGTAGAGGAACAATTCGATGTTTCTCTCCCCGGTCCCGTCCTGTCTATCGGCGAGAGTGAGGACACTCCCGAAGATGCCCTTGCGCTGGAGGACTGGAAGGAAGCATTTCTCCGCTCCGAGTTCGCCACCCACACGCCTCTGGCCATTGAGGCTGAGCTTCACTACCCGGTCGGGGCTCACCTCATTATTTGCAAAATCGACGCCGTCTTCGCCACCGAGTCCGGTGTCCACATCGTGGACTGGAAAACGGGTAAAGCCCCGCGCAACGAGGAGGAACTTGCGGCCAAGTCTCTGCAACTGGCGGCCTATCGCCTGGCGTGGGCACAGTGGACGGGGACAGCGCTGGCGGACATTGGGGCGAGTTTTTGGTTTACTCAATCCTCCAGGCTCGTCACCCCATCGCATCTGCCAGACGCGATGGAATTCGAAACCCTGCTCGTAGAGGCGCTTGGAGAGTAGCTCCGGACCTAGCTGAGGGGGTGTTGGGCGTGACTAATGGGTGCGGTGAGCGCCTGGTCGAGATCGCTGGAGACACGATCACTGAGGTCAGAGAGCATTTCCGTTGCGTCGTGAGTGACGGTGTCATGGCCCATTTGGACGCCATGCAGGAGCCACTTCGCGATATCGAGCTCTGCATAGAATCTGGCTCGTTGCATCACCCATTTGTCCGCACTGGGGTGGGCTGACACATAGCTGGTGTGGACGGCGGTGGCGAAGGCATTGTTGGTCGGGGTGGTCAACCAGGCCAAGTCCTTGCCAGGGTCGCCTTGACGAAACTCGGTCCACCCATCGACGGCAACCACACTGTGGTCCTCAAAGAGAAAACGAGAAAGCTGGACTTGACCGTGAATCACGGTCGCGTCGAATTGCCAGAGTCCCTGATCCTCGCAAGCGGTCTCCCAGCGCCGCAAGAGAGATTGGGGGATAAGGCCGGTTGCCGCCGAGGCGTCCACCACTCCCGCGCATTCGCGCAGGGAATCCAGTGCGGAGTGGAGGGGTCGGTCAAAGTCTTGGAGGCTGCTGGCGGGCAGCGAGTGGATTGCGGCGAGAGCTTTTCCCACGCTGGAGGCGCTCACCGGCGTCATGGTTTTGGGAGTGAGATGGGAACCCGGCAGGTATGTTCCCACGCTAAGGGTTCTGCCACCCACATCGGCAGTTCCCTTGATGGCGGGGACCTGAAAAGTTAGTCGTGACCGGAGGCCTTCGGTAAGAGCTTGGGCGGCGGATATTTCTTTCCGGTGACTCGCCTCATCGGCGTCGGAACGAGATATTTCGATCAGCCACGCATCATTATTGACATCGTGCGCGAGGGCTGCATCTCGCTCCGCCGTGGAAAGAGTTTGTGCACTCACCGCCTGGAAACCCGCGACCGCGCTGGTGGCGAGCGCCGATAGCATGAGGGGGGTGTGAGCCATTTCTCCAGAGTAGGCGCCACAGGCTTTGCCTGGCAGGATAGCCACACCGCCTGGAGCTCTCTCTTGGCGACTTATCAGGCTTCTGCAGAAGGGCGCACGTGTCACTCACCGACAAACTGCCTCTGGCGCGGTCCCGCATCGACCGCGATGCTGTGTCGCGGAAAATACCCGGGTTTTTAGAAGAGCTCTGGTCCTCTCCCGCTACTGCGGTGGTCGTGATTTGGCGCGGGGAAGCGCTTGTTGCACCCGGACCCAATGCCCAGCTGGCGATTTTTGCCCCCGCGGACATCCCACAGTTTCGACACCGGATATACCTGGGTCTCACCACTGAGAACAACCGAGCCCTGGCCGCTGGCACCAGCTTTATTGCCGCTGTGGTGGATGACGAAGTCGGAGAGAGCCTCGAGCCCGATGTGACTCGGTGGATGAGTGCGCGGACCCTCGCCCACACACTAGATGATTTGGATTCGGGGGTGGTCATTGAAGCTCTGGCTATGGCCAACTGGCATGACGCTCACGCTTTTTCACCCTCAACAGGCGCTGTTACTGCAGAAAGCCAAGCCGGGTGGACGCGGGTGGATTCGGAGACGGGAAAAGATATTTTCCCCCGCACCGATGCCGCGGTCATCGTGCTCATCACCGATGCGCACGATCGCATCGTGCTGGGGAGTAATGCGCTCTGGGAATCACACCGCTACTCCTTGCTGGCCGGATTTGTCGAGCCGGGGGAGTCGCTTGAAGCGGCGGTGATTCGCGAAGTGTGGGAAGAGTCGGGCTTGGTTGTTCGTCGCCCCCGTTATGTGGGCTCTCAACCCTGGCCCTTCCCCGCCTCGCTGATGGTGGGGTTCGAGGCTGAGCTTGACCCCGCCCACCGCAACGAGTTGCGCCCGGATGGGACTGAAATCGTGGACCTGCGCTGGTTTGACCGAGAATCGCTTCGCACAGAATCTGGAGGAATTACCCTGCCCGGCCAGCCCTCTATCGCTCGGGCCATGATTGATCACTGGTTAGAGCGCGGGAAGGACTAACCGTGGTCGCGGTGGATGCCCTGGCTGGCTTGGATGACCACCAGAGGGTGGTGGCGACGACATGGGGTGGGCCGCTGTGTGTTCTCGCGGGGGCAGGAACCGGGAAGACGAGAGCGCTCACCCATCGCATTGCCTACGGCATCCAGGAGGGCCACTATCAACCAGACCATGTGTTAGCTCTCACCTTCACCGCTAAAGCGGCATCGGAGATGGGCACCAGGCTCCAGGGCTTGGGGGTCAGGGGTGTCGCTGCGAGAACATTTCACTCCGCAGCGCTTCGGCAATTACAGCATTTTTGGCCCACGGTAGCTGGGGGTCGTCTTCCCGATATTTCTGGCGCGAAGGGCCGACTCGTAGCAAAGGCACTGGAGAGCTTGCACCTCGGCGTTGATACCGCAATTCTGCGCGACATCGCCGCCGATATTGAGTGGCGCAAAGTTCACGGTCTCACCATTGAGCAGTATCAAACCCAGCGCCAAGGGACACCAGGTGATGTTCCGGGGGGTATGTCCGTAGAAGCGATGGCCAGCATTCATGAACGCTATGAGCGGGTCAAAGACGAGGCCTCCCGGATAGATTTTGAAGATGTGCTGTTGGCCACAGTGGGGCTAATGGAAGAAAACTCCCAGGTCTTGGAAAAAGTTCGAGCGCAGTATTCAGCATTGTTGGTGGATGAATACCAGGACGTGTCGCCCCTGCAGCAGCGGCTGCTTGATTTGTGGATTGGGCCCCGCGAAGACGTCGTGGTTGTAGGGGATGCCAGCCAAACCATTTACACTTTCGCCGGCGCCAGTAGCCACTACCTACTTGACTTTCCCATCCGCTATCCCGGGGCACGCGTGGTGAAGTTGGAAAAGAACTATCGATCAACGCCTGAAATCGTTGACGCTGCCAACAGTGTGGTGAGGGGAAAACCCGGTGCTCTCACCTTGGATCCGGTGTCGGCATCGGGGGAGCCCCTGCACCGACACGTGGCGGCTGACGACGCGGGCGAAGCTCAGTACGTGGCCACTGTGGTTGCGGAGAAGATTGGCCAAGGTGTAGCACCGGATGACATTGCCGTGCTGATGCGTTTTGGGGCGCAATCGCTGGCCATCGAGAATGCGCTTCGGCAGAAAAGCATCAGCTACCGAGTGCGGGGGGCGACGGCCTTTTTTGAGGAGCCCCACATCAGGCGGGCCGTCATGGAAATCAGAGGTGCTTTCGTCGCAGGAGTATCGGGGAATCTTGTTTCGGTGGTCGAGGACATTCTTTTTGGCTTGGGTCTTGGTCCCGAAGCCCCCGACCACCACGGAGCAGAGCGCTCCAGATATGAAGACCTGGCAGCCCTGCGGGATCTAGCCAGGGCACAGGCTCCAAATGTCACTTTGGCGGGGTTTTCGGAGGAACTGGCCGAACGATCCGCTGCAGGTGATGCCCCCACACTGGGCGCTCTCACGCTCACCACGGTGCATTCTGCGAAGGGCCGCGAATGGCCCGTGGTCTTCATGATTGGGCTGGCGGAGGGCCAGTTTCCCATTTCTTACGCGCGCAGCGAAGAACAGATCGAAGAAGAACGCCGGCTGTTTTACGTGGGGATCACCCGCGCGCAGCGAGAGCTTTACCTTTCCTGTGCGGAGCGCTCGAAAGAAGGTTCGTCGCAGCGTCAGGTGAGTCGTTTTCTCGAGGCTCTCGGTCGCCCTTAGACCACGGCGATATTCCGGCACCGACACTCATTGGACGGTGTTTCCCAGCGCTCTGAGACGAAATGGCTCAGGGCATCGATGCGGAGAACTCGGCCTCTCTGCGGCTTGGTGACCAATTCAAGAACTGCAGTCGTAGCCAGAAGAGCCATTTCGGATGTGTCAGCGGGCGCTAATTTTCGCCATAGCTGGGACATTACGGCCTGATGGTGGGGGGCGAGAGAGACCGCGTTCTCCCACACGCAGTGGAGGCAAGGACCACTGCCCGGGGTGACCCGGGGGCCGATCACGACCGACTGGTCCTGAAACACCACGGGCGTGTGGGGGAGGTCGAAGCTGAGGCAGGCTCGATAGAGGACCGGGTCAAGGACATAGTTTCCCACCAGCACGGTCTCGCTGGTGCGTGAAGTGGCCTCCTGGGCGGGAGCGACCGGGTGTCCCAGCGCGCGGAGGTGTGCGGTCATGGTTCGCCGGTGGGCGCTATGACCGCGAAGCGCAAAGCCGACCAGCGGTGTTTCTCTTGCGGCCGTGAGGGCCGGATCAAGAGCCTGAAGAATTCGCTGACACTCCTGGAGCGGGACTCCCGCTTCGCCAGCCAGCAGCGTGGCGCCAGGGGGAGTGAGCCCCTTTACCAAGGCCTCGAGCAACATCAGCGCGCCCTCGCTCAGATTGTCAATGACCACCACAGGGGGATCCACGCCAATCTGCAGGGTGCTGGGATTGCGCCACACCAGTGGCAGTCGAGGATTGATACGAAGAACGGGGGAAGCCATAGAGGGATAGTGGCGAAAAACCGCGAGCAGTGTTGCCCACTATGCACAGGGCTATTCCGGTGAACCCTCATCCAGGAGATCGCGGAGCGCGTTGTCCATGTCATCACGCGTATCAGCGGGATGTGCAAGGCGATGGAGGAAAGCCTCTGGGTTGTCAAAGTCGTCCTCTGTGGGCAGCGAATCGGGGTGCTGCCAGAGGGCATCCCGCGCTTCTGCCCCCAGCTGGGTGGTGAGAGAGGCCCAGAGGGCGCTCGATTCCCTCAGACGCCTGGGGCGCAGCTCCAGTCCCACCAGTGTTTGGAAAGCGCGCTCTGCTGGACCACCGCTGGCGCGACGCCGACGAATAGTTTCGGCCAGTGAATCTGCTTTGGGCAAACGGTGGGTAGCCAGGCCCGTCACGTGGTCCACCCATCCCTCGATGAGAGCAAGCATTGTTTCGAGCCTGGCGAGGGCCCTTTTTTGGTCCTCGGTGTGTTCGGGCAGGAGTGCTCCGCTGCTGAAAAGCTCCTGCAGGGCTTGCGTGTCAGTGGGGTCGAAACCTTCCTGAAGATTCATGATCGCGTCGGAATCGATGCTGATTCCGTGGGCGAAGTCGCGGATGGCGCTAATCAGATGAAGTCGCAGCCACCGAGCGTGTCGGAAAAGCCGCGCGTGGGCAACTTCTCGGACGGCGAGATAAATATCAGCCTCTTCCACGGGAACGTCGAGGTCTCGCGAAAAATCGCGCATATTTTGGGCCACCAGCAGTGCATGGACGTCGTATTCCGAGGTTCCATGGATCAGCGGGATTCCAATGTCACCGCCGGAGAGCACTTCCTTGGCTAAATTTCCCACCACTTGGGCGAGTTGCAGGCGAAACAGACCTTTGGAGACGTTTTCCATCTGCCCGGAAAGGGAACCGAATGTCTCCGCGAGGCTCTCGGGGACGTTGCTGGTGAGCATCCCGGAGACAGCGCGGGGGATGGCAATAGCCACAGGTTCAGCGATTTCTTCCCACACTGGCAGGCTTCGCCTGGCCCATTCGGTGCGGGTGGCAATCACGGGGGTGTCGGGGAGATCTGCAATGTCGGTGACCTCGCCCAGCCAGAGGGTGGCCACATGCGCTGCGGCGTCTAGTGCGCCTCTGGTAGCCGGATCCAGCGGGGTTTGGCCCTCCGTGGCCACGGTGACGGAATGGTCCCTCGCGGCCGAGGACTTCAAAAGGCCGTCCTGGCCGAAGGCGGCACCAAGCTGTCGCATCATTGCCTGAATCTGGGGGCCGTTAATGTCTATCCCGGCTGCCCTCATGAGCTCCGCTGGGTCAAAAGACTGATCGCCCTGGAGAAACCGTTCAAAGGCGGCACGAATCGCGTCTTCGTCTTCGAAGTCTGGGAGCTCGCCCTCTGGCCCGTCGTTCATCCCTTTACCGTAGCCGGGCAAACCTTGATTTCGCGGTCCATTTCGCTGAGGGCTTGCCACAGGCTTGGGCGGTTATGCTTGCGCCTGGACCGGGAGGGTCGAAGATGAGTATTTTTGAACAGGGTGACCCCACGCCCGGGATTCAGGGTCGCTCCCGCCGCGTCGGTTGGCTGATGCTGGGCCTGACCGGCGTCATTGTGGCGGGGCTCTCTCTTCTACCCGCCCCTTACGTCATTGATAACCCTGGCCCGACCTACGACACCCTCGGGTCTGTCCTGGTCGGCGATGCTGAAATTGATTTGATTGCCATCACTGGTCGCGAAGTGTTTGACACCACCGGTGAGCTGCGCCTCACAACGGTCACTCGATCCGGAAACCCCGACAGTTTGCCCGGATGGATGGACGTGATGGCGGGCTGGCTTGACCCGACCCGGACCGTCACTCCCGTTGACATCGCCTATCCGCCCGGTGTCACGGTGGAGCAAAACAGAGAAGCGGCTCAAATTGATATGCAAAATTCGCAGCAAGAGGCAATCGCCGCAGCACTGAGTTACGCGGGTATTGCGTTCACGAGCAGCCTCGTCGTTAGTCAGGCTCTCGAGGGTGGGCCTAGCGAAGGCGTGTTGCTGGACGGGGATGTCATCACCGGAGCGGAGGGAACTCCTGTTCATACGGTCACCCAGTTGCGGGAGATTATTGCCCAGGCCGGCGTTACCTCCGCCATGGATTTGGTGGTGGATCGAGAGGGATTCCCCGTGGACATCCAAGTGGTGCCGAGGATGTCTGAAGGGCCCTCGCCCATTCCTGTTATCGGAATCCTGGTGTCAGGTCGCTACGATTTCCCGCTCGAGATTGACATTGCGCTGGAAAATGTGGGTGGCCCCAGCGCTGGCTTGATGTTTGCCCTGGGAATTGTCGACAAGCTTGATTCTCGCGACCTCACCGGGGGCAAGGTGATTGCGGGTACCGGGACAATCAATGCTCGCGGTGAGGTGGGCAGTATCGGTGGGATTCGCCACAAGCTTTATGGTGCCCAGAATGATGGAGCGAGCTGGTTTTTGGCCCCCGCGGGGAACTGCCCCGACCTTGCAGGGCACGTCCCGGCGGGTCTGCGAGTCGTGTCGGTGGGGACGCTAGACGACGCTGTTGACGCCCTGATAATGATCAATGCGGGCGCTGTTCCCGCGTTGTGTCCTGGCAGTTAAGCATTTGCTCAGAACTTTTTTTGTAGACTGAAGTTTCCTGAACCCGAAGAAGGGCCTTCACTCGTGTCTCAAGCAACACCTAGAGTTCTCAACACCCGCCGTTTGCCCTTGGTTATCACCCTGGTGGTGATAGGAATCATTCTCGGCGGTTTCTTCCTTTTTGCGTCGCTCTACACCGAGGTCTTGTGGTTTGACCAGCTCGGCTATCTCGAAGTTCTCTTGACCAACTGGAGTGGCACCGTTGCCATGTTCGTCATCGGCTTTGTTGCGATGTTTATTCCGCTCTGGTTAGCCATCAACCTCGCATACCGCTTCCGCCCGGTGTATGCCAAGCTCAGCAACGAGCTCGACCGATACCGCCAGATCATTGACCCCATTCGCAAGGTAGCAATGCTGGGCATCCCAGCACTGCTGGGTCTGTTTGCGGGCCTCGGCACCGCCGGCACCTGGCCTCAGTTCTTGTTGTGGATGAACCGCGAGCCCTTCGGCCGCGTTGATCCCGAATTTGGTCTGGATGTCGGGTTCTATGTCTTCGAGTTGCCCGTATTTAACTCCGTCATTGGTTTTGCCTCCACCATTGTGCTCCTCTCTGCCGTCGGGACTGTTCTTACCGGCTTTCTCTATGGAGCGATCTCTCTCAATGGCCGCGAGCTTCGGATCTCTCGTACCATGCGCATCCAGCTGGGCATCATCGGCGTGATCTACTTCGGCGTGCAGGCCGTCAACCTCTGGTTGCAGCAGTACGTCACCCTGGTGTCTCCCAGTGGTGGATTCTTAGCATTTGGTGCTGGTTTCACCGAGGCGTCCGCCACGATCCCGGCCCGGGCGATCATGGCGGGTATTGCGATTGTGGTGGCGCTTCTCTTCCTCATCACGGCGATCATCGGCCGCTGGCGCTTGGCCGTGATTGGAACCGCCCTCTACATCATCTCTGGTCTCGTGTTGGGTTTGGGATATCCCACCATCATCCAGCGTTTCCAGGTCGACCCCAGTGCAAGGACACTCGAAGCGGATTACATCCAGCGAAACATTGAAGCCACGAGAGACGCCTATGGCATCTCGGATGTTGTGGAGATCGCCTACGAGGCTTCGACCGACACTTCCGCGGGTGCGCTTCGCGCCGACGCAGAAACAACGGCCAACATTCGCATCATTGACCCTGCTTTGGTTGCCGATGCTTTTGCCCAGCTGGAGCAGTTCCGTCAGTACTACCAGTTCCCGCAGTATTTGGATGTTGGTCGCTACATGGTTGATGGCGAAAGCACGGACACCGTCTTGGCGGCACGAGAAATCAACCTCGATGGCTTGAACTCTCAGACCTGGTACAACAACACCGTTGTTTATACCCACGGGTATGGCGTGGTGGCCGCTTTTGGTAATCAGAGAACGGAAGACGGGCAGCCGCGCTTCATTGAATCGGGTATTCCTGTGTCAGCCGTGCTCGGGGACTATGAACCCCGCATCTACTTTGGGGAAAATTCGCCCCCGTATTCCATCGTGGGTGGTCCCGACGGCTCAACTCCTTTGGAGTTGGACTTCCCCTCCGGTGGCGAAGGAAACGAAAACAATGCGACCTATACCTTCGCCGGTGATGGTGGCCCCAAGCTGGACTCCCTGTTCTCCCAGTTGCTGTTTGCGCTGAAGTTCCAGTCAGAACAAATCATCCTCTCCGATGCCATCAGCTCTGATTCGCAAATCCTCTACGACCGTCACCCCGCGGATCGTGTCCAGAAGGTCGCGCCCTACCTGACTCTGGATAACGACCCGTACCCCGCCATCGTTGATGGCCGCGTGGTGTGGATTGTGGATGGTTACACGACTACCAGCGATTACCCCTACTCGACTCCGGTCAACGTCTCTGAAGCGATTGCCGACACGTATCGTCCCTCACCTCAGTTGGCTTTTGACACGGTTAACTACATGCGCAACTCCGTCAAAGCCACGGTGGATGCTTACTCCGGTGAAGTCGTCCTGTATGCCTGGGATATCGAAGATCCCCTGTTGAGCGCCTGGTCCAAGATTTTCCCAACGACCATTGCTCCCCAGTCCGACATGTCAGAGGCTTTGCTCGACCATGTTCGTTACCCCTCGGACTTGTTCAAGGTGCAGCGAAACATTCTCGGCGCCTACCATGTGACCGATGCGGGAACCTTCTATTCCAGTGAAGACGAGTGGGTCACCCCCAATGATCCAGTATCAAACCCGGCTGCTCCGCGCTTACAGCCCCCTTACTACCTCACCTTGCAAGTGCCGGGCAGTGACGAACCAGCGTTCTCGCTGTATTCGACCTTCATTCCTCGCGCGACCGGTGAGGCCTCCAGGAACGTTTTGTATGGCTACCTCGCGGCGAATGCGGATTATGGCGATGACTATGGCCAACTAACTCTGTTGCGCCTGCCCAAGCAGACCACGGTGCCAGGACCGGGCCAGGTTCAGGCACAGTTTGACTCGGACGCGGAAGTCGGTCAGCAGCTTAACCTGTTGCGGCAAGGACAAACAGAAGTTATCTCCGGTAACTTGCTGACCTTGCCTGTCGGTGGCGGGCTGCTCTACGTGCAGCCGGTCTACGTGCGCTCGACCGGTGACACCTCCTATCCTCTGCTGAGGAAGATTCTTGTGTCCTTCGGCGAGAAGATTGCCTTCGAAGACACCCTCAACGAGGCGCTCGACGCTCTCTTTGGCGGAGACTCTGGCGCTAACGCTGGTGACTCTCTGGAGCCCGTCGGGACTCCAGCGGAAGAAACGGAAGCTCCTGCGGAACCCGCTGAACCTGAAGCCGCTCCAGCCCCTGATGAGACGCAGCCCGAAACGGGGATCATCATCTCCACCGAGCTGCAAGCAGCACTCGCCGATGCGCGCGCTGCCCTCCTTGAGCGTGAGGCCGCCTACCGCGACAACGACCTCGTTGCTGCAGCCGAGGCGGATCGCCGCCTGACTGCAGCACTGGATCGAGCATTGGTCCTCAGCGACCAGTAAGCACCGAATGGCTCCACCGTGTTAGGCTAGAAAGACGCCGCGGGGTGGAGCAGTTCGGTAGCTCGCTGGGCTCATAACCCAGAGGTCGTAGGTTCAAATCCTGCCCCCGCAACCATGTTCAAAACCCCCTCCTCGGAGGGGGTTTTGGCTTTATGCCTAAGCTTGCAGGTATGAGCACACCCTCCCAGGTAACCCTCGTTCAGTGGCAGCCAGGCGTGGACCCTACCGAGAACCTTGAAGCGATTCGCGAGGCCGCTCAGCAGGGAGCGGATGGCGGCTCGAGTCTGATTGTTTTCCCCGAGTACTCTTTTTCTTTCGCCCCGGATGCCCCTGGCTCCGCCAGTGCCCCGGAGACGCTCGAAGGTGACTGGATTTCAGCCTTGACTGCGTTAGCGCGAGAGGTTGGCGCCACCCTGGTTGCGGGGATGCTGGTGAAGCGCGAGGGGTTTCGGAACCCCTTCAACACCATGGTGGCCGTGGGGCCTGGCGGGCTGATGGCGACCGCGGAGAAGCTCCACCTTTATGACGCCTTTGGTGCAAACGAATCCTCCCGGGTCGCCCCGGGTGTTATCGCTGAACCGCAGTTGTTTTCCTGGAGTGGACTATCGGCAGGGATGATGGCGTGTTACGACCTGCGTTTTCCCGAAGTGGCCAGGCGCCTCGTGGATGCTGGAGCAGAGGTCATTATTGTTCCTGCGCAGTGGGCTCCGGGAGAGAACAAGGAACATCATTGGGAGTCATTACTCGTGGCACGAGCGATTGAGAACCAGGTTTTCGTTGTTGCGGTGGGTCAGCCTGCCCCGCACGGTGTGGGACTCTCGCAGGTAATCGACCCTGAGGGAAAGTGCACCGTGCGGCTGGGGAGTGAGCCAGGCACCGGCTCCGTTGGGCTAGATTCCGCGCTGGCGTCTGCTGTTCGGGAGAGCAACCCCATGCCTAAAGCTCGGCGTTTTGGGGTAGTGCCGCTGGGTTAGGGAGCGCCGGGTGGCCTGATCGAGGTGTCCAGGGATGTTGCCCACGCGTAAAAGATCTGTTTGCCTGGTCTGGTGTCGCTCACTGGTGCGTCAAAGCTGCTTCCGGCCATGGTCATGAGTGCGCTCACAATCTCGCCGAGGTTCTCATGGGGTGCGGTGAGCGCTAACCCGCCAGAAATTACGGTAATCACCGACCAAGCAACCTCGAGGTGAACCTCGGGCCGCATCATGCCCGCTTGCTGGAGGTTCTCCAAGAGTTCGCTCTGAATAGCCAGGCTTGGAACATAGTTCCTTGCGGCAGGGGCCAAGGGTGACGCCCTTCCTTAAGCGTAGAGCATTCCTCAATGCCCTTCTCCGCGGGGCCTGTGGAAAGTTGCCGCCGGGCACGGGGTCTTTTTCCTAGGCTTGGTGGATGCTGAGTCCCCGCGCCGCGCTTGTGTTGATTCCCCTTCTTCTTGTTGGGTGTGAGACCCCCACGGCGGAACCCGAGGAGGTGGGGCGAGGCGAGCTGGCGGCGAAGCTCGAGAGGGGACCCGAAAGATCTCTGCCGGCAGATTTTTATGACGTGGCCTTGGAAGAAGCCTCTGCGGTGCTGGAGAGCTATCTTCGCGCGACCGACGAGATCACCTCAGGGGGCGGGACACAGTGGCAGGCAATTGGATCGCTTGTGAGTCAGGAGTGGCTTCGTGAAGAACAGAGCGGCTTTGGCTATTTTGGCAGCGAAGGGCTTCGCTCCATCGGGGACACCACCGTTGATTCGGTGATCGTGCAGAGTGCCCACATCACCCAGGATCAGCAGGTCGAGGTGGGAATCCTGGCGTGTGTGGATGGCACGGGGCTTTTTGTGCTCCCCGCAGAATACGCAGACCCACCCGATGTGGTGTGGCAGTGGCACCCCGCCTATGAAGATTTTGAAGGCGACGACCAGGATTGGCGCTCGCTAGAGGCCTACCTCGCCCAGCCAGGCCTCACCTGGGGCGAAGAGCGGGCCGTCCAAGCCTGGCTGGTCGGCGAGGATGTGGGCTCTTTGGTGATCGACAGCTGGGAACAGTGGTGGGGCGTCTACGAATGCTAAACGCCAGAAGGGCGTGGGCACTACTGGCCATCACCCTCGTGCTGCTTCACCCCACCGCGGCGGCGGTGGCCGCTGAATGCTCCCAGGCGGCTCAGTCCAGTGGGCAGTGTGTGAGTATTACCACCGATGTCAGTGCTGACGGGGTCTTAGTGGGTGCCTCCACTTCGACACCGGGAGCCCCGGGCTCCACCAGCAGCTCTGGGCGACGGTGGTCGCCGCCACCGCCCAGGGAACCCGTGCTGGGCAGCTCGGAGTGTCAGGTGAAAATATCGGGGTATTGCCGCTCGGCATCGCCGTCGAAGAATCAACCCGAAGAGACCATCACCCCACCCACGCCACCCTCGTCATCGAGTGACCTTGAAAGTTTTCGACCTGGATTTCCAGCCATTGTTGTGGAACCTGGGGGCTGGAGCATCCCGCGTCTGCCGACCAATATGTTTGCGGCAGTGGGAGAAACCATCGAGACGGGTGAACTTCTGGGCTGGCCCATCCAGGTGCGATTCACTCCCTCCAGGTATCAATGGAACTATGGCGACGGCCTCAGGGTGACGCACTCTCGGGCGGGAAATTCCTGGGGTGCTGCGCAATTTAGCCCCACCGCCACCAGCCATACCTATTCCCGCCCCGGGGTGTATCGGGTGTCCCTGGAGGTCGGGTTCCACGTCGCATACCGCTTCGACGACGGTGATTTCATCGAGATTCCGGGCATGGTGTGGCGGAGTGCTGAACAGCGGAACCTGCAAGTCCTCACGGTGACCTCCCTTCTGGTGGAGAGCGGCTGCTCGACAAGGGCGCTTGTTGAAGGCAAATGCTAAGGGTTTCTCCGGGTATTCTGAAGTCTCTGGCAAGCTCCCTCCAAGCTTCGTTTGCGAATCTGTGTCCTGTCGAAAGGAAAATCCCCCCATGGCGACATCTGATGAGCCTCGCGATGACCTGGCCCCCGAGCCCACTGAAGCCCCAGCGCCCAATCCCGAGGTGGTGGCAGCCCCCGAACCCGTTGACGCTGCGCAACCCGTTTCTAGCTATCGGGGTTCCCCCTTTGCGTCCCCGGCCTATGGCGGTGTTGCCGACAGCGTTGCCTCTGCCCGGACCAGCGTGATGAACGAAGACAAGCGGCGCGCCCGGAACCTCGGCGCTTTTGTCACCGCCGCCTTGTTAGTCGGCGGGCTCCTGGGTGGCACTGCCGGCGGCGCCTTTGCGATATGGAATTTGTCTTCGAGAGGACTGGTGACCCCTGGTGTGACAGCACCGGCCACCATCACCGTCAACACGCCTTTGCAAGCCAGTGAAATTACTGCTGTTGCTGCCAGTGCAATGCCCTCCGTCGTGACACTGGAAGTGGCGGGTCAGGCAGGATCGGGAAGCGGCTCCGGAGTGATTATTTCCGAAACCGGGCACCTGATCACCAACGCTCATGTTGTATCTATTGGTTCCGAGGAACCGGTCATCCGGGTGACGCTCTCCGACGGCAGGCTTTTTGAAGCCGTTGTGGTCGGCCGGGACGTTGTGGCGGACATCGCCGTCGTGAAAATCAGTGATGAGGGACCGTTCCCCATCATGTCTCTGGGTGATGCCACATCTTTGAACGTCGGTGACCAGACCATCGCCATTGGCGCCCCCCTGGGCTTGCCAGGAACAGTTACCTCGGGAATCGTTTCAGCAATCAATCGCAGCATTACCGTGGGCGCTTCTCAAGCGCCCGGGGAAGAAGATGGCCAGTTTGATTTTGACCTCCCCGGAGGTTCCCTCCTCCAGGGTCAAAGCATTTCCATCCCGGTGGTGCAAACCGACGCTTCCATCAACCCGGGTAACTCTGGTGGGGCTCTGCTTGATCGCAACGGGAAACTGATCGGTGTGAACGTCGCCATTGCCTCGACGGGAGGGCAAGGCTCCGGAAGCATCGGCTTGGGGTTTGCGATTCCCGTAAATCTTGCGTACCGAGTTGCCGCCGAAATCATTGAGACAGGTTCGGCAAGCCACGGGCTTCTGGGTGCTTTGGTGACTGATGCGCAGTCGGTAGCAAGCTCCACGGTGACCGGCGCCTATATCGACAGCGTGACTCCCGGAGGCGCGGCGTCAAGCTCAGGGGTCAGAGCGGGAGACATTGTCACACGCTTCAACGGTTTGCCGATTACCAACCGCATTGATTTGACTGCCCAGGTGCGGAATTTACCCGGCGGTAGTCCCTCAACGCTTACCTATGTTCGCGGCGGAAATTCCTACACCGTGGAAGTAACGCTGGGGGAGCTCCCGTAGTTACTCGTCCCGCAGTTTTTCGTATATTTCTTTACACGTCGGACACACGGGGAATTTCTCGGGGTCACGCCCTGGGGTCCACTTCTTGCCGCACAGAGCGATAACGGCTTTTCCGCTGATTGCGCTGGAAAGAATCTTGTCTTTTTTTACATAGTGGGAGTAGCGGTCGTGATCGCCTTCATCGAGCTGCTCCTCTTCGAGAAGCTTTTCGAGTTCGAGGTCAAGGACGTCTGTTCCCCCGCCTGCATCATCGACTGACATAGCTCTATGTTATTCCTCACCCACGAGGCGAACGGGAAGCGCGGGATCCCCGGGGCTGAGCGAGAACGCCGTATCGGGGAGTGTGGCGATGGTTGCCAGGTGGTGTTCTCTGGCCCTGGCGAGGGTTTCAGCAGGGCTGAGCGAGCTTTGGCTGATGCCACCAAGCATGAAATGCTCGCTGAGCTCTCCAGCCCCTTCGGGGGGATTGCCCTGACCCACCGTCAGTACTTCCTCGTGGGCTCGGCCCTTCCGGAATGTTCGGAACGCTCGCTTCTTTCCCCCAGGGTTTGTTTTGTGGAAGCTCTTCTTTGCCACGTCTAACCACTGCCCGTTATCGTCCATTCGAGAAACCAACTTGTAGACGAGGCCCGCTGCAGGGTAGCCAGAGCCAGTCACCACACTGGTTCCCACTCCAAAAACGTCCACTGGGGCGCCCCGTAGGCCCGCAATCGTGTGTTCGTTGAGATCATTGGTCACCACGATTTTTGTCTGCTGAGCACCCAGTTGGTCCAGGTGTGCCCGCACCTGTGACACCACCACCGGTAGATCCCCGGAATCGATGCGCACAGCGCCCAACGAGGTCCCCGCAATCGCGATTGCTCGTTCGACTCCTTTGCGCATGTCATAGGTGTCGATGAGCAAGGTGGTGTTGGGTCCCATTGTTGCAATCTGAGCCCGGAAGGCCTCTTCTTCGCTGTCGTGAACCAGCGTGAAAGAGTGGGCTGCCGTTCCCTTGGTGGGAATGTCGTAGCGCTCGCCGGCGTGGAGGTTGCTGGTGGCAGCAAAGCCGGCGAGGTAGGCCGCTCGGGCCGCCGCCACAGCGGCGCTTTCATGGGCACGCCTGGCTCCCATCTCGATCAGCGTTCGTGTTCCCGCTGCCTGCACCATCCGTGAAGCGGCAGTGGCGACAGCGCAGTCGTAGTTGAGGACACTGAGGATCAGGGTTTCTAACAGCACGGCCTCGGCAAAGGTGCCCTCCACTTGCAAAATGGGCGAGCCTGGGAAATAGATATCTCCTTCTCGGTAGCCGGTGATGTCCCCCCCAAACCGATAGTTGGCGAGCCACTCGAGGGTGTCATCGCTCACAATGCAGTGGCGAGAGAGAAATTCCAGCTCGTTTTGATGGAACCGGAACTGGGCAATGGCCTCTATGAGGCGTCCGGTGCCGGCGACCACGCCGTAGGGCCTGCGGTCGGGTAAAGATCGGGAAAAAACTTCAAACACCGCCTGGCGATCGGCCCTTTTTGACGCGCGGGCGGCATCCACCATGGTGAGCTCGTAATGGTCAGTAAATAGCGCGGTGGACACTCTCCAACCCTATCTCTGGGTCGGGCTCTAGAATGAGGGGGGCGGGAGGCAAGTGCACGCCCGGGACATGACGACCGAAAGGGGTAGGCCAGACATGGTGTTTGACCCTGACGTCTTCACCGAATTTCGGTATCTGGCGGCCCACATCGATCGCGCGAGTGCTCGAGTTGATTTCGATTTTGAGCTCGCGGGTCCTTCCCGGACCGAAGTATTTCGCGAGACAGTGACCTTTACGCCGGTCCGAGCAGACCGCGACGTCGATTGGCTGCGCGTGGAAGGCTTAGTCGCCATTTTGGGTGCCGTGATCGGTTTGAGTTACTACAAGGCCGCAGCACCCCAGCGCTACGTGATTTCCCAAGGGGGCATCACCGCCGCAGGTGTGAGCTACCTCACCACCGTTCTCTCAAAGGGGCTGGCAGAGTTTGCCTTCCGCAATGAGCTTCCGGGTCTTCTGGAACCAGAAATCGTTGTCACCGGGGGAGCCTCACCCGAGTTCCCGGCGGAGTCGCACGTCACGCCCGATGGTGACCCGTTGGTCCCCATCGGAGGCGGTAAAGACTCTGTTGTAACCGTGGAACTTCTCGCAGCAGCGCGGATGCACCCGGTTCAATTTGCCGTGAATCCCAACCAGGTTATTTTTCGGGTGGGTCGAGTTAAGGGCCATCCGGTGATCCCGGCAACCCGGGAGATTGACGAGCGCCTCCTCGAGCTCAACTCTGAAGGTGCGTTGAATGGTCACGTCCCGGTCACCGCAATCAACTCTCTGATTTCTCTGGTGCAAGCACGCATTATTGGGCTGGGTCCCGTGGTGATGTCCCTGGAAGCCTCTGCCTCTGAAGCAACCCTGGTGTGGGATGGGGTCGAAGTAAACCATCAGTGGTCTAAATCCGAAGAAGCCGAAGGCCTCCTTCACGACATGTTGGGTCCGCAAGCGGGCTTATCCGCAGGGGCATACTTCTCCTTGCTCCGCCCCTATAGCGAGCTCAAGATTGCCCGCTACTTTTCGGGCTTGCGGGAATACCACCCCGTGATCACCAGCTGTAATCGAGCGTTCCGCCGTGGCGTGGACGATGCAAGGTGGTGCGCCAATTGCGATAAATGTCGCTTCATTTTCTTGATTCTGAGCCCTTTCCTGCCAGCCTCCGCGCTGATTCGGATGTTTGCGGCCAACCTTTTGGATGACTCCCGTCAGATTGAGGGGTATCGATCCCTGTTGGGGTTGGCCGAGCACCGACCTTTTGAATGTGTGGGGGAGCAAGCCGAATCCATGGTGGCGTTGACCTGGATTGCGCACCAGGAGGACTGGAAAAAGTCAGTGGTGGTCACCGCTCTGGTGTCAGAAATCCCGGAGCTCCTGACACCTCATCCCGAGCTTGAAGCCCAGGTCTTGGGTCATCGTGACGGCATCTGTGGCATGCCCGGTGGCTACGAACACTTAGGCGCCATTCTTGCCTGAGGCGGTGTGGGGGTTGGCCGACCTCGCCCATAACACCCTGGTAATCGTCGGGGTGGGGCGCGAGGGACAGGCCATCACGGAGGTTCTCCAGGGCGGGGACTCCCCTCCACACATGGTTGCTATCGACGGGGCAGAGGGCGATCATGCTGCGCGTTTTCGGGCCCGCTGGGGCGACACGGTTCCCCTCGTTATTCTTGAGGGAGAGGAATCTCCGATTCCCCCCTCGGTGGCGCGGGCAACGGTTGCGGTCGTGTCTCCAGGAGTCGCCCCCACCAACTGGCTCCACCGGTGGGTGAGCGCTTTAGGTATTCCCCTCACCACCAGCAGTGCACTTTTTGTCGCCGACCACCGCCAGAGCATGGTGGGAATCACCGGTTCCAAAGGCAAATCGACTGTCACCACACTGATTCACCAGCTCCTCGAAGCCTCGGGCGAAAAGGTGAGCATCGGCGGGAATATGGGAATACCCCTTCAAGGACTCGAGCCGCAGGATCGTCAGGTCGTTGAACTCTCGAGTTATCAATGCCACTACCTCCAAGTCTCCCCGGATGTCGTTGTTCTGAGCGCTCTTTTCCCCGAGCACCTGGACTGGCACGGGGATACCGAGGCGTACTTTGCGGCAAAGCTTTCCCTTGTGTCCCACCAGCCTCGCATTGTGATTGCCAACGGCGACGATGCGATTCTTCGCGCCGAACTGACCAAGCGCTATCCCGATGTTTCGGTGGAATGGGTGGGGGAGGGCTTTCCCTGGCACCTGGAAGTCGAGGGCGAAGACTCTTGGCTGTGTCATGGCACCGACAGGCTTTTCCGCACGGGTGAATCAGCCCTTTTGGGCGCTCACAACCACCGCAACATGCTCCTGGCCCTCGCAGGGGCTGCCGCGACGGGTGCTCTGGACACAGACGCCATCGCGCCGGTGTTGAGTGCATTCCCGGGCCTCGCTCACCGCCTGGAGAAGATTGGCGACCCCAGCGGCGTTGTCTTTGTCAATGACTCTTTAGCCACCAATCCCCATGCGGCAGCAGCGGCGCTGGTGGCCTGCTCATCACCGGGAATGGTGTGGCTTGTGGGGGGATTTGACCGCGGAGTCAATTATCAGGTTCTCATCGAGCAGGTTGTTCGTCAGACCCCCCGCCACATCGTGGGGCTGCCAGAATCAGGCCCGCGGTTGGTGGAACTCTTCCGCGAGGCGCTCACCGAGGCGGGCCTCCGCGATCAGGTCTCTCTCCACACGGCTTCCAGCATGCTCGAAGCCGTCACTTACGCGAGGGGCCTGGCAGAACCGGGGGATTATGTTTTGTTATCGCCCGGTGCGCCAAGCTTTGGGATTTACCGTGATTATCAGCACCGGGCTGACGATTTTCGCTCCGCCATCGAACACACCCAAACAAAGGACACCGCATGATTCGCGTCGATTCGAGAACGCCTGACCAACTTCGCCCCGTAGGAATTGAGCGCGGCTGGAGCGCGCAGGCCGAAGGCAGCGCCCTGATTAACTTTGGCAATACCAAAGTGCTCGCGACCGCGTCGTTTACTCCCGGTGTTCCCCGGTGGCTGTCGGGGTCTGGCAAAGGCTGGGTCACAGCTGAGTACGGCATGTTGCCTCGCTCCACCAACGAACGGATGGGGCGCGAATCCGTCAAGGGAAAGATTGGCGGGCGCACCCACGAAATCTCGCGGCTGATTGGTCGAAGCTTGCGCGCCGTCATCGATCTGGATGCGTTGGGCGAAAATACCATCGTTCTGGATTGCGATGTGCTTCAAGCTGATGGTGGCACCAGGACAGCGGCGATCACGGGGGCGTATGTTGCCCTCGTGGATGCGGTGGATTGGGCAAAACGCCACGGCCATGTGGCGGAGAAAACCCAGGCCATTACTGACTCGCTTCAAGCCGTGAGTGTCGGGATTGTGGACGGCACACCCCTGTTGGACCTCGCCTATGTCGAAGACGTCGCCGCCGAAACCGACATGAATGTCGTTGTCACCGGTCGCGGATCGTTTGTCGAGGTGCAGGGAACAGCCGAAGGCGCCCCCTTTGACCGGGATGAACTCAATTCACTTCTCGATCTGGCGCTTCTGGGATCGAGGGAATTAGATCGAATCCAGCGCGAAGCGCTGGAGAGAAACTAGAACCATGAGGGTAGTGGTGGGGACTCGTAACGCCCACAAAATTGAAGAACTACAGCAGATTTTGTCCCCGCTCTTGCCAGGTGTTGAGTTAGTGCCGGCAGCAGGTGACGCACCCGACGAGGATGGCACCACATTTTATGACAACGCTCTGATCAAAGCTCGCGCTGCGCATGCAGAATCTGGGCTACCCTCCGTGGCCGATGATTCGGGGCTGGAAGTCTCGGCTCTTGAGGGTGCTCCTGGAATTCACTCCGCCAGGTATTCCCCCAGCGGTCTTGATGCTGACAACACCGCCTTAGTCCTCTCCCGCATGGCGGGACACGATGATCGCGCCGCGGAGTTCGTCTGTGCTGCGGCCTATGTCACGGACCGGGGTGAATATGTGATCGAGCGACGCTGGGCAGGAACGCTGGCCCTGGAACCCTCGGGAGGTGGGGGGTTTGGTTATGACCCCATCTTCATCCCTGAAGGTAGGTCCGTGACGGCAGCCCAATTGAGCGCGCACGACAAGAACGATGTCTCCCACCGCGGGAAGGCTTTTCGCGCTCTTGCCGAATTAATGGCCACCCTTCCTCGGAGCTAATTTTTCCCCACTCCAGCGCGGTTAGCGCTATGCTGTGGGGGCGCAGAATCTTTGATTCTGTGACTTCGCGTGTCGAATCAAGGTCCACACCCGTCGGTCCCTGGTTTCTCAGGCTTTCACTTCGTGAAAGCGGAGTTTCTTTGGGTGCGGTGGTGGCCTCGGCACCAGGCTCACACCGCCGGTGTGGGAAACCGAGAAAAACAAAAGGAGTGCAGCAATGGCTGCCGTCACGATTAGAGAACTACTTGATAGCGGTGTTCACTTTGGACACCAGACCCGTCGCTGGAACCCAAAAGTAAAGCGGTTCATCCTCACTGAGCGCAGCGGCATTCACATCATCGATTTGCAGCAGTCGCTGGGCTACATCGATCAGGCGTATGCGTTTCTGAAGGAAACCGTCGCCGCCGGTGGCACCGTTCTTTTTGTGGGAACTAAAAAGCAGGCTCAGGAAGCAATTTCTGAGCAGGCGACCCGCGTGGGTCAGCCTTATGTCAACGAGCGCTGGCTCGGTGGTCTTCTGACGAACTTCCAGACCGTCTCCAAGCGTCTGGGGCGCATGAAGGAGCTGGAAGAAGTCGACTACGAGGACACCACCCAGGGATACACCAAGAAAGAGCTTCTGATGAAGAAGCGTGAACTTACCAAGCTGCAGAAATCGCTGGGCGGTATCCGCACTCTCACCAAAGCTCCCAACGCCATCTGGGTGATTGACCCGCTGCGCGAGCACCTGGCGATCGATGAAGCAAAGAAGCTGCGAATTCCGATTGTTGGAATTCTGGACTCCAACGCTGACCCCGATGATTTCCACTACCCCATTCCTGGTAACGATGACGCTATTCGCTCGGTTGCGTTGCTGACCAAGCTGATGGCTGACGCTGTGGCTGAAGGGTTGATTGAGCG
>JAFMDO010000052.1 GCA_017857245.1 Pontimonas sp.
ACTAATGCTTGCTTGCTTCAAGCTCCTTGTTGGTGATTGGCTCCACGCGGTCTTCAAAGAACCAACGAGACACTGTGGCGCGGAACCGGGTGCCCACTGTGATTCGACCGGTGTCGTCGGGTCGAACGGTGAGGGGAAGGTACTCGTTGTAATCCAGGAGCTTCCAGCGCTCGTAATCCGAGAGCTGCTCGTGCACCTCGATGTACTCGCCACCGGGCAACCGAACAATACGTCCACTCTCGTAACCGTGTAGCGCAATCTCTCGATCCTTACGCTGCAGCGCGAGACACGTCCTCTTGGAGATGAAGTAGGCGGCCACGGGTGCCACAAAGAACAACACCTGGAGGGTCCCAATCACGCCTTCGATGCTCATTCCGAAGTGAGTGGCTATCAAGTCTGAGCTCGCCGCCGCCCATAAGACGGCGTAGAAGGTCACGCCAGCTGCGCCAATACCCGTCCTTGTGGGGGCGTTGCGAGGGCGGTCAGCAATGTGGTGCTCGCGCTTGTCGCCGGTGACCCAGGCCTCAAAGAAGGGATACAGCGCGACGGCAACCAACAACACGATCAACACCACCGTCGGTACCAAAATGTTCATCGGCCAGACATAGCCGAAGGCCACAAATTCCCAACCCGGCGGAATAAGCCTCAAGGCGCCATCAGCGAAGCCGATATACCAGTCCGGTTGCGTTCCGGCCGACACAGGGGAGGGGTCATAAGGCCCGTAGTTCCATATCGGGTTGATCGTAAAGAACGAGGCAATCAGCATGATTACACCAAAGACCAGGAAGAAAAACCCTCCTGCTTTAGCCGCAAACACCGGGAGAACGGGTGAGCCCACAACGTTGTCATTTGTGCGCCCTGGACCAGCAAATTGGGTGTGCTTGTTGACGACCAGGAGAACCATGTGGATCGCCAGGGTGGCAATCAAAATGGCCGGCAGGAGCATAATGTGCAACACATACAGCCTCTGGATAACATCGGTGCCCGGGAACTCGTCCCCGAAGAAGAGGTAGGACATCCATACGCCCACCATGGGGAAAGCCTTGATCATGCCATCAATAATCCGCAAACCGTTTCCAGAGAGCAGGTCATCGGGCAGGCTGTACCCGGTGAATCCCAAAGCCATGGCCAAAACAAAGAGCAAGAAACCAACGATCCAGTTCAGCTCGCGGGGCTTGCGGAACGCTCCGGTGAAAAACACCCGGAGCATGTGGAGGCCGACCGAGGCAACGAAAAGAAGCGCGGACCAGTGGTGGACCTGTCTCATCAACAAACCGCCTCGGACATCAAACGAGATGTCCAATGACGTGTGGTAAGCCACTGACATTTCAATCCCTTTGAGGGGTAGGTAGGAACCCTCGTACTCAATCTCGGTCATCGATGGGTCGTAGAAAAAGGTCAGGAATGTGCCCGAAATTAGTAGGACGACGAAACTGTAGAGAGCCACTTCGCCCAGCATGAAGGACCAGTGGTCGGGGAAGATCTTCCGACCTAGCGTTTTGACTGCGGTCGAGGCGCTCGTGCGCTCGTCAACATAGTTGGCGGCCCAACCCGTGAAGCGCATTCCCCGCCCGGGCTCAGTGGTGGTGTTATCCAATGTGTTGGTCATCGCTCACGCTCCCAGAAACTTGGACCCACCGGCTCGGTGAAGTCACTTTGTGCTACTAGGTATCCTTCCGCATCAATGGTGATAGGAAGCTGTGGAAGTGGTCGTGCCGCGGGCCCGAAGATCACTTCACACTCATTGGCCACATCGAACTCTGATTGGTGACAGGGGCAGAGCAGGTGGTGGGTTTGTTGTTCATAGAGGGCTACAGGACAGCCCACGTGGGTACAAATCTTGGAATAGGCGACGATTCCCTGGTAGGACCACGATGCCCGCTCCGGCGATTCATTGAGGTCCTCGATGGGAAGCCGCATGAGCAAGACTGCTGCCTTTGCCTTCTCTTCGAGGCGGTGTTTCTCTAATTCCATGAGGCCCTCGGGCACGACGTGAAAGGCGGAACCAATGGTCACTTCTGATGCCTTGATAGGAATACCTGAAGGATCTTTTGCCAACCGCACTCCGGTGTCCCACATGGTGTGCTTCATGAGCGCAATGGGGTCTTTCGCGGGAGCTAAGTCCCTGAACAACACCACTGCTGGAATCGGGGTTGCAACGAGCGCGCCGAGCAACGTGTTTCGAACGAGGGAGCGTCTGGTGAAACCACTTTCACGATTGGCCTGGGAAAACATCTCCACCGCGGTTGCGCGGGTCTCTTCGTCACCTCTCGTAGGGTGACGCTCTTCAACCAGCTCGTGACCGTGCATGAGCGACTTCGCCCAATTGACCGCGCCGATCCCCACCCCAAGGAGCCCGATTGCCGCGCCGAGGCCCACAAACATGTTGTTGAGTCGAACCGACTGCATATCCCCGGGAATGATGGGGAACACGATGTAGGAGACGGCGGCAATGAGAGATCCCACAATCGACAACGAGAAGAAGAGCGCAATTCGCCGCTCTGCCTTCTTTTCTTCTTTGGGGTCCAGGTCGGTAATGCGCTGGTGCTCGGGCTCGAGACCCGGATTCTGCACGCCACCAGTGGCGACGACAGCGGTGCCGGGTTCGCTTTCGTGGTGCCCTTCGCTAGCAACCACTACAGAGCTGGGAGGCTTCTGAGCCATAACTGTGGTGTCCTTCCGACCTAGTTGGAGCGCGCCGTGAGCCAGATGGCGACAGCAATCAAGCCGCCCAGGCCAATGAGCCAAATGAACAGTCCTTCAGACACGGGACCCAGGCTCCCCAGGGAGAAACCCCCGACGGAGGGGTTTTTGTCCATGTACTTGAGGTAGGTGATGACATCGTTCTTCTGCTCGGGAGTGAGGTTCATGTCATTGAACACCGGCATGTTTTGGGGTCCGGTGACCATAGCGCCATAAATGTGGATGGGCTGCAGATCCCGAAGGTGCGGGGCGTACTTACCCTCGGTGAGCGCTCCACCAGCTCCCGCGACGTTGTGACACATCGCGCAGTTAATACGAAACAGCTCCGCCCCGCCGGCAGCGTCACCCTCCGCATCGTAGTACTTGGCTTCCGGAAGACCGGGGCCGGGAGCAAGGGACGCAACCCAGGCGGCCATCGCATCGATTTGTGGCTGAGTGAACTGAACAGGCTTCACTGCTGCTTGGGGTCCAGAGGCAGCCATGGGCATCCGACCGGTGCCGACTTGGAAGTCAACCGAGAGCGCTCCCACACCAATAACGGTGGGGCCTGCTTCGCTACCTTCCCCCGACATTCCGTGACAGCTGGCACAGTTCGCCATGAAAAGTTTTTCGCCCTCGTCAACGAGTGATTCAAAGGCAACCGGGGTCGTTTCCGCACTAGCCATTGTCGCGCTGGTGGCGGCATAAATCCCGCCGGTGGCAAATAAACCAAGGGTAAGCAAGAGAGCAAACGTCAAAGGGTGGCGGCGGCCAGAGCGACGAGCGAAGGTAGTCATTGAGCTATTTGTATTCCTTTTCAGCTATTGGAGGACGTAAATAATAAGGAAGAGACCGATCCAGACGACATCCACAAAGTGCCAGTAGTACGACACAACAATCGCGCTGGTGGCTTCGCGGTGGGTGAAGTTTTTGACGGCATAAGCGCGTCCAATCACCAACAAGAAGGCAATCAGCCCGCCGGTCACGTGAAGCCCGTGGAAGCCCGTGGTGAGGTAGAAAGCCGATCCATACGCATCTGAGGCCAAACTCACGCCTTCGGAGACGAGCTTGGCGTATTCATACACTTGTCCGGCAACAAAGATTGCACCCATGGCGAAAGTCAGGAAGAACCACTCGATCATTCCCCATTGCGTGGGCTTCCATCCCGTGGCGCGGGATTGCAGGCGCTCCGCCGCAAAGACGCCGAACTGAGCGGTAACCGAGGACAACACCAAAATGGTGGTGTTGACGGTAGCGAAGGGGATATCTAGCAGCTCGGTGTTCGCCGACCACAGCCCCGGGGAGGTGGAGCGGAGGGTGAAGTAAATCGCGAAAAGACCAGCAAAAAACATCACCTCACTGCCAAGCCAGACGATAGTTCCCACTGCCACGGTGTTGGGGCGATTCACGGTGGGTGTTGATAATCCTGAAGTCATAGTTGCGCTGCTCACCCTTATATTATGCCTGATGGAACCCTGTGGCTTTCCCCCACGACATGCTGTGAATCTGCCGAGTATCATGGTTTTCATGCCCTCTGACTTCTCCTGGCCGAGTGTCCTTACCCAGCTATTAGCGGGCAGCGATCTCTCGCTTTCGCAGGCCCGCGAGGCAATGGCGTTGGTCATGGCTGGAGCCACCAGTGACTCCCAGCTAGCCGGCTTTCTTGTGGCACTTCGCGCCAAGCCCGAGACCGTCGATGAAATCGTGGGATTTCGGGATGCGATCTTAGACAATGCGGTGGGATTGTCCATTGACTCGAAGGTGTTAGACATCGTTGGAACCGGGGGCGACCCCTATGGCGCCGTCGTCAACGTCTCTTCTATTGCCTCGATTGTGGCGGCCGCAGCAGGAGTTCCGGTGGTGAAGCATGGAAATCGTGCTGCAAGCTCCAGCTCTGGCGCCAGCGATGTACTGAGCCAGTTGGGGCTCAACCTTGACTTAGGCCCTTCCGAGGTCGCAAGGGTTTTCCATCACGTGGGAATTACCTTTGTTTTTGCGGCACAATTCCACCCCGGATTCAAGCATGCCGCCGCCGCTAGGAAAGAAATTGGGATTCCCACGGTGTTCAATATCCTGGGGCCACTGTGTAATCCGGTGCGTCCGGAAGCTTCGGCAGTGGGGGTCAGTGACGCTTCCAGGCTTCATCAGATGGCGGGGGTATTCCAGACCCGTGGCGCAACGGCGCTGGTGTATCGAGGTGACGACGGGATCGACAAGCTGACGACGACGGGGCAATCCACGGTGTTGGAAGTAACGGGTGGACATATTCTTGAACACACCATTAGCTCGCAAGACTTGGGGCTTCCCAGGGCGCGTCCTGAAGACATTCTGGGGGAGGGCCCGGAACACAATGCAGAGCTCGCCCGCAAGGTGTTGGCTGGCGAGCCAGGCCCCGTTCGAGACATCGTCGTGCTGAACGCTGCTGCGGGTCTCGTATCTTTTGCCCTTGCGGGCGACCCTGCGCAGCAGGAGCGCAATCTTTCTGAACGATTGGAAGAAAAAATCACGGTGGCTAGCGCCACGCTTGACTCCGGCGCGGCGGCAAGAAAACTGGCGGAGTGGGTAGAAGCCACGCACGCGTAGCCGCAGGGGGAGAGACGATGACA
>JAFMDO010000015.1 GCA_017857245.1 Pontimonas sp.
TGCCACCAGCTGTATCAGCGTCGCTGCAGGAAGTTTCAGCGCAGCAGGAGCAAGCTCCGCTACGGCGTGTGCCGCAGGGACTTTCCAAAGTAAGACCGGCCAAAGCTCGTGCACTCAAGCTCCCGCTGGGTCTTTCGTGGCGGGAACAGGCAAAACTGTGTCCGTTGTGTGCGCTGCCGGGACCTACCAACCGGCTGCTGGCCAGGCCTCGTGTGTAAAGGCTCCCGCAGGATCCTTCGTTGCCTCCACTGGGGCACTTTCTGCAACCCAGTGCAAAGCGGGGACGTATCAAAACTCCACCGGTGGCGCCAGTTGCATTAACGCGGGTGCTGGCTATTACGTAGCAAAAGCTGGTGCTACCTCTCGCACAGCCTGCGCCACAGCGACAGGGACCACCGCAACAAGCTGTGCTGCAGCTGTCGTGCCAGAGGAGACCGTCGAGGAAAGCCTGCCGGTAGAAACCGATGGCGCAGATCCCGTACCCCTCGACGCTGGCGCCCCGAACGAAGCCACGGGGCTACAGTGTGCACCGGGGACCTGGTCTGAAACCGGCCTTTCCACCGCAGAGGGTGGATGTATTGAGGCTGAACCGGGCTACGCCGTGGTGTTAGCAGGAGCCACGGAACAAACTGAGTGTCCCGCGGGCACTCTTACCCAAGAAAACGGCGCGGCATCGTGCCGACCCGCCCCCGTGGGAACGTTTGTACCCGCGGCCGGTTCTTCCAAGGCCTACGTCTGCGAAGAAGCCACGGGGCTTGGCGCCACCACGTGTGCGGGTTACGTTGCCCCCGCGGTCATTGCCTTCTGGGTCGTTTTCGGAGTGCTTGTCCTCGGAGGCGGGGGAACCGCCCTGTGGTGGTATCTGAGGAAGAACAAGCCGGGCCCCTCAAGAACTTCGCAGGCAGCGGCGCCCGAGGTTTAAACCTCGGACTGAGTTGACGTGTCAGAATGCTGATGGCCCTCCAGCCCTGCTACAACGTCGCGACCACAATTGTGTGCCGAATGGGGTGTGCCTCCCGGACCCCTCGTCCTGAAAACGCGGTTTATTCCAGCAATCTCTCCCCTGCGAGCTATCTGACCAGGGTGCATCGGGTATGAGCAAAGCGTGGTTGCCGGGATTTCTTGCCTTGGGTTTGGTGTGGGGGGCGTCTTTTCTCTTTATTGAGTTAGCTCTTGAGAGTTTCACCGCAATCGGAATTGCTTTCTTGCGGGGTTTCCTCGGTGCGATGTCCTTGTTGATCGTGATCGTGGTAACGAAACAAAAGCTTCCCCGGGTCGGCAAACACTGGCTGCACATCGCGGTTGTCGCTCTGTTGCTCAACACGGTGCCAGGGTTCCTGTTTGCGGTGGGGCAGCAGTATGTCTCCAGTGCTATCGCTGGGATCCTCAATGCCACCACTCCCATGATGACCTTGCTCATTATTTCGCTGGCTTTTCGCGAACAAAAGCCAACACTGAACCAAAACTTGGGAATCGTGCTGGGGTTCGCCGGGGTCGCGTTGGTGGGTCTTGGGGGTGGCGAGATTTCGTTCACGTCGCCGTGGGGGATCGCGCTCTTGTTGCTGGCCACGCTGTGTTATGGCATAGCAATGCCTTACGCCAAGCGCTTTGTGTCGCCCCTTCCGTATTCTCCCTACGTCCTCGCTGCGGCTCAAGTATCGGCATCGGCGCTTCTGGCAGCGCTCCCTGCCCTGTTGGTCGGGGTCACCCATGCGCCGGTGAGTGCCTCTGCGCTCTGGGGAATTCTGGCGCTGGGAATCCTGGGAACAGGATTTGCCTACGTCTGGAACTACCGCAACATTGAATTAGCGGGCAGCGTCATCGCCTCGTCCGTTACCTATGTCACGCCGGTCGTTGCCGTGGTGTTGGGGTTCCTCGTTCTCGGCGAACGCCTCACCCTCCTACAAGCTGCTGGCGGGGTATTGGTCCTTGTCTCAGCGCTCGTGGTGCAACAACGCCTCAAACTGTGGCCAGGCGCAGCCTAGCTATTCAAAGCGAAGCGCGTCGACGGGTTGCAGCTTCGAAGCTGTTCTCGCAGGCCACACCCCAAAAACGACTCCCACCAAAGCGGAGAAGCCCATCGCCACCGCAACAGTTGTGGGGTCAATAAAAAAGTCCCATCCGCCGAGGACCGAGAAGCCATAGGAAGCCAACTGGCCAATGATGAGACCAATCAGCCCTCCCAACACGGAAAGCACGACAGCTTCCATCAGGAACTGGGTCAAAATTTGAGATTGACGGGCTCCGATCGCGCGACGAACGCCAATTTCACGGGTTCGCTCGCGCACTGACACCAACATGATGTTCATAATTCCGACGCCACCAACAACAAGTGATATCCCGGCGATACCGGTGATCAAAATCGCAAGAGTACCTGTCACAGTTTTGATGGTGTCCTGGAGCGCCGCCTGGTTAAAGATCGAGTAGGTAGCATCCTCATCATTGTCCACTCCCTTGGAGTAGCGCAGGAACTGTTCGACTCGGTACTCGACTGGCGCTACCGCCTCCTCAGACACCGCCTGAATGCTGATGCTAGAAAGGTAGGGAGACTTTGAGAAAAGACTTCTGGCCGCTTCCTGAGTGATGTATACATTTGATCCCGCGCCGAATCCATCAGCATCATCGAGAACACCAACCACCGTGAACGCCACACCATCTAGCCTGATGGAATCGCCCAGTGATGCCTCGGTGAAGCCCAATTTATCGGCTCCTTCCGCTGACACCACAACGGTTCGAGAGTTTTGAAGGCCTGGGGATGTGGGCAGGAACGACCCGAGCGCCACATCCGGATTTGCGAGGTCGCTATAGGACGGGGACACCCCCACAATTCCCGCAAAAATGGACTCCGAGCCATAGCTTGCTGTTGCCCGAGAGTTCACCTGCGTGCTGACTTGCAGGACACCCTCGATTCCCGCAATCGCTTCCGCATCAACTTCCTCTAAGCCTGTCGTTGTTGTGGAACTGACCGTGATCTGGTTGGCCCCAAGGGATGCAAGGGAATCATCGATCCCCTGTTGCGCCCCTTGGCCCACCGCGGTCAAGGCAACAACTGCCCCAACACCGATGATGATGCCGAGCATGGTCAGGCCAGAGCGCACCTTGGCCGCAGCAATACGGGAAAGAGAAAGCTTGAACGTGAGCCACAGATTCATCGAGCACCCGCCATCGAGCCCACTTCATCGCGCTCGATGAGGCCATCGCGGATATAGATGCGACGCTTCGCAGCGGCGGCAACATCGAGGTCGTGGGTGATCAAGACGATCGTGCGGCCTTCGGCGTTCATTTCCTTAAAGAGCTCCATCACGGCTGCCCCAGAGCTAGTGTCGAGCGCTCCGGTGGGCTCATCGGCCAAGACCAGGTCGGGGTTAGTGACCAGAGCGCGGGAAATGGCCACTCGCTGCTGCTGTCCACCCGAAAGGCGACCGCGGTCAAAGTCGAGCCGGTCGCCCAAGCCCAAGCGGGTGAGCATAGCTGCAGCGCGTTTTTGGGCTTCCCTGGGACGCAGGCCCTGATACAACAACGGTGCTGCGACGTTATCAACAGCTGAAGTGAGCGGGAGAAGCTGGAACTGCTGGAACACGAACCCAATCGCCTTCGAGCGCACAGCCGTGAGCTGGTTGTCATCCAGGGTAGAAATGTCATTTCCCGCGATTTTCACGGTGCCCGCAGAGGGTCGATCAAGGCATCCAATCAAATTCATCAAGGTTGATTTACCCGAGCCCGAAGGTCCGACGATGGCCACAAACTCTCCGCGGCGAACCTCCAGACTCACATCGGCGAGCGCAACTGTCGGGACGTCGCCCGTCTGATATTCACGCCGCACGTGCGACAGCTCGACAACACGATCAGTCATTTTCTCGGACTTCCTCAGGCGGACCTCCGAAGCCGGAGGTCGCGGGAGGAAGCGTTCCATCCGATCCTGTCACTACGCGATCTCCCGCCGAGAGGCCGGAAGTAATCTCAACGTAGTATCCACCGCGAATTCCTATCTCAACCGACACGGTGTCCACGCTGCCATCGGCCGCTTGGACAAGAGCCACGTAGCCTTCAGGGCCGTCCAAAATCGCAGTAACGGGTGCTGACACCACCCCGAGCGCTTCCTCGGTGGTGATGCTGGCTTGAGCTGTCATTCCCGCCCGCAGCCCGTTTGGTGCATTGGGAACGCTGATTGTCACGCCATAGGTCGTGATTGATCCACCCGTGGGGTCGACGGTTCCATAAGAGTCAACCGAGCTAACTTTACCTTCTCGTGTTTCGCCGGGAATAGCATCAAACTCCAGCGTCACGCTCTGACCATCGGCGATTCCCACAACATCGGACTCGGCAAAATCAGCTTCCACCACGAACGTGTCGAGGGCCGCAATGACGATGAACCCGGAAGTTCCATTGACGCCCACACTGGTGGTGCCCACTGGCTCCCCCATCTGGGAGGCAATAGCCACAATCGTTCCGGCAACAGGCGCGATCATCGTGGCGTTTGCAAGATTGATCTGAGCAGAAGCAAGCCCTGCCTGTGCGGAGCGAAGGCTCGCTTCCGCAGATGCCTTCAGCGGGTAATACGCCTCTAACTGGCGGCGAGAAGTCTCGAGAGAAGCTTCGGCGGTGACTTTTTGCTTCTGCGCATTCAACAGCGTCAAGGCTTCGTTTTCCAGGGGATACGACGCGGAAGGGTACTGGTCTGTGATGTTTTCAATGGCGAGCTCTGCGGCAGTAATGGCCTGATCTGCAGCGGAAATTCCTTGGCGGGCGGTGTCAGCTGAAGTCTCCGCATTGGCAATGCTCGAGCGAGCCGCAGCAACCTGCGCGAGGGAAGCAGACACTGCCGAATCAAGCGCGCCGGTTGAAATGGTCGCCAGCACGGCTCCTGCGGCAACGGTGTCGCCAACAGCGACACCGAGAGAGTCAAGGGTTGCTGTTGCTGCGCCCGGGAATTGGAGTCCAAATTCTTGTGAGGGAGACACGGTACCTGAGGCTGCCACGGTCACATCAACATCGCGGACCTGCACTTCCTCGGTCAACACAGTGGCCTCATCCGCAGGGGCAAGGCCCATTGCGAGTCCAGCGCCACCACCAATGACGACGAGGCCGATCACGATGCCGGTAATGACTTTGCTTCTGGTCTTCACGCTGGTGCACTCCTCAAGTTGGTACTGCCGCGACAACTTCCCCAGTATGCCATCCACTTTCTAAGCAAGTCCTTGCTGTCGCCTCTGTTTTTCCTGTGAATAATCCAACGAGTGCGATGGCACCGTCTTCGCGAAGTGCGCGGAAGCCCACTTGCTAGACTCACCAGGTGGCAAGCGAGAGTAATGACCGACTGGTCTGGATTGACTGCGAAATGACGGGTCTTGACCCAGCGGTGGAAGAGCTCGTCGAAGTGGCGGTAGTCATCACCGATTACGAGCTCACCGTCTTAGACCCCGGATTTCAGATTGTGATCAAGCCCTCAGACTCAGCGCTCGAGAACATGGGTGATTTTGTGCGCCAGATGCACACCACCAGCGGGCTTCTCGAAGAAATTCCCCACGGCCACACTCTGGTCGACGCAGAAACTCAGGTGCTCGAATACCTCCAGAAGTTTGTCCCCGACGCCGGCGTGGCGCCCCTGGCAGGAAACACGATTGGAACCGATCGGGTGTTCCTCGCCAAAGAAATGCCTCTCGTCCATTCTCACGTGCATTACCGAAACATCGATGTCTCCACCATCAAGGAGCTCTCCAAGCGCTGGTTCCCGAAGTCGTACTTCCAGTCCCCCGAAAAAAATGGTGGGCACCGCGCTTTGGCCGACATTCTGGAATCCATCCGAGAGCTTGAGTATTACCGGAGGGCCGTCTTTGTGGAATCCCCAGGCCTCGCCACCGCAGAATTGAAGATTGTGACCAAGGCCATTACGAAGCAATGGGAGTCGAGGCTGTAATACACTAAAGCGTCCCCGAACCTTGGTTTGGGGCATGGTGGGTATAGCTCAGTTGGTAGAGCGCCTGGTTGTGGTCCAGGAGGCCGCGGGTTCAAGCCCCGTTACTCACCCCGCTGGCAGACACAACGCTGGGAGTCACGATGACGCGGGCGCTAGTAATTCGCGCGGTCTCTCGAGTCATCGTCCCCCTAAGCCTGCTTGTGGTAGTTGGCGTTCGCGCTTGGTCACATGCCACGCTCGAGCCCATCCAAAGCGAACTTCAGGACCTTTTCACGCTGAGTCTGAGCCTGTTGATTGAGTCCCTCCCGTTCATCACTTTGGGCATCTCGCTCTCCATCATCGTGCAAGTTTTTGTCCCTGCGTCATGGATGCAAAAGTGGCTGCCTCGCGGAAAATTTTCTCGCCGAGCGGTGGTCTCTCTCTTCGGGATGGTTCTTCCCGTGTGTGAATGCGGAAACGTTCCGCTGGCCAGGGGTTTGATGGGGCGCGGGTTGAGCGTTGGGGACTCAGTGACTTTCCTGCTCGCGGCGCCCATTGTTAATCCCGTCACCATCATCACCACCTACCAAGCGTTTGGGTTCGATGACGGAATCTTGGTGACACGAATTATTGCCGGGTACGTCATTGCCAATCTCTTAGGTTGGCTCCTTTCCAACCATCCAGAGCCAGAAAAGATGTTGACGAGACGTTTCGTTCGAGACTGCGAAATTCCCATTGGCGACCAGGGCATGACCAAGCCGCAACAAATCGGCTCACTCTTCATCTCAGAGTCCGCCGCACTCATGCCGGCGCTCATCCTGGGGGCGCTCATCGCCGGAGTGATTCAGGTGGGCATCCCCAGAGAGACCCTGATCTCGCTCGGAACTGACCCCGTTATTAGTGTGGTGGCACTGATGGCTTTGGCCTTCGTCATTTCGGTGTGTGCCAATGTCGACGCCTTCTACATCCTTCCCTTTGCCCAGATATTCCTGCCCGGATCAATCATTGCCTTCCTCGTTGTGGGGCCCCTGATTGACATCAAGATGTTGTCGTTACTGCGTACCACCTATGCACCAAGAACCATTGGCGTGATATCTGCCGTGGTGGGACTGAGTGCATTTCTCCTGGGGATGGTGATCAATAGTGTGGGCTAAAGCGATACGTCTGCGCGGACCAGTCTCGATTGCGATTCTGATCACCGTGAGCTTGGCGCTTGCCTGGGAGGGCAAGCTGGGTTTCTTTATCCACCCCCGTTACAATTTTTTCACTGTCTCGATGGGTGTTGTTGGTCTCGGACTGGTCCTCATCGCCACTATTAAGAGAAACCCTCCTCATGACCATGACCGGGTCGCGGCGGGAATGGGGTTGCCCAAGCGAACGCGAAGGCTCTCCATTTGGGAGGGCCTGTCAGGCGCTGTCGTCGCGGTTTTTGTCCTGTTGGCTGTCGTCCTCCCCCCGGCTGCCCTCACCAGCGCAACGGCGGAGAATCGTTCCGCTACCGTTCCCGCACCGCCGGAGTCTGAAGACTCTATCGGGGACATCTCCGTCGCGTTTGAGAGCCTGACTGTCCGCGATTGGGCTCGGTTGCTCGTTGCCACCCAGGATCCCTCGTTTTATCGAGGTAAGACGTTTAATGCTGAGGGCTCGATTATAAAGAGCACCGACCCGGATGTCTTCCTTCTCACTCGCTTTGTTGTGACCTGTTGTGCGGTGGACGCTGCGCCAGTCAGCGTTCCGGTGTTCCTTCCCGGCTGGCAGAACGATCCACTGCTCGAGGGTTGGATTCGGGTGAGCGGAGAGTTTCACACCGCAGAGCAACCAGGTGACTGGGGCGCCCTCGTTCTTGTTCCCCGGGAAATCAGACAGGAAGAGGCACCTGATGCTCCCTACCTTTTCTGATGGTTCAGGGGGGACCCAGCGCCGTTACCGGCGCTCCCTGGCCTTTGTCCTCGTTCTGTTGATAAGCGCTGGTTTCCTGATCACAGCAATCAACGTGCTCCAAGGGCCGCAGTTGAGGCTCACCAGTGCCGACTCGGCCGGGTTGGTTACACGAAGTCAGGTTTCGGTGACACTGCAGTCTGATCGGGCCCTCGAAGCGGTTACATCTGACCAGGTGACAGTTGCCCCGAGTGCGCCTTTCACCGTGACCACAGATGGGCTCGTCATTCGGTTGCGCTTTACGCTCCCGCTGAAAGCGAACACCACCTACGACGTTTTCGTTACAGGGGTAGCAGCCAAGAACCTGGGAACGACCTCGACCTGGTCCACAAGCTTTACGACCGATCCTCTAGATTTCCTCTTCTTGGAAGCCCGTGACCAAACCACCGCGCTGGTTCAGGCAAGCCCACACAACTCGTCCCCCATCACCTTGTATGAAGCCCCTGGCATCACCGCCTTTTCTCGCGTTGCGTCTGTTATCGCCATCATGCGAGAGCATGGCTCAGATGCCAGCTTAGAAATTCTGGACCCCGCCTCCGGTGAAGTGGAAAGGCTTTCTTTTCCCCCCGGCATTGAGCTTGTCGATGTAGCGCCTGTCTCCTGGGGGGCATCAGCAATCGTGGTGGTGAATTCGGTGGGAGATGATGACGTTCCTGTTTTTGGCGCAGTGGCCATGGTTGATCTGTTGGGCGAAAGAACCCCCTCTCTCATCACCGCCCTGGATGGCACACCGGTTTCGGTGCGAAAAGTCGTGGTGTCTGATGGTGGTGGTTACATCATCCTGTGGCTGAACAACGGGGAATTGATGCGCTACGACCCACCCAGTGACACCATTTTCCCAGTCGGCTTTGCGAGCGAAGTGTGGGGCTTTGACTCCCTGGGTGAATTGCTGGTGTTCGTTGACGCTCAGGGCACATTGGCACTGAACCTTCGCTCTGGCGAAATAACGCGGGTGCCCGCCGGCCGCATCGACGGCTTTCAGGTGGCGCACGAACTGACCACCTTCGCTCCCGATTTTTCCAGTTTCCAACGAGTAGGGGTCAACAGCTCAGACAGTGAGAACCTCAACTACCTGGTGACGAGAAGCAACACCCAGGGGTTTCACTCCCTGATCACCGGGAGCTTAGCCACAAGACAGAGCATCGGAGCCCTTGCGCTGTCCCCCAACGGTCAGTATCTCTTGGTCGAAACAAACGACCAGACCACGCCGGTCGGGTATGCGGGGCTGACCCTGACGCAAGTTTCTCAGTCCACCGTGATTCAGGTAATCGATAGCGAAAGCTCTCAGATTCTCTTCGAGTTTCCAGGGTTTTCCTTCAACTGGTAATCGACCTCACTGTCACCCTGCGCCGCCCACCCCAGCCTGCGAGCGACCTGCTAGGACGACCTCAGTGGCGAGGTCACGGGGGCGGTGTCGCTCTCCGAAGCGCTGTTCCTGCAGTGACCACCTGTGCCAGTGGGGCACGCATGTGTCACCGTCTCTTGCCGCCACCCGCTGTCTTCTCGTTGCCTCAGGCGCCTCCAACCACAGCGCTCGAGTAGCCAGTGGTGAAGATTCACGCCTGATTGCACCACACCCCTCTACCACCAAAGGAGTATCCGAGGGAACCTGCACCCACTCTCCTGGGCGGGCGCGTTTCCAATCCCAGGTTCGGTATGAACCCTGTTCACCGCGCGACCACGGGACCACGACGCGGGAGTAGATGTGCCAACTCCCAGCGTCAAGACCGTCCCAACCTGGATAGGCATCGTCGATGCTAATCAATAATGCGGAGCGGGCGCGAGCAAGTTGTGTGGCAAAGGATGTTTTCCCCGCGCCCGAGCGCCCGTCTATTAACACGAGGGAGTGTGCGTCATGCTGGGGCGCCATCACGCCTCCCCGGATTCGAATCAGAGCGCAAAAACGACAGCGCCCACACGACCAACAAGGCGATCAGGATGAAGATGCTCGCTGCCGCCATTGCCATGCCTAAGTTTTCTGTTCCAGGCCTGGACATGAGGCGAAACATGACCAGCGGAAGGGTTTCTTGCGACCCATAGGCGAGGAAACTGGCTGCGCCAAACTCCCCTAAAGAAGCCAGGCTTGCCAGGGCGGCAGCCACCACTACCGGTCGGGCCAGGGTGGGTAACTCGATCAACCCCAAAACCTGTGTTGTGTTGGCGCCATCGAGGCGTGCTGATTCCAGGATGTCTGGTGACAGGGCCCGTCGTGCGGGAGCGATGATCTGAAACGCGAGCGGAGTGAGAAACACGCTTTGAACAAGCGGTAGCACTAACCAGCTTCCCGAGAGCGCCGAAGGCACGTAACCCGAAAGGACCAACGCACCCAGACCAATGACCACGGGCGAAATTCCAATCGGGAGCAGGACCACGAGGCCCGCACGGCTCCTGCCCAGCCACCAGGCGAGCACCAGCGAAATCACTACGGCCACCACCATGTTCCGCAGCGAATTGCCCAGTGCCTCCGTGACGCTCAGATTCAATATTTCTCGGGTGCCGCGACCCGCCAGGTTACTGAGGTTCACACCGAGACCCTCTCCTTCGCTGAAGGCTCTGGCAAACACTCCACCAATTACCCACAGAATCGCTACGCCAAGCCCTATCCCTAGCGCACCTCCCAGCCACGACCGACTCGTTGTCGTCTCTCCTTCGCCAAAAAGAACGGTTGGAGTGGCACCCAATCTGCGGGCAGCAGCAAAGAAGCCAACGGTCAGCACACATTGGAGAAGGGCCAAAAACCCTGCCGTGGGCAAGTCGAGCGTTTGGAGCGCGGCGCTGGCAATCTCCGTCTCCAACGTCCTCACTGCCCCTTGCCCGAGCGTGACCACCAACCCAAAGCTGGTTGCTGAATACAGCGCCACCAGCAGCCCTGCCGCGCTGAGGGCCGGAAGTTGCTGCGGCAATTGCAGATACCAGCGCAGCTGGAGTGTGCTGGCGCCATCCAGTCGGGCAGCTTCTGCTTGGTCTCTCGGTGGCATAGAGGCTGCCGTCACCACCGCAAGAAACCCAGCATTCATCAGCACGTGGGCGAAGATGATTGATCCCAGTGCCACCCACGAGCTCTCCAACGCATCGCCCAACAGGGGACGGAGGGCTAAACCAATCAGAAACGCGGGCAAAACAAACGGTACGAGTAAGACTCCAGTCACCAACCGCCTCAGGCGTCGCAGCGAGGATAACCAGTGCCCGATGGGATAACCAAGAAGCACGGCAACGACCGCGCTCGCAAGTGCGACGAACGCGGTCGTTATGAGCAGATCGAGGCTACCCATCAAAGATGGTGGACCAGTCCCCCAACCACTGCTCGCGATTGGCGTTGATATCGAGGTCTTCACCAATCGTTGATGTGGCTGGTTGTGCGAATGTGGCCCATGATTCAGGAATCTCGATTCCTGGAACAGCCGGGTAGACATACATTGCCTCGGGAACAGATGCCTGAAATTCGGGGCTCCCCAGGAACTCCACGAGAGCAGCAGCACCGCTCTCGTTAGCCGAACCCTCAATCACACCGGCGTATTCTGTCTGACGGAAGCACTCCACACGCAGTGCTTCCGAGCCGGGGGTTCCATCCTCCAACACTTCCGCTGCGGGAGAGGATGCATAGCTCAGAACGATGGGGTGATTTCCGCCATAGCGAGTGAAATCAGAGAAGTACGCGTCCTCCCAGGACCCCGCCACCTTCACTCCGTTGCTCTCCAAAGCCACCCAGAAGGATTCAACCTCGGTTGCTGAGTCAAAAGCAGCGTAGGTGGAGGCCAAGAAAGCAAGCCCTGGAGAAGAAAAATTAGGGTTGGTGATGACGGTTAGGTCTCGATATTCCTCGTTTACCAATTCACGCCAGCTCAGCGGGGCATCAAGTGCCTCCTGCTCAAACCACTCCAGGTCGTAGTTGAAACACACATCCGAATAATCGATGGCCGTTGGATCGTCAACGAAAACGCCTTCGGACTCGGCTCGGCCAAGGAAGGTGTTGTCAATGCCAAAGAACGCATCGGCTACCGGCGCATTCTTCGTCAATACCAACTGGTTCGTCACAGCGCCGGTGTCACCCAGGCGCAGTATTTCCAGCTCATAGCCGGTTTCGGATTCAAACTGGGCAATCAGTTCTTCGCCGATCACGAACGAATCGTGAGCGGCGAGCCTGACGAGGGTATTTTCCGGGCTTTGGCACCCGGTAAGAGCCATCAGTGTGATGGCGGATAGTGCAATGGTTTTCATAACGTGCCTTTCCTCGAGGGGTGGGGCACGGGGCGAGATGTCCTCCCTTCGCTGGCATGACCCAGATCAGGTTCGACGGTCGAAACCTTGCGGTTTCCTCTCAGTCCACAAACGGACTCCCGTGTTCGGTAAAAGTCTACCTCTTCCGGGCTTCCCGAATCTTATGACTCCACCGCAGGCTTTTTGCGATCGGGTACACACCCAAATACGCCCATTGGGGAATCCGCAAAGACCTCGTGCGCAACCCGTGATGGTTATAGGTCGTGTCAAAACGCTTGACATAGGCGAGGAAATCTTTGGGCGAATCGTCCAAACGCCGAGAGCTCATCCCGACCACCATGTCGGGGGCATACACGATCGCAAAGCCCTCGTCGTAGAGGTGAACGGATAGATCAATGTCTTCAAACATGTGCTTGTCAGCATCCAGGCAAATATCTCCTCGCACTTTTTCCCAAGCGGTTCTGCGCAAAGCCATATTGGTGCCGAAAAGAAAGTGGTATTGCTTCACCAACCGCGAAATCGCTTTACGCGCTGAATCATCCGCCCTCGCCATGTAACGGCGAAGCGGCATGTCGTAATAGGTCACCGGTCCGGTCGCTGCATCAACGGAGTTGTCGAGGAATACCTTGATAGTGCTTTCCACCCAGTTGGGCTCCAGTACCGAATCGGAATCAATCCGGCCAATCACATCACTTGTGACCGCATCGAACCCCATGTTTCGGGTGGGGGTGATGCCTTGTTCTCGGTCTTGGGTGAGCAGGATCAGAGGGGCGTCGGGGAAGTCTGATTTCAGCTCCTGAAGGATGGTGGGGGTGAGGTCGGTCGACATATTGTCGACAACGACAATCTCTCTCGCGGGGACCGTTTGGTTCAGCGCTGCGAGCACACAGGAGCGAATGGTCGATTCTTCGTTGTAGGCGGGAATCACGATGCCTATCGTGGGAACGGAGTCAGATGTTGGCATGGGGGCTCCCTCCCAGGGATGCCTGCAACAGTTGAACCACCACGGCGCCACCCTTGGTCGCTTGGGTGTCGACATCGGCAAAACCCATGCGGTGATGAAAACGCAGAGAGCCTGGGTTTGGCGGCTGAAGGTTCACTTCACAGGTGACGCCGTCGCGACCTGCTTGCCGAGCAAGGTCAAAAACGTGCTCGTATAGCGCCGTCCCTGCTCCCTGTCCCCGCAGTGATTCGCTGAGAACAACTCGGTCGATGTAAAGATGGTTCGCGACGCGGGATTCGAAATACCGATAATTCTCGCTGTCATAGTTTTCTCCCGGGTCAACACCCATCAAGAAACCCTGAACCTCGCCAGAATCATCCAGCACCCCTAGGGCGACGCTGGAAAGGGCGAAGAGCTCTTCGAGCTCCTGCAGAGTGGTCATGGGGACAGCCGGGTACCCGGCATTGTTGATCTCGACAAGCGCCGGAAGGTCAGGCGCGCTCAGCGCCCGGAAAGAAGTCACGCCATATTCTCTCAGGCTTTACCAGCCCCTTGTGCCCGGCGCTCCTTTGAAGGGCCCGGTGATCCAGGAAGTGATCCAACCGCCATAAAAGTCACCCTCCTGGGCGTCCACGACTTCCCCCTCGACCGTGGCAGAGTCCACTTGTCCCGGGTATAACGCCAAATAGTTCACAATGTTGGCAAACCCCGGTGTCGGTTCGGGATACCACCAAGCGGCCCTCTCCAGGCGCTCTCCTCCGACCACAATGTCGCCATAGCTGGCCAATCCCTTCCATTCGCAGAAGGTGGAACCCTCCACGGGTTCAATAAGGGTCATATCCACATCAGCAAAGGGAAGATAGTACGTGGGCGGGTGGGAAGTTTCCAACACGCGAAGCGGTCCGGTGGTGTCGGCAATGACGACCCCGCGGTGTGCCACAACGATGTGGTCACTGCTTCGTTCGAGCCGCGGTGGCCTGGGGTAATCCCACACAGATTCTGATGTTCGCATCGCTCACAACTCATTTCTTCGCTCGTTGGTCCAATCTAGCCAGCCGCGCTGTTTGGTAACTGAGTGGTAACGGCACTAGGTTTGCTCCGCTATTACCGATACGCTGAAGAAGTCGTTTGTAAGACGGAAATCCTTACTGAGTCATTTGATGCAGTGTGCCCCATTCGGGGAGAGGGTAGCCAGAAGTTTCGACCGTTGGTTTCGATCGTCGAAACTACGCACCACCGCACCACAGAAAAGAGACACAGCATGACAACCGGAATCGTTAAATGGTTCAACGGTGACAAAGGCTACGGCTTCATCACTCCTGACGACGGCACCGCCGACGTTTTCGCCCACTTCTCGGCTATCCAGTCCAGCGGCTACCGCTCACTGGAAGAAAACCAGAAGGTCGAATTCGACGTAACCGAGGGCCAAAAAGGCCCCCAGGCGGAGAACATTCGCCCCCTCTAGTCTTCCTGCAAGACAGGTCAGAACGGGTTTGCCCTCGGGCAGGCCCGTTCTGTCGTTAACCCAACCTAGGATTAAGCGATGCGCCCGATCACCCCAGACATGATTAGCCGGTCCATGGTGAACATGACCGAAGGAGATCTGCGCTTGATGACGTTGCCAGGTTTACACGAAACCGTGTGGGACGAGCGAGAGTTCTTGGGCTGGCGTGATGTCCATCACAGCACCAAGGGGTATCTCGTGTTCTGGGCCGGAGACGAACTACTCGGGTTGATGGTTCGCGCTGCGCAATCGCCGATGCCGGCGGGGCAAAGCGCCATTTGTGCTCTCTGCCACACACAGCAGCCAGCTCCGCAAGTGAGCCTGTTTACAGCACCCAAGACCGGTGACGAAGGAATCCGCGGCAACACGGTCGGCACCTATTTGTGCGCAGACCTTGCCTGTTCCCTCCTGATTCGAATCCAGCCAGCAGAATCCGAGAACCTACCCAGACCGGAGAAATTGGTAACGAAGAAGTCCCTCGGACTCAGAGACCGCCTCGAGAACTTCTCGAGGCGCGTGCGCTGCCTCGACGTCGCCTAGCGGCGACGACCCAAGAAGACCATGGGGATAGCGAACGCCAAACAGGCGGTCAAGACACCAGCACCAAAAAGCCAGGGCGCAAAAACCTCGGGAACAACAAAGGCGTAGGTAAACATCGGGAACGATGCGAGGAAGATAATGGAGGTAATGACAACAATGAAAATGTTCATGGTCCCCCTAGTATTCCATACCGAAAGGCAGAGCTGATGAGCGCCGCTTCAGCCTCCACGCGTCGTACTCTGCGACGCGTCCGAATCACCGGGTGGAGTGCGCTCACCTCACTGCTGGTGACAATCATCTGCTTCCTCACCTGGTTTCACATCGTCCTTCCCGCAGACCGTGCGGCACTGGATTCTTTCTTCACCAATGACGAAATCTCCGTCGTCGCTGATAATGGCCTCATCCTCGCAACCCCCACGGGGCCCAGCACGAACCAAGGACTGGTGTTCTATCCCGGGGCCAAGGTCGACCCCTACGCCTACCTCCCTACCTTCGAAGGGCTCATTGCCCAGGGACTGACAGTTGTCGTGGTCGAGCCACTGTTTAATATGGCTCTGTTTGACACCACACCCCTCGCCGAGGCAACCGACCTTGCTCCCGGCATATCTCAATGGTTTGTCGGGGGTCACTCCCTCGGCGGAGTCAGAGCCTGCATGGTGGCCGATGACGCTGCGGTGTCAGGGGTGTTGCTGATGGCCAGTTTTTGCGTCAATGACCTCTCCGCAACAGACCTCACAATCCTGCAGCTCTTGGGCGACAAAGACGGACTGATCGATCCACTAGCGGTGGCGCAAGCGAGTGCTTTGTTGCCGACCAGCAACGTGGACTACACCCTTACGGGAGCCAACCACGCATCTTTTGGAGCATATGGGCCACAAGGCGGCGATGGGATTGCTACCGCTAGCCGCTCCGAGGTTTTTGCGATGATTCAAGCGACCATCGCGGCGAACCTGCTGACCGACTAATTCGACTGGTTCGCGCGCTCAATCACCAGTGCTTGCACTTTCGCAGCATCTGCTTGGCCACGCATTGCCTTCATCACCGCACCAATAATCGCCCCGGCAGCCTGCGTTTTGCCTTCTCTGATTTTTCCTAATACGTCCGGTTGGGAGGCGAGTGCTTCATCAATCGCTGCGAGCAGGGCGCCATCATCAGAGACCACCTCAAGACCGCGCTCGGATACAATCTGCTCGGGAGACCCTTCTCCCGCCACCATGGCGCCCAGGACCTCTCTGGCAAGCGTGTCGGTCAAACGCCCCTCATCGATGAGTTTTTGGAGGGCATGGACATCGCCGGGGCCCACGAGCGAACCTGGCTCAACACCGCGATCATTGGCCATCCGGCTGAGCTCACCCATCCACCATTTCCTGGCAGCAGCAGCGGCCACCCCCAGGGCAATAGTGTCCTGAATCTCGCCGAGCAGGCCCGCGTTCACGATTGCTTGGAAATCAACATCGGGGAACCCCCAATCTGCTCTCAAGCGCCTGCGCAATTCGACCGGCTGCTCGGGTAACCCGGCTCTGAGCGATTCCACGAGCTGCGCACTTGCTTCCACGGGAAGCAAGTCTGGTTCGGGGAAATACCGGTAATCATCTGCGTCGCTCTTCGGGCGACCTCGAGAGGTCACGCCGGTGTCTTCGTGCCAGTGCCGAGTTTCCTGGGTGATACTCCCCCCAGAGTTCAGAATGTGGGCTTGGCGCTGGATTTCATAGCGGACCGCACGCTCAATGGAGCGGAAAGAGTTGACGTTCTTGGTTTCGGTCCTGGTGCCATAAGCACTCGCACCCCTGGGACGCAGCGACACGTTGGCGTCACACCTCAGGTTTCCGCGCTCCATTCTGGCGTGGGAGATTCCTAGGCTTCGCACCATGTCGCGAATGGTGGACACATAGGCCCGACCCAACTCTCCAGCACGGTGTTCCATGCCCTCAATGGGTTTGGTCACAATTTCTACGAGGGGAACACCGGCGCGGTTGTAGTCCACTAAGGAATACTCCGCGCCTTGGATGCGACCTGTTGCGCCCCCCACGTGGGTGAGCTTGCCAGCGTCCTCTTCCATATGTGCCCGCTCAATCGGGACGTCCACGAGAGAGCCATCATCAAGCTCCACCGAAACGGAACCTTCGAAAGCAATGGGCTCGTCATATTGACTGATCTGGTAGTTCTTGGCCAGATCGGGATAAAAGTAGTTCTTCCTCGCAAACCGTGACACCGGAGCAATCTCACAGCCCAGCGCCAAACCCAAAGAGATACTGTATTCCACCGCGGTGCCATTGACCACCGGCAAGCTTCCGGGGAGCCCCAAACACAGCGGAGTGATGCAGGTGTTGGGTTCGATTCCTGCCTCGTCCATCGCCGCCGGATTGGGGGCATTGGAGAACATCTTCGTCTGGGTAGAAAGCTCCACGTGAACTTCGAACCCGATGACGGGTTCGAAGAGCTCGAGTGCTGCGTCAAAATCCATCAGCGCTTCGCTAGCCATGGTCTAGATCACCTCCGGGACACGCTCGGACACGAGATGCCCATCACGTTCTTCAAACAGCCGTTCACACACGGCACCCACTTCATAAAGCCTGGCGTCCTGATAGGCCGGAGCCATCAGTTGAAGGCCCACGGGTAGCCCGTCCTCAGGGCTCAGCCCCATGGGAAGAGACATTCCAGGAATTCCCGCGAGATTCGCGGGAATCGTGGTGACATCCCCCGCCCACATCGCCAAGGGATCTTCCATTTTTGCCCCCAAAGGAAACGCGGTCGTAGGAGTGGAGGGGGAAAGCAATACATCCACTTTCTCGAACGATTGGGCGAAGTCGCGTTGAATGAGAGTGCGGATCTTCTGGGCCGACCCGTAATAGGCGTCGTAATAACCCGCAGAGAGCGCATAGGTGCCAAGAATGATCCGGCGCTTAACTTCATCTCCGAAACCGGCATCCCTGGTGGCAGACATCACCTCTTCCACCGTGGGGCTTCCCTCAGGGGTGATCCGCATACCGAATCGGACCGAATCAAACTTTGCCAGGTTACTGGAGGCCTCGGCGGGGAGAATCAAGTAATAGGCCGCCACCGCGTATTCGCAGTGCGGAACACTCACTTCTACCACCTCAGCACCCTGGGCAGAAAGAAGCTCAAGAGCCTCGTCAAATCGTTGCCGCACGCCCAGTGCGATGCCCTCGCCGAGCAGCTCTTTCACCACACCCACTCGAACACCGGCAAGACTTTCCGCGCGGGAGCCCTTGAGTGCGGCCTCGGTCATGCTGGTCCAGGGCGTGGGGATGCTGGTCGAGTCGTGGGGGTCGTGGCCCGCGATGACATCGTGGACCATCGCAGAGTCCATCACGGTCCGAGAGACCGGGCCCACCTGGTCCAGAGAGGATGCCAACGCAATCACGCCATAGCGGCTGACGCCGCCATAGGTGGGCTTTACGCCCACGGTTCCGGTGAAGGAGGCAGGCTGGCGGATGGAACCACCGGTGTCGCTTCCAATGGCCACCGGAGCTTGCTTGGCCGCTACCGCGGCCGCAGACCCACCGCCAGAACCACCGGGCGCGCGCGTCAGGTCCCAGGGGTTGTGGGTCGGGTGATAACCCGAACGCTCCGTGGAAGAGCCCATCGCAAACTCGTCCATATTTGTTTTTCCCAGCGCCACCATGCCTGCTTTTAGGAGCTTCGACACAACGGTGGCGTCATAGGGGGGGGACCAGCCTTCAAGAATCCGAGACCCGGCGGTGGTCACCATGTCCCTCGTGCACAACACATCTTTAATGGCGATCGGAATTCCCGCCAGTGGGGACACGCTCTCCCCGGCAGAGCGACGGTCATCACTATCCCGGGCAGCTTCCAGCGCGTTGCTCGAGCGGGCGAGAAAGGCCCCGATGTGGCTCTCAGTTGCCTCGATTCGGTCCAAGTGGGCTTGCGTAAGCTCAACACTGGACACGGTCCCTTCCGCCAACGCGAGCGAAGCATCTGCCGCGCGCATCGAAATCAGTTCGCTCACTGCTCTTCTCCCAAGATGGCGCTGACTCGAAAGCGTGACCCATCATGGTCGGGGGCACCAGCCAGAGCTTCCGCTGTGCTCAAGGTGTCTCCGACCACATCTTCACGGAACACATTCCCCAGCGGAATGGGGTGAGAAGTCGGTGGAACATCGTCACCGGCGACCTTTTGTACCGCTTCCACGGCGCTGACGATGGCACCCAGTTCCCCGCTCAAGCGCGTAATTTCGTCCTCGCTGAGGGCAATCCGAGCAAGCGAAGCAAGATGGCGTATCGCCTCGGGGGTCATTTCCGACATGAATCTCCTTGGGTGGACCCCCAGTCTAAAGCGCCTGGGCCACTAGCCCGTTCGCCAGAAATTCGGCAAAATCCTCAGCCTCAACGATAGGAACTCCCAGATCCAAAGCTTTCTTTCTTTTGCTTCCCGCGCCCTCCCCTGCAACAACAGCAGAAGTGGCTTTGCTGACCGAAGAGGCCGGTTTCCCACCGGCCATTCGCACGGCTTCTTCGGCGCTGTCTCTCGTGTGACCGGGGATACTTCCTGTCACCACCACCGTGAGCCCCACGAGCGAGCCCGACGCCAAGCGAGGAAGAGGATCTTCGTCTGCGAAGCTGACGCCTGCCTTTCTCCAGGTCGACACAATTTCTTGATGCCAATCAATCGCCCACCACTCACGGACTGATTCCGCAATGACCGCTCCCACCCCGTCAATGGCCGCACGATCCTCGCTCGTGGCGGCCATAATCTTGTCGAGGGACCCGAACTTTGTGGCAAGTGCGCGCGCAGCAACAGGACCCACGTGGCGGATATTGAGGCTCACCAAAAAGCGCCACAGTGGCTGTTTCTTAGCCCGATCGAGCTGCTCCACCAGTTCTGTTGCTGCTTTGGAGGGGATCCACTCGTGCGTTCCCGAAAATTCAGGACCCTCCCCCACCGCAGGGTCAGTTTTCTTACGCTGGCGCCTAAACGGTGTTTGCAGCACCACATCACCGCTGTTGGGATCTCTCTTGGCAACCCCTGTGTCGGGGTCGCGAACCTCCACGACAATGGGGAAAAGGTCCTCCAGGGTAATGTGGAAAAGTCTGGCTTCATTCACGAGAGGGGCAGGCACGGGCTCTCTCGGATGGATCAGAGCTGCCGCGCTCACCTCCCCCAGTCCTTCAATATCGAGTCCACCGCGAGAGCCGATGTGTTCGATGCGGCCCCGCACCTGCGCGGGACAGGACCGGGAGTTGGGGCAGCGAAGGTCAATATCGCCCTCTTTGGTGGCAGCCAGCATCGCCCCACAATCAGGACACTGCTCGGGCATCACAAACTCGCGTTCCGAGCCCGTACGCTTTTCCACCACGGGTCCGAGAATCTCTGGAATAACATCGCCAGCTTTGCGAAGAACAATGGTGTCGCCGATTAATATCCCCTTTACCTTCACCACGTCCTGGTTATGAAGTGTGGCCCGCTCCACTTCACTACCCGCCACTCTCACCGGTTCTAACACTGCATAAGGTGTTGCCCGCCCGGTTCGACCCACGCTCACCACAATGTCTAAAAGTTTCGTAGTCACCTGCTCCGGCGGATACTTATAAGCGATTGCCCAGCGCGGTGCGCGCGAGGTAGCACCCATCTCACGCTGAATAGCAAATTGGTCCACCTTCACCACAACGCCATCGATTTCGTGGGAGATGTTGTGGCGATTTTCGTGGTGGCGCGAAATGTATTCCAACACCTCTCTCGGTGTCTCCACCGCCTTCACCTCGCCCGAGACGGGAAGCCCCCAGGACCGCAGGAGCCCATAGACACCACTCTGGGTTGCCACCGGGGGTGTTCCCCACGCCCCGATGCCATGGACCACCATCGTGAGGCGGGAGAGCCGGTCAGCCACGAGCGCTTTGTGCTTATCGCTCTTGCCTTCGCTTTTCTGGCGGAGCGAGCCAGAGGCGGCGTTGCGGGGGTTGGCAAAGACCTTCTCGCCGGATTCCGCCTGGCGACCATTCAAGGCCTCAAAGGCGGCGAGGGGAAATACCACCTCGCCGCGAATCTCCACGAGGTTCGGGTGATTTGAGCCCGCCAAGGTGTGGGGAATACCCGGCACCATCACGGCGTTTTCCGTTACGTCTTCTCCGGTCACACCATCACCTCGGGTGGCTGCGGAGACCAGTCTGCCTGCGACATAGCGGAGGTTCAGGGCAAGCCCATCGACCTTCACTTCACACAGAAACGTTGCTGTGGGGTGGTGGGTGTGAATCTTGTCCAACCAGGTGGACATTTCTTCTTCGCCAAAGACGTTATCCAAGCTGAACATCCGCTCGGCATGGGTAACCGGGGAAAACAGCTCCCCTCCCCCAAAACCGATATTTCTCGTCGGCGAATCAGCGCCCTGAAGTTCGGGGTAGTGGGCTTCCAAACCCTCTAACTCGCGAAGCAGATCATCATATTCGGCGTCAGAAACCAAAATTTCATCCCGACGGTAATAGGCATCCTGGAACTCAAGGAGGCGTTGGGTCAATTCCTCCGCCCGAGCTCGTGACGCTTCAAAGTCCATCTCCCCATTTTAGGCGAGAGAGCACCAAGCCGGGAGGGAGTTCTAGATAGCTAAGTCTTGGGCAATACCGGTCCGAAGCTCCCTGGGTAGGTGTCCAACATCGTTGTGAGAAACTAACACCGGCGGTTTGGCGCTGCGGATCCGAATAATGGTCAACCCTGCGTTCGCCTGGTTGAGACCAATCCACCGCCAAGATTCAGCGCCGAGGGCTTCTCTAACGAACCATGCGATCACAAAGTTGTGGGTGATCAATAATTCGTGCCTATCCTCGGGGGATCGAGCGAACCACTCCGCAACAGCATCCGCCATTTGGGCTTCGCCAGCGGCGAGTTCTTCCTCGCTCACCCCGCCAAAGAAACCTTCAAAAGCAGCGGGCATGTCCGGGGTGGGCGGCGATGGCACGCAGTCCATCAACAGTGCACTGGGGAGCGCAGGGGCCATACCTAGCCGGCTGGTCACAAGTTGGGATGTTTCCACCGCGCGCTGCAGTGGCGAGGTGTAGGCGGCATCGAAGGCAACTCCTTGGAGGCGTCCTGCTATCAACAGTGCTTGCTCACGGCCTCTTTCACTCAGGGGGCCGTCGGGAAGACCAAATTCAGCATCCACTTGTTCACCGTGGCGCACGAGGTAAAGATAACGAGACATAGGGCCTTCCAGGGCAAAAGTTAAGACTAGCCGCCAGCGGTGACGCGGGGGTCATGAGCGAGGCTTTCAGCCACACCCTCCGCCACCGCCCCCACCACAACAGCGGAGAGAGGTTCTCGAGCGAGCTGTTGGGCAATGGTTTGCACAGCCCCACGGTCGACTTCGGAAAGCCTGGCCAGCCCTTCGTCACGGTCGAGGAATTCACCGGTGGTGAGTTCCGCGCGACCCAACCGAATCATCCGTGCGTCACTGTTTTCCAACGCCAGGGCAGAGCCTCCGGCGACGTTTCCTTTGGTCCGGGATAGCTCCTCTGCAGTGATGCCCGATTCGGCAAGCGTGAGCAGCTCCTGCTTCATAACCTGGGCCACCTCAGTGGCACTTCCCGGCGAGGTCCCCGCAGCCATGCCAAACAGCCCAGCATCGGCATAACTAGATCCGAAGGCATAGACCGAATAGGCGAGACCTCGCTTTTCACGAATCTCCTGGAACAACCGTGAGGACATCCCACCCCCGAGAATTTGTGACATCACGCCAAAGGCATGGCGCATTTCATCACTGGCCCGCAGCCCCGGTGTTGCCAGCGCCACGACAGCCTGCTCGAGTGGGCGCATCACCGTGAGCCCGGTGGCTACTGAGGTGAGTGTGGCCGGTTCTTTTGAGCGTCTGGCCGCGGGAGTAGCGTTCTTGGACAAATTCCAACCGGAGGCTTCCAATCCCGCCAGCACACGGGCCACAACCTGGGCGTGTTTCAGCCCGCCAGCCGCCGTGACAACAAGCTCGTGCGGTTGGTAATAGCGCTGATAGTGGGCCGACACGGATTCCCGGGTGGCAGCTTTGATGGTCGCTGGGTTTCCCCCAATGGGGCGACCCAACACATGGTCACCCAAGACCGTTTCCATGATGCGTTCGTGAGCAACATCGCTGGGGTCGTCATCGGCCATGGCCAACTCCTCCAGAATGACTGTTCGTTCGATGTCAAACTCGGTTGCGTCCAAAACAGAATCCGCAACCATGTCCGCCAACACATCAATGGCCATACCCAGGTCGTGATCTTGCACCTTGGCGTAGTAGCAGGTGTGCTCTTTGGCGGTCATCGCATTGTGCTCGCCACCAACCTCATCAAAGGCGATGGCAATATCAAGGGCCGTGCGCTTCGAGGTACCTTTGAAGAGAAGGTGTTCGAGAAAGTGGGTCGAACCGTAGGCGACCTGGTCTTCATCTCTGGAGCCAACAGCAATCCAGAAACCGATGGAGGCCGAGAGAGCTCCGGGTACTTCTTCAGTAAGGATGCGAACACCACTGGGGTGAACCGTTCTCGAAACCAGAGCGTCTCCGCTGGCGGTGAATTCTAATTCGGGTGTGGTGAGGTCGAACTCGATAGCTGGTGACATGGCGACCTAACCCTAGCGCTTCCACCTTGCGGGAAAAGGCAGAAGGCCCAGAGCGCATGCTCTGGGCCTTCTGGGTTTGGTAAGGAAGGACTATGCCTTGCGTGCTGCCGAAACAGCGACCATACCGAAACCAACCTTGTTGAGTACGTCGGCAATGACGTACACAATGGCGGCGATTGCAACAGCGTTGCCCACGTCAGCTCCGCTGAGCTTCATGAACTCTTCAATTGATGTACCGATGGGGTAAATAGCCCATCCGAGCATCACGAAGCGTCGCATGATACGCACTGCGCTGGCTGCGTAGTCGGGCATGCCATCGAGCTTGATCTGGAACACTGCCCAGACGATGTAGACCCAGGCCGCGCTGGAGATGAGGAAGAAGATCCACGCGGCGGCGGTTCCTTCCGTAGCAACCTCACCGAGGTAACCGGTGGCGATCATGATGATGTCCGCAATAACAATGCGGCGCACGAAGCCCTTGCTAGCAGCACCAGCAATGGCGACAATCAGACCGAACTCCACCAAGAGCAGTGGGGTGGTAAGCAACCAGTCGATGTACCGGAATGGCATAGTTGCGCCGATGGCATCCGAGCTGGCTGCAGTGCGGTCAAAGAAGCCGACAACATCGGTCATGACCCAGTACATGATTGCTGCGATGAAGGTAATGATTCCTGCATACGTAGCGGCAATACGGTGCTCGGGCTTCAGGTCGCCTCGCTCAAGAACGAAGTAGACCGTACCTGCCGCCATGGCGACAAATCCGAGCATAAAGAAAGCCTGCGTAATAACAAGCAGATCCATGATTCTCCCTAACATGTTTCTCAAACCCAC
>JAFMDO010000053.1 GCA_017857245.1 Pontimonas sp.
CCGCTGCTTAGGCAGCGAGAGCGAAGTCGGTGCGCTTTGTATTGGCACCTATAGTTTGCAGAGGACGTTTACGAGATAACTCTGCATTCTCGGCCCGCTTCCCTATGGACACACAAGTAATGTCGAAACCGATCATCCCCATGGAGTCCCACCGAAGTGGAAGCGATTGGTGCGCTATGGAATTGACAGGGTACGTGTGCTTTCACACACCCCCATTATAGAACCCTGCAACGACGGAGTGCTAGGAAAGCTCCGGGTATCCAAGCCCATGGGTGTCCTTAGTCGCCGAGGGAACGCCTCGTGGACATGGCCCGCTGGGCTTCGCGATCATCTTGTTTTTTGCGCAACGAGTGGCGTTTGTCGTATTCCTTCTTGCCTTTTGCCACAGCGAGTTCCACTTTCGCTCGGCCATTAAGGAAATAAAGCTTCAAAGGAACCAGGGTGTAACCACCGGCCGTAATGCGGTGAGCAAGCTTCGCGATTTCTTGTTTGTGCAGCAACAGTTTTCTCTTGCGCCGAGGGGGATGGTTCGTCCATGTGGCCTCGGTGTATTCGGGAATATGCACGGCCTCAAGCCAGGCTTCCCCGCCCTCGATCGTGGCATACGCATCTACCAGGGATGCGCGACCAGCTCGAAGAGACTTAACTTCTGTGCCGCTCAGGACAATCCCTGCTTCTATGGTGTCTTCAATGTGGTAGTCATAACGCGCTTTACGGTTGGTGGCGACCACTTTCTCGCCTGACTCTTTCGGCATGGTTTCACCACCTTTTACTCAACAAAGATCTGCGCCAGAGGCTACTCCTCCCGCCAGCCCCACAGTCTAGCGCCAGGGGTTTTGCGCCCGTCAGGCTCTAGGCCCGGAGATAACGAGTGATAGAGATGTAGGAGGCAATAACAGCCAAGCCGATACCCGTGGCAAAAAGTAAGGGCATGGTGGCGATTGCATCAGAGGTTTGAATGAACACCGTTGCTGGCAAAGCATCCGCAAGATACCCCTGGACAAAAACCCGCACAATTCCCCAGAGCGCAAGCGACGCAAGTCCCGCCCCGAGCGCGGCGGAAACGATGCCCTCCAGCACGAAAGGAGTCTGGATAAATCTGTTCGAGGCCCCCACGAGCCGCATAATCGCAAGTTCGCGCCTGCGAGAGAACGCACTCAACCGAATGGTGGTGGCGATCAATAACGCTGCGGCAACAAGCATCAGAATGGCGACCGAAACCGCCGTCAAACTTCCTGCGTTCAGCACCGCAAAAATCTGATCGAGGTAGCTGCGCTGATCAACCACGCTTTCTACCCCGGGGAGCCCTGAGAGAGCTTCAAAAATGAGCTCACTTTGTTGGGGATCCACCAGGTTGATCCAGAAGGTTTCTGGCAGCAGCTCCGGTGATACCAGATCCACCACGGCGCTGTCAGCGAATTGCTCGCGGAAATTAGCAAACGCCTGGTCCCGATCTTCAAAGTAGTAGCGGTCGATGTAGGGGGCAAGGGTCGTGGACTGTAGACGCTGCTCAATCACCACCTTTTGGTCCGCACTTGCTGCTTGCTGGTCGCAGTCACCGAGTGTGGAGAAGTCAGTACACATATAGACCGCGACTTGGGCACGGTCAAACCAGTAACTTTTCATTTGGTTGATTTGGGCCTGAAGCAAAATCGCGGTTCCCACGAAAGTCAGCGAAATAAACGTCACAAGGACAATAGAGACCACCATGGACAGGTTTCTTGAAAGCCCCGCGAACACTTCACGAAGAACAAAACCTAGTCTCACGCCCGAAGCTCCCAGGGGAAGGGAGATGCCACCGTGTCAGGATCACTTACGCTCTTCACCGGAAGCTGGGCTGGCTCTGCCAGCGCATCCGAATCGGTGATGATCGGAATTGGCGCGGTATCAAGTTCACCCAGCGGTATCGCACTGGTTTGGTAACCGCCCTCATGTTCATCACGAACAACTCGACCGCCGGCAATTTCTATGACACGACGCTGCATCTGATCAACGATTCCCGAATCGTGGGTCGCCATAATGACTGTGGTGCCCGAAGCGTTTATTCGCGAGAGCACATTCATAATTCCAGCGCTGGTGGCTGGATCGAGGTTTCCGGTGGGCTCGTCCGCCAACATGATGGCCGGCTTATTCACGGCCGCCCGGGCAATCGCGACCCGTTGTTGCTCACCGCCAGAAAGCTCGTGAGGGTAGTTTTTTGCTTTCTGGGCAAGTCCTACGGTTTGAAGAATATCCGGCACCGCTTCGTGAATAAATCCCGCACTCTTGCCGATTACCCGAAGGGTGTAGGCGACATTGTCGAACACGGTTTTCTGGGGCAACAGACGGAAATCTTGGAAGACAACTCCCAGGCTCCGACGAAAAAGTGGGACCTTCCGGCTCGGTATTCTGCGCAAATCTTGACCGAGAACGTGGATTTCTCCAGCACTAGGTCTCTCCTCTTTAAGGATGAGACGTAAGAAGCTTGATTTACCAGACCCCGAAGCCCCCACAAGGAAAACAAACTCTCCCGCAGCAATATTGATGCTCACATTGTTCAGGGCGGGTTTCGGGGCGCCCCGATACATTTTGGAGACATCTTCGAAGAGAATCATGGCGACTTCAGCCTAGATTCCAGGGCTCCAGAAACCCTCCTACGACACCCGATCGGCACTCTTGCGCCACCGGATACCCGCTTGCAAGAACCCGTCCAAATCGCCATCAAAAACAGCGCTGGGGTTGTTCACCTCATGCTCCGACCGAAGGTCTTTCACCATTTGATAGGGGGCCAACACATAGCTGCGCATTTGATCTCCCCAGCTGGCGGTAATGTTTCCCGCAATTTCTTTCTTCTTTGCCGCTTCCTCTTCTTTGGCAATCAGGAGGAGTCGGCTTTTCAGCACTCGGAGTGCTGCCGCTCTGTTTTGAATCTGGCTTTTTTCGTTCTGACAGCTGACCACGGTTCCGGTCGGTAGATGGGTAATACGCACCGCAGAGTCTGTTGTGTTCACCGACTGGCCGCCAGGGCCAGATGACCGGAAAACATCAACACGCATATCTGATTCGGGAATCTCGATTTCAGTGGATTCTTCCATCAGGGGAACCACTTCCACCGCCGCAAAAGAGGTTTGGCGCTTCCCCGCTGAATTAAACGGACTCATCCGCACCAAGCGGTGGGTTCCCGCCTCCACACTAAGAGTTCCAAAGGCGTAGGGGCCATCGATTTCGATCGTGGCACTCTTGATGCCGGCTTCTTCGGCGTAGCTGGTGTCGAGGACAGCGACAGAATACTGATGGGCTTCTGCCCACCTCGTATACATCCGCAGCAACATTTCCGCGAAATCTGCGGCGTCAACACCGCCAGCACCCGCACGAATGGTGATGATGGCAGGGGACGCATCAAACTCGCCATCCAAGAGAGTTTGGATCTCCATCGCACCCAGCAGAGTTTCGAGCTGATCTAGCTCTTGCCTAACCTCTGCAACAGAAGCTTCATCATCTTCTTCATTGGCCATGTCGATGAGAACGTCAAGATCGTCGAGGCGGGAGCGAACATCCACAATTCGAGAAAGTTCACTTTGGCGATGACTCAACGCACTTGTGATGGATTGTGCCCGCTCGGTATCCCCCCACAAATCGGGCTCGGAAGCGAGTTCGGAAAGGCGGGCTATCTCCTTGGCCAAAGCTTCAGGGTCTAAAACGACTTCGATGGTGTGGAAGGTGGAGCGAAGCGCAGCGATTCTCGCGGGGACTTCAAGCTCACTCATATCCCCCTCAGACTAGCTGAGGCCGGCGAAGCTGCCGCTTGGCAGATCCTTTTCTCCCGCTTCCAGGCCCTGAAGTATCCGCTCCACCACTTTCTGAGGGCTTAAGCCCGCGGGAAAGGCGGGAGCAGAACCAGCTAGGGGATGAAGTGAGAGTTCCGTTTCGGTGTGACCGGGTCGAGCGTCCACTAATCGAATCCCTTGCCTGCGCAGTTCTCGGCCAGCTGCCACACCAAAGGAATGGAGGGCTGACTTGACGGCGGAATAGGGCGCCATCCCTGCGGTGGGGGCCTCGGCCACCACCCCACTCAGGCTCAGCGCAAACGGTGAGCCCCCCTCTGCTGCGGAGGCGGCGAGGGAGGGTGTAGCTGCCCTCAGGGTACTCATCCACCCACGGGTGTTGACCTGCCAGAGCGCATCAAGAACCTCATCGGAATACTCGCCCAGTGACCCAAAGGCAACCGCCCCGGCGGCGTAAATTACTCCGTCGAGACGACCATAAGCGTTGAGTGCGGTGTTGACAAAGCTCTCCGCTATCCCCGGCTGGGTGATGTCTCCGATTGCGCTCGCTCCAGAAACCCCGAGATTACTGAGCTTGTCAGCGCTGGTAGAGCCCAAGGTCAATTTGGCGCCTTGAGAGCTGAATTGTCGGGCAAATTCGCTCCCGAGCCCGCCCGTTGATCCGATTATCAATATGGATGATCCGCTAAGTGTCATGAGAGTGATAGTGCCAGACAAACCTCCACGCTTACCGAACTCAATGGATGAAGACCTGCGACCGAGCGGTGGCGCTAATTCTGAGGGAGGCCGGAAAGAAATCCGAGACCACCGGTGGAGCCCACATCGAGGACAATCGGACCTCGGCGTGGCGACCATCTGGTGTGTGGGCAGCTTCTAGCACTAAGGACTCCAGTCCCGCGCTGTCTGCCCTGGAGAGGAAACTTTCTGCCGCAGACGCCACCCGTGGAGATTCTAGGGCTGCCTGAATGCCGGAGGGAGTGAGGGATAGTTTTGCTGGGTCAAAACTTTCCGCCCCCGCCAGAGCTGCGCTATCGGCAAGCGCGAAGAGTCTTTGGCGTTCAATCAATAACGACGTGGCAGCACTTATCCCAAAAATGATGACAAGCCCGAGTATCACCGCTCCACCGAAAAGCGGGAGCATGCTTCCCCTCTCCCTCACCCCACGCCGCCATACGCCGACACCACACCAGAGGCTTCAGAAACCACCAACGTGGTGGCTTCACCCCAGTCCCCAGGGATCAGATTGGTGGAAAAGAGTGGTGCGTGAACTCCCACCCGGACGAGGACCCGCCCTCCAGGGCTGCGACAGGGATGAGCGGAGCATTCTGTTTCCAAAACG
>JAFMDO010000054.1 GCA_017857245.1 Pontimonas sp.
CGCAAGGATTGGTGTCTCTTTCTTGGGTCCAGTTGATTTTGCCCCGGTCGGAGGTGGGTGCAATACACTATTGTGTGTGTGCCCTAGCCCGCATTAGAAAGTGATAAAAGTTGAATTTCCTCCCTATAGCACCGCAGAACATGGTCTTTCGGGTCGAGTCCAACCAGACCCCTATGGGCACTGAACAGAGGCAAGCAGTGCTCGATAAGCCAGTTTTCGGCACTGTCTTCACTGACCATATGGTTGATATTTGCTGGTCAGAAAAAGGTGGCTGGCACCGACCCCGGGTTCAACCCTATGGGCCCATTCCGCTGGACCCGGCAGCCTCGGTGCTGCACTATGGCCAGGAAATTTTTGAAGGAATGAAGGCCTATCGCCACGAGGATGGCTCGCTTTGGACCTTCAGACCCGAGGAAAATGCGAAGCGTCTCCAACGATCTGCCAAGCGGATGGCACTCCCGGAGCTCCCCGTTGAGTATTTCCTGCAGTCCCTCAAAGAACTCATCGCTGTTGATGGCGATTGGGTTCCTAGCGCCCCCGAAACGTCCCTCTATATGCGCCCTTTTATGTTTGCTAAGGAAGCGTTCTTGGGTGTCCGCCCGGCCAAAAAGGTCGCTTACTATGTGATCGCGTCGCCTGTAGGTCCCTACTTCGGAGGTGACGCTGCCCCGGTTTCGATTTGGCTCTCCACGACCTACACCCGCGCTGGTCGCGGAGGGACAGGGGCGGCCAAAACGGGCGGCAACTATGCCGCATCGTTGTTGGCTCAAGCGGAGGCCGCCGAACACGGCTGTCATCAAGTGTTGTTCCTGGATTCTGCAGAAGGTTACTACTTGGAAGAACTGGGCGGTATGAACATTGTCCTTGTCTTCAAAGACGGCACGTTGGTCACCCCAAAGAGCGAAACCATTCTCGCGGGAATCACCAGGGATTCCGTCTTGGCTTTGGCTAAAGACCGAGGACACACAGTCGAGAGCAGACCCATCAGTATTGACGAGTGGAAACAGGGCTTTGAATCTGGTGACATCGTCGAAGCGTTTGCCTGTGGCACAGCGGCCACCGTTGTCCCGATCGGCCAGCTGAAAACCCCCGATTTCACCATTGGCGCCCCCGACGCTGCTGCTGGCGATGTCACCCTGGCGCTTCGGGCAGAGCTCATTGACATCCAATATGGTCGCCTGGAGGATCGTCACCAGTGGATGGTCCGACTCGACTCGTGAGGGTCGGCACTGTTGCTCGTATCGTCCTTCTTTCTCTCGGGTCCCTGGCGCTGGGGGCTGGATTGGGCGTGACCGCCAGTTTCTATCACTCGGCGGTTTTCCCTTTTGGATTAGTTGCCGTCTTCCTGGCGATGGCGGGAGGTTTGGTCGGATTGCGCGTTCTCTTGCGGGCCCGATATCCCGCTGCCCTTGCGAGTGTGGGGCTCGTGGCGGTGATGACGGTGTTAGCCGGTGCCGATGGGCGCGATTCGGTGATGATTGCTGCAAACCCGGCAGGGTTTGCTCTGTTGATTGGGGTGGCCATTCTCTTGGTGTTTGCTAACGCGTGGCCAGGGATTCTCCCGGCTTCACCCGTTAAGCTAGAACCCCGTGCCTGAGAGGACATCACCGCAGTGACTTACGTAATTGCGCTTCCCTGTGTGGATGTGAAAGACCGAGCATGTATTGACGAATGCCCCGTGGATTGCATCTATGAGGGCGACCGGATGCTCTACATTCACCCCGATGAATGTGTCGATTGCGGCGCGTGTGAGCCTGTCTGTCCCGTTGAAGCAATTTATTACGAAGATGACGTCCCCGAACAATGGGCCAATTACTACACGGCCAATGTTGAATTTTTCAAAGAGGTCGGATCTCCCGGTGGGGCAGCAAAAGTGGGCGTGATTCATCACGACCACGAGGTTGTTTCCGTCTTGTCGCCCCAAAACTGAGTCGATGCTCTCGCTCCCGGATTTCCCGTGGGACTCTCTTCTTCCCTATCGAGAGAGGGCTAGTACCCACCCTGACGGGCTGATTGACCTCTCGGTCGGTTCACCGGTCGATGACACCCCCGCGGTCTCCCAGCAGGCTCTAGCGTCGGCGTCCAATGCCCCCTCCTATCCTCTCACCGCAGGGTCACCAGAGCTCATCTTGGCCATGGCCCAGTGGTGGGAGCGGCGACGCAATACAGGTCCTCTTGATTCGACACAGGTGCTTCCCACCATGGGTTCTAAAGAAATGGTGGGACTTCTTCCGACCCTCCTGGGGTTGGGGGTGAGCGACACCGTTGTTATTCCCACCGTTGCTTATCCGACCTACGCGGTCGGAGCCGCAGTGGTCGGGGCCTCCGTGGTCGCGGAAGATGATCCTGACCGCTGGCCTTCGTCTGCGTCTCTGGTGTGGATTAACTCCCCTAGCAACCCCACCGGCGCGGTGTTGCCGGAGGATTACCTTGTTCGAGCCATCGCTCGCGCTCGCGAGATTGGCGCTGTCTTAGCCAGCGATGAGTGTTATGCGGAAATGGCGTGGGAGGAAGCCTCGAGTCCCTCCCTTCTTGATCGTGGGGTGACCAACGGGGATGTCTCTGACCTCCTCGCGCTCTGCTCGTTATCGAAACAATCAAATCTTGCCGGTTATCGAGCTGGTTTAGCCGCGGGGGATCCCGTCCTATTAAGCTCTCTTCTTCTGGCCCGAAAACACCTGGGCCTCATCATGCCGGCACCCATCCAAGGTGCGGTAGCTGCAACGCTGGCAGAAGATCAGCATGTCCAGGAACAACGCGGGCGCTATCGGGCCCGCCGGGAACTGATTTTTCCAGCCCTTCGGGCTGCGGGCTTCCGCATCGATCACTCGGAAGCGGGCCTCTATGCGTGGGCGTCCAGGGATGAAGAGTGCTGGAGCAGTGTGAGCTGGTGTAGTGAGCGGGGAATTCTTGTGGCACCGGGCTCTTTTTATGGGCAAGCAGGCCAGCATCACATCAGAGTTGCCCTCACGGCAACGGATGCGGCGTGCGAAGCAGCTGCATCGCGCCTTCGTGCCTAGCATTTGTCGCCTGGAGCTAAGGCCTAGCCACCTCTGTTAGCCATCTCAGCCAGTGGAGCTTGTGTCCTCTAGGCTGTAGGGGATGATGGGGCGAGGGACAGGTTTCTAATGGCTGATTCAGACAAAGTCTCTCTGCAGTTTCCTGGTGGAAACGCAGAGTTTCCTGTTGTGCCCTCCGTGGAGGGCCCCTCCGGTATCGATTTTTCCACGTTGACCAAACAAACCGGGTACACCGCCCTGGATCACGGGTTTGTCAACACCGCCGCAACAACCAGCACCATCACCTACATCGATGGCGACGAAGGAATCCTTCGTTATCGCGGGTATGCCATTGAAGACGTCGCCAAGAACTCCACCTTCCTGGAGGTTGCGTGGCTCTTGATTCGTGGTGAATTACCCAGCGCTGCGGAGCTGGACGAATTCGACGATGAGATTCGTCACCACACGCTGTTGCACGAAGATTTGAAACGGCTTTTTGACGCTCTTCCCCACAGCGCCCACCCGATGTCGGTGTTGTCGTCTGCTGTCAGTGCAATGTCGACCTACTACGGCGACTCCTTGAGTGTTCACGACCCCCGACAGATTGAGCTTTCCACCATTCGACTGTTGGCAAAACTTCCCGTCATCGCTGCCTACGCCCACAAGAAGAGTGTGGGTCAAGCATTTCTCTACCCCGATAATTCCCGCGGGTTTGTGGAGAACTTCTTGTGGCTGAACTTTGGCCTGATGGCAGAGCCCTATGTGTCAAACCCTGTGCTTGTCAAAGCATTGGATCGGCTCCTGATCTTGCACGAAGACCACGAACAAAACGCTTCCACTTCCACCGTCCGGATGGTCGGCTCCACCGAAGCAAACTTGTTTGCCTCCGTTTCCGCCGGCATCAATGCTTTGTCGGGACCGCTTCATGGCGGCGCCAATGAAGCGGTGTTGTCCATGCTCGCCGAGATTCGCGACTCCGGTGAAGGGGTGGAGCGTTTCGTCGAGAGGGTCAAGCGTAAAGAAGATGGCGTTCGGTTAATGGGCTTTGGCCACCGGATCTATAAGAACTATGACCCTAGGGCGCGCCTAGTCAAAGAAAGCGCCGACGAAGTGCTCGCCCAACTGGGAATCCATGATGAGCTGTTGGGGATAGCCAAGGAGTTGGAAGAAATTGCCCTCGCCGATGACTATTTCATCGAACGCAAGCTCTATCCCAACGTTGATTTCTATACCGGGGTTATTTACAAGGCCATGGGTTTCCCGACCCGCATGTTCACGGTCTTGTTCGCCATGGGTCGTCTCCCTGGCTGGATCGCGCACTGGCGTGAAATGAACGCTGACCCATCAACGAAGATTGGTCGCCCTCAGCAGTTGTATGTGGGACCTGCAGCTCGGGCATGGCCACAGCACTAACGTTCTCATTCCCCAGCACGCACATCGAGCTGAACGGGGAAACCTGGAAACTCAGTGCAGGTCGGGGTTCAGGGCAACAGCCTTGCCCGTTCGTGACAATACTTCGACGGCACCGTTGGTTGAGTTGCGTCTAAAAAGCAGGTCGGTGAACCCGCTGAAATTACGGGCTTTGTGTTCGGAAACGGAGTCACCTTCGGTGACTAGCACCTTGGTGCCCGCGGTGACGTAGAGACCGGCTTCCACAACGCAGTCATCACCTAGTGAGATGCCGATACCTGAGTTAGCACCCAGGAGGCACCGTTTGCCTAAGGAAATAACCTCCTGGCCACCACCGGAGAGGGTGCCCATTATGGAAGCGCCACCTCCTATGTCTGTGCCTTCTCCGACGACCACACCCTGGGAGATGCGGCCCTCCACCATGGAAGCCCCGAGTGTTCCCGCATTGAAATTCACAAATCCCTCATGCATCACCGTTGTGCCAGGGGCTAAGTGTGCACCGAGGCGAACACGCCCAGCATCAGCGATTCTGACCCCAGGGGGAGTGACGTAGTTCAGCAGGGGCCCAAACTTGTCAAGACTGGTGAGTGTCGCACCTTGGTTTTGCAGGGTAAGGCGGTGGGTGGTGAAGTACGAGGG
>JAFMDO010000016.1 GCA_017857245.1 Pontimonas sp.
GCGTATTGGGCGTGGTTGGTGTCCTGGTATTCATCGACTAGCACGTGCCGAAATCGAGTCTGATATTTGGCTGCAACGTCAGGGAAAGCACGGAAAAGATAGACCGTTTGACCGATCAGGTCATCGAAATCAAAAGCCTGGGATCGGGTGAGTTCTCTTTGGTAGCGATCCCAAATTTCGAGGAAAAGTGCGTCAGCGGGATCGGAAGAGTCCGAAGTGCGGCGATAGGTGTCAACATCGGAGAGTTCGTTTTTCAACCTCGACATTTTCCCGATGACCGCACCGGGCGTGAGTCCGGAATCAGTCGTATCCAGTTCTTTCAAGATTCGCTTCACCAATGCGCGCTGGTCAGCAGAGTCATAAATCGTGAACGAGCTGGAATATCCAAAACGGTCGTGTTCTTTGCGCAGGATTCGAACACACGCGGAGTGAAAGGTGGAAATCCACATCCCGCGGGAGGCTTCTCCGACTAACCCTTCCACCCGCTCGCGCATCTCCCCGGCGGCCTTGTTGGTGAAAGTGATCGCGAGGATTTGGCTTGGCCAGGCGTCCCTTGATGCCAACAAACCAGCAATGCGGCGGGTCAAAACAGTGGTTTTCCCAGACCCTGCGCCAGCGATAATCAGTAGTGCGTTGCCCCGATAGGCAACTGCTTCGCTCTGCCGGGGATTCAACCCCTCAACTAAGGCGGGGGGAATCTGCGACATGACCGCCCCAGTCTAAAGCCCACCACCGATAGCTTCGCTAGCCTTAGCTCGTGAGTACCCAGGATCCCGCCCCCTCGGAGAGTGAAGAGCCTCTTATCGAGCCAGAAGTTCCCCCAGGAACAGTGGACCTCGCCACTCTCGACACCGATCGAATCCTTCGCGAAACAGGATCCATACCGCTTCCCCCAGAGCCTGCCCAAGCAACGGAGCAGGAGGAGTGGCCCCTTACCGAAGAGCCAGAAGTTCCCCTCGAAGTGGCAGGGGTGGAAGGGCTGCGGCCACGCAGCGGAATGAACATTCTGGCCATTATTTCTTTGATTTTGGCGATAGCCCTGAGCCCCTTTGCCGTCGTGTTTGGTTACCTTGCCGTGGGCCAAGCCCGAAGGTCCGAGCAACGCGGCGAAGCTTTAGCGTGGGTGGCTGTGGGATTGGGGTGGCTGTGGGTCGTGGGATATGTGATTATTGGCGCGATCGTCTTCGTCGGCTGGCAACAAGTGTTTTCCACCTGATGCCCAGCTAAAATCCAGCCCATTACCTAGAATGGAAGGGTCCTCGTGACCCACAGAAAGGCCACCATGTCGAACTCCAACCCAGCTTTCTCGCGATCTCTCGCTTTCCGCGAGAACTCCGTAGCGACCCCTGACGCTGCCACGCTCGATGAGCTTTATGGCAAGCCCTCCGCAACGGGTTCCGACACTGGCCGGATGACGTATGAAGATACGGTGATGAAAACCCTCATCGCTTTTGGCGTGTTGCTCCTTGGGGCCGTGGTCGGTTGGGTTATTCCTGCTCTCGCTATCCCCGGTCTGATCATCGGACTCGTTTTGGCGCTGGTCAACATTTTCAGGAAGCAGCCATCCCGCGGCTTGATTCTCGCTTACGCCGGATTCGAAGGCCTCTTCGTTGGGGGAATTTCCGCAATTTTCAACGGCATGTGGGAGGGCATCGTCACCCAGGCCGTGTTTGGCACCCTCGCCGTCATCGGGGTGACACTGTTCTTGTTCCTCAGTGGAAAGTTCCGCACCTCCCCTCGGATGAACCGCATCGTGATGGTCGCCATGGTCGGCTACCTGGTGTTCTCCCTGGTGAACTTTGGTCTGATGGCTTTTGGCGCCACCGATGGCATGTTTGGGCTTCGCAGCATAGAAATCTTTGGAATCCCCATGGGAGTCATCCTCGGCATCTTGGTCGTCTTCCTCGCCGCCTACTCGCTGGTGATGGATTTTGAATCCATCAAAGCAGGCGTTGAAAAGGGCGCACCAAGGGTTTATGGCTGGCAGGGAGCCTTCGGCATCATGGTCACCGTGGTGTGGCTGTATGTCGAAATCCTGCGCCTGCTGGCGATACTGCGCGGCGACTAGGCGAGGAAAAAAACCTGCTCCAACTCTGTGAACCCCTCATCAGGGTTTCGCCCTTCAAGTGATTCAAAGTAGTGGGACATTTCCGCCTGCCAGCGGGTGTTTATCTCCAGCCGAGACATTCCCTCCTTCGCTGCCTGGAGACTTGACGTCTCGACATAACCAAACAAGGTTCCATCCGTGCGGTCCAGGAAGAGTGAGTAATTTGTCCACCCTGTTGCGCTCAAAGCCTCGAGCATCTCGGGCCAGACTGAACTATGGCGGGCAACATATTCGTCAAGCGTGGCCATCTTCAGCTGGAGACGGAAGCCAATTTTTTGCATGTAAGTCCCTTTCTTATTGTTAACGACACCGGGTGGCCTTCACAGCGTGAGGGCCACCCGGGTCATTCAACTACCTATGCGAGATTTAGTAAATCTCCTTGAAGGTGGCAATGTTGTCGATCGTGAAGGTGAAGGGGTCGCCGAGGTAGGCAATCCCGCCTTCAATAACCGTGTAGGCCACGCCATTCGCGGTGAAGCTGGAGCCGACGGAACCGTCGAACTCGCCGTCCATCCCGAGAACCGCCGCGTACACAGCAACGTAACCGAGGTCAATGGGGTTCCAGAGACCAACCTTGGCGATGGTGCCATCTTCAATGTATGGCGCCATTTCGGAGGGCAAGCCCAAACCGGTTACAGCAACAGTGGCGCCCTTAGCCTTCTTCTCCTGTGCAGCGGCCAGGACACCCACGGTGGTGGGGGCAATGATGCCGGCTACGTCAGGGTACTGAGACAAGATGGCGTTGAACTGCTCAACCGACTTGGTTGCGTCATCGTCACCGTAGAACACGGCGGAGTCAAGGCTTCCGCCCACCCACGACATGTTGGGGTAGGTGGATTCCAGGTAGGGACCCATTGCTTCGATCCACACGTTCTGGTTTGCAGCAGTAGCGGAGGCAGAGAGAATCGCAACGGATCCTTCTTCGCCCACTTCTTCGGCAACCCAGTCAACCTCAGCAGTTCCGATGCGGTCTGCAGCGGAGGGGAGGATAGAGACCAGACGCGCGGAAGCTGATTCAGCAGCAACGTCAGCGTCAGAGGTCACGATGGTAATTCCAGCGGCAGCAGCTTCCTCGAGGGCCGGAACGATTGCGTTCTGGTCCGCGGCGGAAATGACAAGTGCGTCATAGCCTTCCTGGATAACCTGGTTGATGAACTGAACCTGCGCGGGGCCAGTGGCCTCGTTGGGTCCGATGTACTCGCAGCTCGCGCCGAGTTCTTCACAGGCCTTCTGTGCGCCTTCATCCCATGCAGAGAAGTAACCAATGTTGATGGCCTTCGGCATGATGGCGATACGGTACGCCTCAGAGGTAGCAGCGGTCTCAGTTGAGCCCGCTGTCTCTTCGGTCGTGGTTTCTGTAGTGCTTGCGCAACCGGCAATACCGAGTGCAACAACGGCGCTGAGGGCAAAAGTCCTCAGGCCCGACTTAATGAGTCGGTTATTCATTTCCCACCTCTCGAATGGTTTTATTGGTGTTTACCTTGCTTCTCACGAAAGCGCGAGAACGCAAGCCTTCAGTAATCTTTGGTGCGACTACTGAAATCAAAAGCAAACCGCCGCTCACAATGAGCAGCGAATTCGCTGTAAATCCGGCGAGCTGAAGAGCCGATCGAATAACTCCCAGCGAGAGGACAGCTGCCAGAACCCCCCACATGGTTCCAATCCCGCCAGCGATGGAGACGCCTCCGAACAGCACGGCCGCAATCACACTGAGTTCATAGCCGACCGCTCCGTCCGGGGAAGAGCTGGCAAATCGAAGCGTGTAAACGACACCCGCTACGCCGGACATCAGGCCGGTCATCGCAAAGAGCATCAATTTTGTCCGCTCCACAGGAATTCCGCTGAATCTGGCTGCCTCCTGATTAACGCCGATGGCAAAGGTCCACCGTCCGTATCGAGTGTTGTGAAGGATGAACCATGCGAGCGCGGCGAGAAGAACTAACAAAATGGTTGACCACGGAAGAAAGGTCCCGGGGATTCGGCCGTATCCAATCGAAATCCAAAATTCAGGAAGCTGGTTGACGGGCTGATTCCCGAGAAGGGCGTAGCTCAGCCCTCGATAAAGGGCCAGCGTGGCGATAGTAACCGCCAGCGAGGGCAAGCCCAGTTTGGTAACCAACCAGCCGTTAAATAAGCCACACGCGAGCCCAACTAATAGGCCCCCCACAATCGCGACTTCAAAGGGAGCCCCTGCTCGGTAAAGAAAGCCGAGACTAGCGCTGCTGAGGTTTAGGGTCGAGGCAACGGAGAGGTCGATTTCGCCCGAAATAATGAGGAATGTCATCGCTAGGGCGATGATCGCGAATTCGGTAACGTCCCGAAGGACAAAACTGAGGTTGCTGGCATTGGCGAAATTATCGGACAGCAGAGAACCCAGTACGACAGCAATGATAAGAAAGAGGCCGACGCCTTTGTCCCAACTGAAGCTAAACCTAGCCATCATCTGACCCCATAATCGTTGTCGTTTTCACCCTCGTACTCAAATACTTATCGAAGGCGATCGCCAGGATTATCAGCCCTCCGTTGAACGCCTGTTGCCAGAACTGTGGGATTCCCAGGGCTCCAATAGCCCGGGTGATGCCCTGGAGCAGAATTGCCCCCAAGAAAGCGCCCCACACCGATCCTGAGCCTCCAGCGATGGTGACACCACCAACCACACACGCTGCGATTACCACGAGTTCAATAGCCAGACCTGAGTTTGCGTTCGCAGCATTGAAGCGGCCGAGCATTACTGCCCCCGCCAAACCGGCGATTGCGCCGTTGATGACAAAAGCAGTGAAAACTCTCCGCGCCACGGGAATTCCGGCCAACTCGGCTGCGGCCGGATTTGACCCGATTGCATAGAGGTCGCGGGCTGAGCGAACGCGACGCATGATGAAGCCGCTGACTACGACGAGCGCAAGGCCCATCAAGAACAACACCGGGATTCCGCCGATCCGGTTGAGTCCTATCCAAGCAACTTCTGGCGGCACCATAGCCGCCGTGATGGTTCTCCCAAACGCGTAGTCATTGAAGATTCCCCGAACAACATAGAGTGCCCCCAAAGTGACAACAAGGCTAGGGAGTTTGAGATAGGCCACAAGGAAACCGTTTACTCCTCCGACCAGGACCCCAACACCAAGCGCCGCAGCAAGCCCTCCCCACAGTCCATAGCCCTGCGAGTAGAGATCTCCAATCAGGAAGGAGGCGAAGCCCACGAGGGAGCCAACCGAGAGGTCAATGTGGCGCATGACAATCACGAAAGTTTGACCAATGGCCAAAATGGCAACAATCGCCACGCCCAATAAAATATCTCGCGCACCGGTGGCGCTGAGAAATGTAGGATTTGCGACTCCCGTAAGTCCAACCACGAGGACTAGAGCCAGAAACACGGGGAGCTCGCGGGCCTTAAGGAGAGACCTCATGGCTTTCATACCGACACCGTCCCGCCCGTGGCCAGTGTGATGATGCGCTCAGGCGTTGCATCTACCCGCTCCAGTGTTCCCTGGTGCCTTCCCTCACGCATCACGAAAACTCGGTCGGCCATCCCCAAAACCTCGGGGAGCTCTGAGGAAACCATGATGACGGCCATTCCCTGTTGTGCTTTCTGGGACAGCAATCTGTGCACCTCTGCTTTTGTACCCACATCAATACCCCGGGTGGGCTCATCGACAATCAGCACTGTGGGTTCTGTTGCCAGCCATTTGCCAAGGACCACCTTCTGCTGGTTGCCGCCCGAAAGTCTTTCCACAGGGTCGCTGAGCGAGGCGAACTTTAGTTGTAGCGTCTCAGCCCACGTGCGCGCAGTTGATTCTTCATCCAAGCGCTTCACTCGAAAACCTGAGGTCAATTTCTTGAGCATGGTGACCGCCACGTTCCGTGCGATCGACGTTGCCATGAAGAGCCCTTGTTGGCGCCGGTCCTCCGGCACAAGCGCGATTCCCCGCTCCATGGAAACAGCAGGTTTTCCTGCGGGCAGCAATTTTCCGGCTAGCGTAACTGTTCCTGAGTCATACAAGTCGATACCAAAAAGTGCGCGGATAATTTCCGATCTCCCAGACCCTACGAGACCAGCAAGGGCAAAAATTTCCCCAGCCCGAACATCAAACGAAATATCGGCGAATTGACCGGCAAGACTGAGGCTCTCTACCTGAAGCACAACATCGCCAATATGGGGTTCGAGTTTGGGGAAAAGTTCAGAGACTTCCCGCCCGACCATCATCTTGACAACCTCTGGCTCCGAAGTTTCAGAAATCATGGACACACCTACAGTCGAGCCATCTCTCATGACTGTCATCCGGTCGCACAAGACAAAAACCTCATCCAATCGATGGCTGACAAAGACGACTGCGCTTCCCTGCTCTCGAAGATTTCGCACAACGGTAAATAAACGCTCTACTTCTTTAGAGGACAAAGCCGCAGTCGGCTCGTCCATCACAATCACCCTGGCGTCGGTCGAGAGGGCTTTTGCAATTTCAACAATCTGCTGGTCGGCAATGGAAATTCCTCGCGCCTTGGATTGGGGGTCAAGGGTTACGCCGAGTCTTTCGAAAAGAGCAACAGAGCGTTCCTCCATCTCTGACCAATCAACTAGTCCGGCTTTGAGTAGATGACGGCCGATAAACACATTTTCAGCGAGGGTAAGGTCTGGAAAAAGACTGGGCTCCTGGTAGATCACGGCAACGCCCTGCTCGATTGATTCTCGTGTTCCACCTTGAATAAAAGGTTTGCCTTCGAGGCTGATCTCGCCCGAGTCTGCCTTGTGCACACCGGCTAGCGTCTTGAGGAGGGTGGACTTTCCCGCTCCGTTTTCACCGAGCAAGGCGTGAATCTCGCCGGCGTAAAGGCTGAGACTCGCGTCGACCAATGCTGTGACGCCCCCAAACGACTTGGCGACATGCTCCATCGTCAAAACGGGAACAGTTACCGTCGACTTACTCGGCACCATTGCGCACACCTCGATTATTGAATCGTTTCAACACCCATAAGACTAGTAGAGTACGCGGGTCCGCTGTATCGTCGCGGTCCTTTGTGGTTGAATCGTTACAATTCATTAGACTCAACCACCAATGGGCCGCGGAACCAGGCGCTGAAGCTGCGTCACGTGATCAGGCGCCAGCTCTTCGAGTGACGAAACACCCAGTAGCCGCATCGTCCTGGTCATTTGCTCAGTGACGATTTGGAGCATCCGGTCAACACCCTCTGCTCCACCCGACATCAGACCATACAAATACGCGCGACCCACCATGGTGAACCTTGCTCCCATCGCAATAGCGGCGACAACGTCAGCACCGGACATGATTCCCGTATCGACATGAACCTCGGTGTCTTTGCCTACTTCTTTCACCACTTGGGGTAGCAAATGGAAGGGAATCGGTGCTCGGTCCAACTGGCGGCCACCGTGGTTAGATAAAACGATGCCGTCAACACCCATCGAGGCCAGTTGTCTTGCGTCAGCCACACTCTGAACACCCTTGACAACAAGCTTTCCTGGCCACTGTTTCTTAATCCACGCCAGATCTTCATAGGTCACCGTGGGATCAAACATGTGGTCCAACAGCTCGGCCACAGTGCCCTCCCACGAAGAAAGGGAGGCGAATTCCAAAGTGTCGGTGGTGAGGAAGTCAAACCACCACCATGGTCGGGGAAGCGCATTGAGAACGGTCCCCAGCGTGAGTGCGGGGGGAATAGAGAAGCCGTTTCGCTTGTCCCTGAGCCTGGCGCCTGCTACCGGCACATCCACCGTTACCTGAAGGGTGTCAAACCCTGCCTTCGCCGCACGGTCGACCAATTCCATCGATCGTTCGCGGTCTTTCCACATATAAAGCTGGAACCAATTTCTGCCCTCAGGCGCAACGGATTTCACGTGCTCGATGGAGCGCGTGCCCATCGTTGATAGCGCAAAGGGGATCCCCCACTTAGCAGCCGTCATTGCTCCGGCGTCTTCACCTTCTGAATGCATCATGCGGGTGAAGCCGGTGGGAGCAATGCCTATGGGGAAGGCGACCGATGAACCTAAAACGTCCCACGATGTTGACACCTGGGAAACGTCTCGCAGGATCGCTGGGTGAAATTCGACATCCTCAAAAGCTTGCCTGGCTCTGGTGAGGGACAATTCGGCCTCGGCGGATCCATCGCAGTAGTCAAAAGGCGCTTTAGGTGTTCGGCGCTTAGCAATCGTCCTCAAATCCCCCACCGTCAGGGCTGACTCGAGGCGGTTCTTCTTACCCCCGAAGGACGGCGCTTTAAACTTCAAGAGTGGCGCAAGTTCTGAAGGCTTGGGAAAGTGACGCCTGACCATTTTTAGTCCCTCGTTTGCGGTTGAAATGTTTCGAGATTGCTGCAGCTGCGAACAAGCGCACGGAGCGACTCCAAATCGCCGCTAATAAGTCCCGCTGCCCGCGCTTGCACCATAATATTGCCTAGCGCCGTCGCCTCCACTGGCCCTGCCACCACAGGGATTCCCGCTCGGTTAGCAAGGCGCTGCGCAAGCAAACCATTTTGAGAACCTCCGCCAACAACTGAGATTTCCATCACGGTGATTCCCGCGAGCTCCCCAGCCTTGTGCACGGCGGAGGCAATCGCCACTGCTAACGAGTCCACGATGTGGGCCACCATCACTACAGGATCGGAAGAGAAGGCAAGCCCGCGTTCTTCACACCAGTGGGCGATACGCACGGGAATATCCCCGGGTGGCATGAACACGGGATGGTCAACTTCGAATACGTCTGGATTCGAGGGAACTTCTGATGCCTGGGCCAAAAGCTCCTCTAGTCCCCGAGTTTCGCCCCTGCTTTTCCAGAAGTTGACACTCTCGTTCAGTAACCACAAGCCCATCACGTTGCGGAGGAAGCGATTGCGTCCGTCGACTCCGGCCTCGTTGGTGAAGTTTGCCTCTTTGGCCGCGTCGCTCACAACAGGACTCGATGTCTCAACACCCACCAGCCCCCAGGTCCCCAGCGAGACATACGCGCTCGAAGAACTCGAGAGTGGCGCGGCAACCACCGCGGAGGCCGTGTCATGAGACCCCACCGCCACCACCGGTGCCATAAACCCCACTTTGGCCTGGATGATTGGGCTTAGGTTCCCCACAATGTGTCCGGCGTCAATCAAGGGGGCAAAAAGCGCCCGAGACGCTCCTCCCAGTGCGAGTAACTCTGAATCCAACTCTCCGGTAGCAACATTGATCAGACCGGTTGTGGAAGCATTCGTGCGTTCCATAAATGACTCGCCCGTCAGCCAATAGTTGATCAAATCCGGAACAAGAAGTAACGCGTCAGCTGCGGATGCTTCGGCGCCCCAGTCTTCCGTGGCCAGCTGATAGATCGAATTAAAGGGAAGAAACTGGAGGCCATTCAGGGCGAAAAGCTGTGAATGGTCAGCGTGCCCGTGAACCAAGGCAACGCCTCGAGCGGTCCGAGCGTCTCGGTAGTGGAAGGGTTCGTGGAGCAGTTTTCCTTGAGCCAGAAGCCCATAGTCCACCGCCCATGAATCAACCCCCACCGAGACGATGTCTTGAGTGGTGTGCCCGATGCGAGACATCCCCCGAATCACCTCGTCAAAAAGCCCGGTGACGTTCCACCGCAGCGATTCCCCATCGTTCACCGGCCCATTGGGGAAACGATGGATGACGGTGTACTCCAGGGAGGTCGGGGTCACCCGGCCTTGGATAACTCGACCACTGGTTGCTCCGAGGTCGATAGCGACAACGCCGTGAGTCATCTAAGAAAAGCCGCTGCCACCCCGGAATCCACGGGAATGTGGACGCCCGTGGTCAGGCCCAAATCAGCACCGGTGAGAACAGCAACAGCGTCAGCAACGCTCTCCGGGAGAACTTCCTTCTTCAAAATAGTGCGTTGCGCGTAGAAGGAACCCAAGTCTTCTTCTTTTACGCCGTAGGTCTTCGCGCGGTTTGCGCCCCAACCGCTGGCGAAGATTCCAGACCCTCGAACAACACCATCGGGGTTGATTCCATTAACTTTAATCCCATACTCACCGAGTTCCACCGCCAAGAGCCTCACTTGGTGAGCCTGGTCGGCCTTCGTCGCTGAGTACGCGATGTTATTGGGGCCGGCAAAGACGGAGTTTTTTGAAGAGATGTAAATAACATCGCCACCCATTCCCTGGCTTATCAACATCCTCGCAGCCTCACGAGAGACAAGGAACGAACCCTTGGCCATGATGTCGTGCTGGAAGTCCCAATCGTCCTCGGTTGTCTCGAGCAAGGGCTTGGAGAGCGAAACGCCCGCGTTATTCACCACAATGTCGACGCCGCCAAACGCCAGAGCTGTCTTGGCGAGTGCTTCTCGCACCGCCTCTTCGCTGCGAACATCGATGCCAACCCCAATGGCAACATCTGTCGTACCAAGCTCAGCTGCCACCGCCTGGGCTTGGCTTTCGTCTAAATCTGCAATGACGACTACCGCGCCGTCGCGAACCAAACGAGTCGCAATTGCTTTACCAATGCCCGAGGCAGCGCCCGTGACAAAAGCGACCTTGGTGGCATGGGTTGAGGGCTTCGGGAGTCGCTGGAGCTTCGCTTCTTCCAACACCCAGTATTCAATGCGAAACTTTTCACGCTCGGGGATGGGCTTGTAGGTGGAAAGTGCTTCTGCCCCTCGCATTACATTGATCGCATTGATATAGAACTCACTTGCCACTCGCGCGGTCTTCTTGTCAGCACCGAATGAGAACATTCCAATCCCCGGAATCAGAACGATAAGCGGGTCCGCACCCCGCATCGTCGGGGAGTCCTTTTCTGCAAACTTGCGGTAGTACTGCGCGTATTTCTCTCGATATTCCTCATGAAGCTTCGTGAGTCGTGCGACAACCACATCCCATTCCGCCGTGGGCCCTAGATCCAGCACCATGGGTCGAACCTTGGTGCGAAGGAAGTGGTCGGGACACGACGTTCCCAGAGCGGCGAGAGGAACATGCTTCTTGCGCGAGAGAAAATCAAGGACCACGGGGGCGTCGGTGTAGTGACCGACCATGCGTCGGTCCGTCGATGCCATCCCCCGCAGAAGAGGGGCCAGCTGAGCTGCACGTTGGTGGCGGGCCTTCACCGAGAGGGGCTTGTTCACGGGAACGAGCGGGCCAAATGGCTCTTTCTTGCCTTTGCTCGCGATGTATTTTTCCGCTGTTCGGATCATCCACAGCGAGTTCATTTCGCACTGCTCACTGGTGTCTCCCCAGGCGGTGATTCCGTGTCCACCCAGAATGCACCCAATAGCTTGAGGGTTCTCTTCCTTGATGGCTGCGATATCGAGCCCGAGCTGGAACCCAGGGCGCTGCCAGGGAACCCAGACCACCTTGTCGCCGAAAATCTTGGTGGTGAGGGTTTTTCCTTCCGCTGCAGTGGCGATGGCAATTCCCGAATCTGGGTGCAGGTGATCTACATGGTTCGCATCCACAAGGGCGTGCATCGCCGTATCGATGGAGGGAGCGGCGCCACCTTTGCCGTGCGCGCAGTAGTCAAAGGCTGCGACCATCTCGTCTTCCCGGTCAACACCCGGATACACGCTTACCAAAGACCGAATGCGGTCGAGATTCAGGACAGCAAGGCCCTTCTCCTCCAAGGTGCCTAGGTCGCCACCGGAGCCCTTCACCCACAGGAGGTTGATTTTCTTCCCTGTTACGGGATCGATTCCTTGACCCTGAGCGCTGGTATTGCCGCCGGCAAAGTTGGTGTTCCGTGGATCGCCGCCCAATCGGCGGGATCGGGCAACGAGATCTTCCGCTGCCTTATTCATCAGGCCCCCCAGCCCATTTGAGTTCCACCTGCTCGCTCAGCTGCGATGTGGGCCAGGTGCCCGCTTTGCCGGTAGGCGTCAAAGGGTTCCCGCGGCAACCCCCGAGACTCGCGCCAATCCGCAAGCGCACTGCGTACATCGGTGTTGTAGGCATCCATCAAGATTCCGTTTGCACCCAAAACGTCACCTGCGACCTCGGCCGCATCGAGTGCCGGTGAGTCCACCAACAACACCTTTGCCGTCATTTCTTGAACATTAAGGACACTTCGAATTTGGCCAGGAATCTTGTCCTCAATGTTGTGGCATTGATCAAGCATGAAGGCCACCCCTGTGGCCGGATCAAAGCCGCCATTGCGGTGGACTTCAAAGAGGATTCTGAAGAGCTGGAATGGATCGGCAGCCCCAACAATCAGGTCATCATCGGCATAGAAGCGGGAATTGAAATCGAACGAACCCAAACGACCCAAGCGCAACAGTTGAGCGACGATGAACTCAATGTTTGTTCCGGGAGCGTGGTGACCCGTGTCCAGACATACTGAAGCTTTTTCGCCCAGCGATAGAACTTGAACATAGGCCGTTCCCCAATCAGGAACGTCGGTGTGGTAAAACGCTGGCTCAAAAAACTTATACTCGAGAACCATTCGCTGTTCACTGCCCAGGTGCGCATATACCTCCTGCAACGATTCGTTCAACCTGTCCTGCCGCGCCCGAATATTGACCTGCCCCGGATAATTGGAACCATCAGCAAGCCAAATTTTCAGGTCCTGGGACCCGGTCTGATTCATCACTTCGAGACACTCAAGATGGTGGTCAATCGCTTTTTGCCGGATGTTCTTATCCACGTGTGTGAGCGAGCCGTATCGATATTCATCATCCTGAAAAGTGTTCGAATTCACGGTACCGAGCTCAACACCCAGGTCGTTGGCATGCTGACGCAGCGCTCCCATGTCCTCAACCCTGTCCCAGGGAATGTGGAGGGCAACCTTTGGCGCCAGACCGGTCAGCTCATGCACCTTGGCAGCATCAGCGATTTTTTCAAAGGCTGTCCTCGGGGTCCCCGGAGTGCTGAACACCTTGAAACGTGTTCCTGAGTTGCCAAAGGCCCAAGAGGGGAGCTCGATTGCTTGCGCCTCAAGCGTGTCAATCATTGCGGTCGTGAACATCAATTCTCATCTTTCGAAGTGATTGGGAAACTCTTCCAAGAAAGGGCTTGTGAGTCACTCACCTGACGCTCTGGTCAACTTCGTGTTGTCATCGACCCTGTTTTGAAACGATTCAATTATGAATTACCTGTAACCTTGGCATACTCACCCCAACATTGTCAAAGGGTACGGGGCCGTTTCTTGTAACGTTTCAGGCAGAGATTTGTCTTGAGACAGAAGGGTGGAGGACTCTATGTCTGCCAGCGTCAAAGATGTAGCGCTCCAGGCGGGGGTCTCCGTGGGAACGGTGTCGAACGTCCTCAATCACCCTGGTCGGGTCAGCCCCGACACAGTCAAGCGAGTGCAGAAAACTATCGCTGATCTCGGGTTTGTGAGAAACGACGCAGCTCGCCAGCTTCGCGCGGGAGACAGTCGCACCATTGCGCTCCTGGTATTCGATGCCGCAAACCCCTTCTTCGCAGACCTCGCCCGTGGGGCAGAAGATGCCGCCACAACTGAGGGTTACCAGGTAATTGTGGCGAACACGTCCGAGTCCCTTGAACGCGAGCTCTCCTATCTCGACCTCTTTGAGGAACAAAGGGTTCGAGGTATCTTGATCTCCCCCTACGGCGACGTGGAACCTCGCCTTCATGCACTCAAAAAGTTCGGCATTCCCTCGATCCTCGTAGACCGGGTGAGCGAGAACCAAGGTTTTAGCTCGGTCTCAGTCGACGACGTCGCGGGCGGGAGCATCGCCACGGAGCACCTCCTACAGAAAAACCGAAGGAAGATAGCCTTCGTGGGGGGGCCCTTGGATATCCCACAGGTCCGCGATCGCCTCCTGGGAGCGCGGAGCGCCATGGAGAGCCAGCCCGAGGCGTCGCTGATTGTCCTGGAAACTCTGGCCACCACTGTTCTTGAGGGACGTCGAGTTGGCCACAGCCTGCTCGCCATGGATGAAGCAGACAGGCCCGACGCCATTTTCGCCGCTAACGATCTGGTTGCCCTGGGCTTGCTGCAGGCGCTCGTGGCTGCGGGCGATATCGCTGTTCCGGGGGATATTGCGATTGTTGGCTATGACGACATAGATTTCGCCACGTCTGCGATTGTTCCCCTGACCTCTATCCGTCAGCCCAGTGCTCTCATGGGCGAGACCGCGCTGAAGCTGCTCAAAGAAGAGGCCAGTAACTCCGGCATGAAACCTCGAAAAGTTGTGTTTCAACCCGAACTAATTATTCGTTCGTCTACGTAAGCAGCTATTCCCACTCGATAGTGCCAGGTGGCTTGCTGGTCACATCCAGCACCACGCGGTTGACCTCTGGCACCTCGTTGGTGATGCGGTTAGAAATGACAGCAAGAACGTCATAGGGCATTCGGGTCCAATCCGCTGTCATAGCGTCTTCGCTGGAGACCGGGCGCAACACTATGGGGTGGCCATACGTTCTGCCATCGCCTTGAACACCCACAGATCGAACATCAGCGAGAAGAACAACGGGGCACTGCCAAATTTCTTCGTCCAGACCGGCCTTCGTCATTTCTTGCCGAACAATCGCGTCCGCGGCGCGCAAGATGTCCAGACGTTCTTGAGTGACTTCCCCAACAATCCGAATCCCCAACCCTGGGCCAGGGAAGGGGTGGCGCCCCACAATGGCCTCGGGCAAACCCAGCTGACGGCCCATCGCTCTGACTTCGTCCTTGAATAGGGTCCGAAGCGGTTCTACGAGAGCAAACTCCATGTCTTCGGGAAGCCCCCCGACGTTGTGGTGGCTCTTAATAACTGCGGTTCCGGAGCCTCCCCCGCTTTCGACGACATCGGGGTAGAGGGTGCCCTGAACCAGGAACTTCACCTCGCCGCCTGCAACGTGGGCTTGCTCCACAAGGGACGTGGATGCTTCTTCAAAGCTTCGAATAAATTCACGGCCAATAATCTTGCGTTTTTCCTCGGGGTCGCTGACACCGGCGAGCGCGCCTACGAACTTTTCCGCAGCATCGAAGGTGACGAGCCGGACACCCGTGGCGGCAACAAAATCTTCCTCCACCTGGCGACGCTCACCTTCACGCAACAAACCATGGTCAACAAAAACGCAGGTGAGTTGGTCCCCGATGGCTTTGTGAACCAGAGCAGCAGCCACGGCCGAGTCCACCCCACCAGAAAGCCCACACATCACCAGGCCATCCCCCACCTGGTCGCGGATGGCTTCGATTTGAGCGGCAATGACGTGCTCGCTGTTCCACGAGCGATCAAGGCCAGCAATGTCGTGAAGGAAGTTATCGAGCACTTCCTGACCATAAGGAGAGTGTTTGACTTCGGGGTGCCACTGCACCCCAAAGAGTGAGCGCTCGAGGGAGCCAAAAGCCGCAACAGCAGTGGCCTCAGTGGTGGCAAGAACATCGAATCCTGGGGGAGCCTGTTGAACCTGGTCACCGTGTGACATCCACGTGGTTTGGGTTCCGGGCTGCCCGGCAAAAAGAGGGGTCAGGTCAGGATTCACGGTCGCCTGCGTGGCTCCGTATTCGCGCAAACCAGTATTTCCCACGACGCCGCCGAGCTCCCTGGCCATCACCTGGAAGCCATAACAAATTCCCAGCACCGGAAGCCCCAGCTCCAAAATCCCTGGCTGCAAGATGGGGGAACCCTCTTCATAGACGCTCGAGGGGCCGCCACTCAACACCAACGCCACAGGGTTTTTGGCTGCGATGTCTTTCGCGCTCGCCGTGTGAGAAATAATTTCTGAATACACGCCCGCTTCGCGGACCCGTCTAGCGATTAGCTGCGCATACTGGGCGCCAAAGTCGATGACCAGAACCGGGCGAGGTGTAGCCGCGGATTCGCTCACTGCTCTCCTCGTATTTCGCGCAAAACGCCCCGAACAGTCTTCGTCGCATAATGCTCGATGGGGAAGGAAAGTAAGGGAACCAACCCACCCGATGCCAACCAGAGGAAACGCCAGAGGGGCCAGCGCAAGATGGACCAAATCCGAAAACAGGCGAACAAATACACGACGTAGAACCAGCCATGCACGATCAGAATGAGGGAGGACAGGTTGATTGCTTGGACGGTTCCATCAGGAACAAAAGCGAGGAACCCTTGGGCGCCATTCATTTCCAGTTCTAACCCATATCCATATTTCGCCACCATCTCCACGCTCAGCAAAATCAGCAAGATACCGGTGATGTAAGCCGCGACGCGATACCAGCCAAGCGCCCCCTGAAGCCGATCAGGTACCACCGTGCGGGGGATAAGAGGAACAGCCATCAGACAAGTTTAGCGTCAAGCACTTGAGCCTCTTCGAGCTCACGCTCCCAGGCATCTTTCACCAGGCGGAACCACAGATAGAGGGCAAAGAGACCAAAGATCGCCCATTCCAGCGCATAAAAAAGGTTCAAAATATTGAGAGACCGCTCGGCCTCGGGCGCCGATGTGGCAATGGTGTCTAAACCTTCTGGGGCCTGCTCCATGACCAGATAGCCCCCATACACGGGTCCCGGGTCCCGCCAGAGGTTCAAAAGCTCTGCAACAGCAACTGCCTCTCGCTGTCCATCAAACAAATCTGTTTGCTGGGGGGATTCGGTAGGGACATAGCGCCCGACCACTATTCCCTGATCCCCGGCGATGCTCGCTTCCTCGTTACCGACCTGCAACCACCCGGCCACCACAACAAGAGAGTTTCCCGCCTCCGTCAAGCAATGGCGCACTAACCACGAGCCTGCACGATCCTCTGCTTGACGATTCGTCACCACCACGTCATCGACCGGATTGATCGTGCAGGTGATACTCACCATGCGACCACTGCCCTCGGTGGTCATGGTCGACTGCGGTTGCTCAAGAGCATCCAAGGCAATCACCGTCTCCGTGTCGCGCTCGATGATGGTGGCTGAAGCAATACTGCGCTCGAGCTGCCACTGGCCTAGGGCGGCAAAAACCGCTGCGACAACGAGGGCGAGCGCTAACGCTGCGAGCCACCGTGGGCGCACCGCCACGCGCCAGACGCTCAAAGGATTGGTCATCGTCATTCCAGACTAAAGCGAAGGCCTGAAGGCCAGGTGGGTATTTAGCGCTGGATGACGACGTCGACGCGTTGGAATTCTTTAAGTTCGGAATACCCACAGGTCGCCATCGAGTGTCGCAGTGCACCCATCAGGTTGGTGCGGCCATCAGCGGAATGTGCGGGGCCAAACAGCACCTCCTCCAGGCTTCCCCCCTCGCCCACATAGGCCCGATAACCCCTGGGCATCGTGGGGTGGTGAGCTTCTTGGCCCCAATGCCAGCCCAAACCTGGTGCCTCAGAGGCTCTGGCCAGAGTAGATCCGAGCATGACCGCATCTGCGCCGGTGGCGATGGCAGCGACAATATCTCCGCTTTGGCCGAGGCCCCCATCGGCGATGACGTGAACGTAGCGCCCGCCGGATTCATCCAGGTAATCGCGCCTCGCACTGGCCACATCCGAAATCGCGCTCGCCATGGGTGCGTGGATACCCAGCGATGCCCGGGTGCTGGAGGCGGCACCTCCACCAAAGCCGACAAGCACACCGGCGGCACCGGTGCGCATCAGGTGCAGTGCCGCCGTATAGGTGGCAGCGCCCCCGACGATGACGGGAACATCGAGTTCGTAGATGAACTCCTTAAGATTCAGCGGCTCCCGGTTTTGGCTGACGTGTTCCGCGCTCACGGTAGTGCCACGAATAATAAACAAGTCGACACCGGCTTTCACCACCGTCTCGTGAAACTCACGAGTGCGCTGGGGACTCAGTGACCCGGCAACGGGAACGCCGCTCTCACGGATTTCCTGCAAGCGCTGCGTGATCAGTTCTGCCTTGATCGGCTCGGCATAGATGCGCTGTAATCCGGGGGTGACTTCACCCTCGGAAAGGCCCGCAATGTCTTGATACACCGAAGTGGGGTCTTCATACCTGGTCCAGAGTCCCTCCAGGTTGAGTACTCCAAGGCCGCCCTGTTTGCCCAGCGCGATTGCGGTAGCGGGGGACATCACGGAGTCCATCGGAGCGGCGATGACGGGGGTATCAAATGTGAACGCATCGATCGTCCAGGTCAGGTTCACATCTTCAGGGTCACGGGTTCTCCTCGAAGGGATAACCGCAACATCATCCAGGGAATATCCACGCGTGGCTCGTTTGGTGAGACCAATCTCTACTTCATTCACGACCAGTAGCCTATCGGCGCCCTCTAGCGGCGGTAGTTGGGAGCCTCGACAACCATCTGGATGTCGTGGGGGTGTGACTCTTTGAGGCCTGCCGGGGTAATACGGACAAACTTCCCGCGTTTCTTGAGCTCTTCGATCGTGGCCGCACCCGTATAAAACATGGACTGGCGAAGCCCGCCCATCAGTTGATACACCACGGAGGAAACAGGGCCGCGATAGGGAACTTGGCCTTCGATACCTTCGGCAATGAGTTGCTCATCGCTGGGGACATCCGCCTGGAAGTAACGATCTCTCGAATAGGACGTCTTCTTGCCCCGGGTCTGGAGCGCACCTAACGAGCCCATTCCGCGGTAGCTCTTGAACTGTTTGCCGTTGACAAAGATGAGGTCCCCGGGGCTTTCGTCGGTGCCGGCGAGCAAAGACCCGAGCATGACGGTGTCGGCACCCGCAACTAACGCCTTGGCGATATCACCGGAGTACTGCAGCCCACCGTCGGCAATCAAGGGAACACCGGCCTTCTTGGCTTCGAGAGAAGCCTCATAGACAGCAGTGATCTGGGGAACTCCCACCCCGGCAACAACGCGGGTGGTGCAAATGGAGCCTGGCCCCACACCCACCTTGATGGCATCGGCACCTGCATCAATAATCGCTTTGGCGCCCGATCGGGTGGCGATGTTCCCCCCGATGACATCAATTGCTGCAAATGCCTTGTCTTTTTTGAGGGCTCGAATAATATCCAGAACGCCCTTGGAGTCACCGTTTGCGGTGTCCACCACCAAGACATCCACTCCCGCATCTCTGAGTGCTCCTGCCCTCTCGAGTGCGTCACCAAAGAACCCCATCGCTGCCCCCACCCGCAAACGACCTTCGCCGTCTTTGGTGGCGTGGGGATATTTCTCACTCTTATCAAAGTCTTTGACCGTGATGAGCCCCGTGAGGCGTCCCTGCTTATCCACGAGGGGAAGCTTTTCAATTTTGTGCTGGGCAAAAATTGCCAGGGCATCTTCTCCGGGCATTCCTTCGAAGCCGGTGATGAGGCCCTCTTTCGTCATGACGTCTTTGACGAGGGTGGTGTGAGCAACTTCTCTTGGAACAAAGCGCATATCTCTATTGGTGATGATTCCCACCAGTAATCCATCCCCGGTGACGACCGGGACACCGGAGACTCGGAAGGTCGCGCACAGCGCGTCCACATCCGCCACAGTTTCTTCCGGGGTGCTGGTGACCGGGTTGGTAATCATTCCCGATTCACTGCGCTTGACCTTGTCGACCGCGTTGGCCTGATCCTCGATGGAGAGGTTGCGGTGCAAAATTCCCAGCCCACCCTGGCGAGCCATCGCAATCGCCATGCGCTCCTCGGTCACGGTGTCCATCGCTGAGGACACCACGGGAGAAGCCACAGAGATGCGCTTTGTTACGCGTGAGGCGGTGTTGGCGGCGCTGGGAATAACATCCGTGTGTCCCGGGAGCAACATCACGTCGTCGTAGGTCAATCCGACAAATCCAAACGGATTTTCTTCAGCCATCAAAAATCCCTACTTTTAGGCGCTAATGGCGCTTCAAACCTCACAATTGCGTTGCGATACATCGTAACTGGTTAGACCCCAGCGCGTTACCTGGGCATAATGGCATCACTTGCACAAAACCCCATCAAAGATTTGCGAACTAAAAAGTATGAAAAAATTTGACGTCGAGGATGACGTGAGGGAACTCCCCGCGGCCCCTTCCTTTTCTCGAGTAGCCGGAGGAACTGTGGAATTTGTCGAACGTTCGAGGCCAGGAACAGTGAGTCGTCTGGCGAAAGCCCTTCTGGTCTCCCTCCTCGCTGTGATGGGTGTCTTCGCCGGAGCTCCCGCCTTTGCCGATTCTGTCGGTGAAGACTATGAGAATCAGATTTCAGGAAACGTCAAGAATGAGGGAACTCCGCTCGAAGGGGTTCGCATCATTGTCGAAGGCAATGGGTACACCGCCGAAGTAACGACCGATGCCGAGGGCAAATGGTCTATTGGTGTTCCCGAGCCTGGTCCTTACGACATCAGCTTGGTCGAAGATACGCTGCCCGAAGGGGTTGCCGTGCTCGAAGGCGGCGCCACCCAATCGATGGAATGGGGCTACTCCAACAGTGTTGTCTGGAACTTTTTCATAGGCGAGGGCGAAAGGAACCCCACCAGTCAATTTGATCAGTTCCTCATGCGAATCTTCGCCGGCTTAAACTTTGGCCTCCTGTTGGGCCTGGCCGCGATCGGACTGTCTCTCGTATTTGGCACGACCGCGTTGCCTAACTTCGCACACGGCGAGATGGTCACCGCCGGGGCGCTATTCACACTCTTCCTTTCAGCGCTAGGAATCCCGCTCCTGCTCGCCTTTCCCCTCGCCGTCGCACTCTCGGCTGGATTGGGCTGGGCGCTTGACCGGGGGATTTGGTTCCCGTTGCGTCAACGCGGTGTGGGCATCGTGCAAATGATGATTGTCTCGATTGGGCTCTCGCTTACCCTTCGTTACGTCACGCAGGCCTTCGTCGGCGGCGGCACCGAGCAACTTCCCGGAGCGCTCGGGTCTGCTGAAATAAACCTTTTCAGGACTGTGTCGCTGAGCGTCAACGACATTTTCAGCATGGGCATCAGCTTGCTCGTACTCGTCGGATTTGCTTTCTGGTTGTTGCGAAGCAAGATGGGCAAGGCAACTCGAGCAGTCTCGGACAACGCCGGACTTGCCGCAGCCTCTGGAATCGATGTTGATCGCGTGATTCGCGTCGTGTGGATCTTGGCCGGTGGTCTCGCCGGCCTCGCGGGCATTCTGTGGGCCTATTTCAGGCCCGGACTGAAATGGGACATGGGAGAGAAAATCCTGCTGTTCATCTTCGCGGCCGGGGTACTTGGGGGGCTGGGCACGGCCTTTGGGGCTCTGGTTGGAGCAATGATTGTGGGGCTCTTAATCGAAACCTCCGCGCAGTTTATTCCTTCTGACTTGAAGTACGTGGGCGCCTTGGTTGTCATGATTGTTGTTCTTCTCTTCCGACCTCAGGGCATCCTGGGGCGCCGAGAGCGAATAGGTTAGGGGTACCGCAATGGATTGGAATTCGCTGCTTGTCAATACTGCGCAGGCACTCTTTAGCCCGGTCACCGTTGCATTCGCAATGGCTGCTTTGGGACTGGCCGTCCACTTTGGATTCGTCGGCCTGTTGAACTTCGGTATCGCCGGGTTCATGGCAGTAGGGGCCTACGGTTACGCGATTTCTTCGCTTACTTTCGGTTTCCCTTGGTGGGCGGCTTTCTTGGCCTCCATGGTTGCCTCAGCACTTTTCGCTCTTTTGATGGGTATTCCGACTCTGCAACTTCGAGGCGACTATCTGGCAATTGTGACCATTGCGGCGGCCGAGATCATTCGTCTGCTGCTTCTTTCCACAACCTGGATTAAGACCACGGGCTCGGCCGACGGTCTGGTCGCTTATGCCGACGACTTCCGGTCGGTGAACCCTTTCCCTCCCGGCGCCTACGGATTTGGGCCCTGGAGTTACACCGCAAACCAGTTTTGGGTGCTGACTCTCAGCCTCGTCATGCTCGCTCTCTGCCTTTTGTTTGTCTGGCGACTGGTGAAGAGCCCGTGGGGGCGAGTGGTCAAAGGAATTAGGGAAGACGAGGACGCCGTGCGTGCCCTCGGAAAAAACGTGTTTGCTTACAAGATGCAGGCTCTGGTAGTGGGGGGTGTGATCGCCGGACTGGGCGGAGCGCTGTACGTCATGCCGACCTCTGCGAACCCCATGCTTTTTGCTACCTCGTTGACCTTCTTTGTTTGGACAGCGTTGCTCCTTGGTGGAGCTGCAACCGTTTTTGGCCCTCTCCTCGGGGCGGTAATTTTCTGGGTCCTCCAGGCGTTCCTCGGGTCCCTTCTGCCCGCCCTGGCGGACCTCGGGGTGCTGGGGGCACTGTCTTCGGCTCAAGCAGGGTCGTTGCGATTCGTCTTGGTCGGTATCCTGCTGATCGTCCTGGTGGTCATCCGACCGCAGGGGCTTGTTGGAGATAAGAGGGAGTTGACCTTTGTCAAATAGCAACCCTGGGGAGAAGCCACCCGAAAAGTCGACGGGGCTCCACATTGGTGAAGCCGGTCCCGGTGTGAAAAAGGTCGATCCAATTCTGGTCGCTGACCATGTTTCTAGGAGTTTTGGTGGTCTGACTGCGGTGGACGTTGAACACCTCGAGATTCCCCGGGGCGCGATTACTGCGCTGATCGGCCCCAACGGTGCCGGAAAGACCACCTTGTTCAACTTGCTCACCGGGTTTGATAAACCTGACTCTGGTTCGTGGTCCTTTTCTGGGTCCGACTTGGCCGGTTTGCCCGCGCACAAGGTCGCCCGGATGGGGCAAGTTCGAACTTTCCAGCTCACCAAGGCCTTGGGGCTTCTCACGGTGCTGGAGAACATGAAGCTTGGGGCGAAGAATCAGACCGGAGAATCGCTATTCAAGTCAATTTTCCCGTCGTTATGGAAAAAGCAGGAAGCAGAAATTGAGGCGCGGGCACTCGAAATTCTCGAGCGATTCAGGCTCCTAAAGCTCAAGGATGACTTCGCCGCGAGCCTGTCAGGAGGACAGCGCAAGCTGCTTGAAATGGCGCGGGCGCTCATGTCCGAGCCCACTTTGGTGATGCTGGACGAGCCGATGGCTGGGGTAAACCCGGCCCTCACAGAATCTCTACTGGGTCATATTCTTAATCTCAAAGCACAGGGCATGACGGTGTTGTTCGTGGAACACGATATGCAAATGGTTCGCCACATTGCCGACTGGGTGGTGGTGATGGCCGAGGGTTGCGTCATCGCTGAAGGTCCCCCTGACGTGGTCATGAAGAACGAGGCAGTGGTCGATGCCTACCTCGGGAGCCACCAAGATGTGGACTTAGGGGTCGTCACTGGCCGCTTCACTGAGCCAAAGGGGACCAGCTAAATCATGACTACCTCAGATGACATGGTCGTCCGTGTCGACAATCTTGTTGCTGGATATCTACCCGGTGTAGACATCCTCAACGGCACTAACTTGGAAGCTCGCAAAGGCGAGCTCATCGGAATCATCGGCCCCAACGGCGCAGGGAAGTCAACGTTGCTGAAGGCGGTCTTTGGCCAGTCTAAAATCCGTAGCGGCAGCATCTACCTGAACGGTGAGGACGTTACCGGCCTCCAGGCGGACAAGTTGGTAGCGCGTGGTGTCGGCTACGTTCCGCAGAACAACAATGTGTTCCCGAGCCTCACCATCGAGGAAAACCTCCAAATGGGTGTCTACCAAAAACCCCAGATGTACTCCGAGGGACTAGAACTTGTCACCAGTCTTTTTGCGGAACTGGGAGCACGCCTCAAGCAGCGTGCAGGCTCTCTCTCGGGCGGCGAGCGGCAAATGGTCGCTATGGGCCGTGCTTTGATGATGAACCCCTCCGTGCTGCTGCTGGACGAGCCTTCAGCGGGCTTGTCCCCCGTGCGCCAGGATGAGGCATTCATCCGAGTCTCGGACATCAACAAGGCTGGTGTGACCACAATTATGGTGGAGCAGAATGCCCGTCGTTGCCTCCAGATTTGTGATCGCGGCTACGTCCTAGATCAGGGCAAGGACGCCTACAC
>JAFMDO010000017.1 GCA_017857245.1 Pontimonas sp.
CTTTCGTCGAGGACGCCCGTAAGGCTTCACGCCAGTGTAGTGCGCTCTTTCTGCTCGAGCCACAGTTCCATCCGTTACCCTGAAGCGTTGTCAAACCTGTGTCGTTCTGAATTTGACTGGCGGAAAGGTCCCTCTCGTGCGCCTCGTTATCGCGATTGTGCTTCTCGCCGTTTCGGTGCTGGCGCTGGCGGCCGGAATTGCCGAGAGGACAGTCTTCAGTGTTCCGGAGACGATTGAACGCACCATCGTTTCGGACACGCGAGCCCCGGCAACCATCCTTCCGGGACAGGCTTTGGTGGCGTTTCCCGGCCGCCAAACCGTCACCATCACCGGCGGTGTTGAAGGATTCGTTCCCAACGAATCCGGCGAGGGCGTGTCGCGTCAAACCTCGAGCCGCGTCTTCGGCGCCTACGGGAAAACCCTCGACGTGATGGCGTGGTTGGCGCCAGGCCGCCACACGAAGGTGAGCTTTGACCAAGCCACCGACGCTCTCATGGCTCTGCCGCGCTCGGGGGACACCTTCCTCCCTGACCCCGCCGGTTCCGACCTATGGTTTTTCGAATTCTCGGGCGAGGAAACTCTGAGCTTCTCACTCGCCGGCACTGAGGATGTGACCGTCTTAGTGATGACCGATGGTGTGCTGCCTGCGCCGCACACCATTACGCTGTCGTGGCCTGGCGCGGCCGAAGCGCCGTGGGTTGTGGCAGCACTCATTATCGGGGGGCTCTCTCTCGTTATGGGTCTCATGACAGCTTTCTCTGCCTTTCGAACGTGGAGCAAGACGCGCGGACCCAGGCGCAAAAAATTCAAGTATGTTCGCCCACCTCGTCGGCCCAAGGCGCGCCATCGTCGAGCGAAAAATCTCCCGCCCCAAAAGCGGGGGCGGCGAGCAGCACCTTCTGTGGCCTACCCGCTCACTGCTGGTTTGGTGCTGGGTTTGGGGGGATGCGCGAGCCCGATGGAGCCGGCAATTGTCGGTGAAGAGACAGGTGTTGTTGCCGCCAAGGCACCTAACCCCGTGGTGACCGAGCAGCAATTTGCGAACATCATGGCGCGAGTGGCGGAGCAAATTGCGGCTGCCGATGAAGAGCTCTCGGTGAATGCCTTAGACCCGCGGGTGACGGAGCCTACGCTCTCGACAAGGAGCGTGTCCTACACCACCATCAAGACCCATCCTGATGCGGGGGTACTTATGCCGATCCCGGCGAGCCCTGTTCGACTGGTTGTGCCACAACAAACCGAGACGTGGCCGCGCAATGTTTTCGGCATTATTCAGGACGAACAAGACTTGGAGTCCCCCTCCCTAGGAGTGGTGCTGCGCCAAGAAGACCCGCGGTCAAATTACAAATTGACCTACGCGGTGGTGTTGTCTCAGGTTCAACTGCCCGATTTGCCCTCTGCAAGCTTGGGAGCGCCCAAGCTGGGGGCTGATTCAAAGCTCACCAAAATCTCTCCTGCCGAATTGTTGCTCCATTACGTCGATGTCCTCAATGACGGCGCAGAGAGCCCCTTTGTGGACCAGTTTGCCCTCAGCACCGACACTCTCTATAGCCAAATGGGTCCCGAAGCGATGACGCTGCGCCAAGAGTCTTTTGGTATGACGGTCCGGGTGGCCTGGGCAACAACGGCCATTGATCGCGAAATTTTGGCATTTTCTACCGCGAGTGGCGGCGCCATAGTTTTGGGAACGCTGCGCCAAGTAGAACGTGTCGCTCCCACTCAGTCGGGCGCTGCAGTGAATTCCAGCCTCGCAATCCAGGCTCTTACCTCTTTGGCTCAATCCAGCGTGGGATTTGAAGTCGACTCGGATGTTCAAATCCTCTGGTACCTTCCCCCGGTGGGATCAGAGGAACGCATTCGCGTCTTGGGATACGCCTATAACCTGGTAGCCGCGAGAGAGGTTGGGTAATGAGTAATTCATATCCCGGGCCGTCGATGGCTGGCGCCGTCGATTTATCCGGTCTGGCGCGCAAGAAAGAAGCCGCGCCTCCCTCTGCCTCCACATCCGCTGGCTTATATGCCCGAGAAGCAGATGACCAGAGTGTCGGTGCGCTGGTCGAGCTATCCCAAAAAATTCCCGTTGTCCTAGAAATTTACGGCGGTGAAGCAACCCCCCAACTTGGCGCACTAATTGATAAGTATCAGGGCAAGATTGTGTTGGGTACAGTAAAAGCCGAGGCTGCGCCAGAGCTGTTGAAGGCCCTGCAATTGCAGGGTTTTCCCGCGGTGGCAGCCCTGGTGGGCGGACAACCCATTCCTTTGTTCCAGGGCATTCCCCCGGAGGCGGAGATTACCCCTATCCTTGACCAGGTCCTGGAGTTAGCGGAAAAGAACGGGGTCACCGGGGTCATGCCCGCTCCCGAGGGTGAGAGAGTGGGGGAAGAACAGGTGCGCGATGAGCCCGCTTTGCCGCCCCTTCACCAGGAAGCTTTTGACGCACTGAGCAGGGGTGATATTCCCGCGGCGAAGGAAGCGTATGAAAAGGCGTTGAAAGAAAACCCTGCTGATTCCGACGCCGGCATCGGCCTGGCGAATGTTGAACTATTGGCGCGAGTGCAAGACCTTAACCTGGAACACGCGCGAAGCGAGGCCGCGAGCGCACCCGGTGATGTGAGCAAAGCGCTGGTTGTGGCAGACCTGGATATGTCCGGCGGTCACGTCGTGGATGCATGCGCGCGCCTTCTCGGTCTCTACTCGGGGGCCAGTGACGAAGACAAGGAGCGTCTGCGCCATCGCTTGCTTTCTTACTTTACGATCGCTGGTTCGGGCAATGATGACGTCAGAAAAGCGCGAAACACCCTCACCTCTTTGATGTTCTAACACCATGTCGGTTTATCTCGATCACCAAGCCACCAGCCCGATGCCCCAGGCGGTGAAAGAGGCTTACCTCGAGGCGATGAATATCGCCGGAAACCCTAGCGCTCTTCACCGAGGTGGTCGTGCTGCCAGGGCATTGATGGAAGACGCCAGGGAACGGATTGCCGCCATGGTGGGAGCCCATCCTGTCGAGGTCGTTTTTACCTCTGGGGGGACAGAAGCCATCAACACTGCTCTCAAGGGAAGCGTGTGGGCTCACCAGCGCGAGCACGGCGCCGAGGTGCCCACCGCTATCGCTTCCACTTTTGCCGAACACCACGCCACCCTCGATGCCATCGCCTGGTTGGACGAGCAGGAAGCAACGGCCTGGTCCGAGATTGCCGTTGATGACACCGGCGTGATGGACCTCGAGTCGCTGGAGCAGGTTCTGGGGGAAAGAAAAATTACCCTGGTGAGCTCGCTCGTGGCCAACAATGAGGTGGGAAGTATCCAGCCGGTAAAAGAGATTGTTGACATTAGCAGCGCCCACGGAGTTCCGGTCCACGTGGACGCGGTGGCAGCGCTCGGATATCAACGACTTAATTTTCGAGACATGGGGGTCGAATCCATGAGCCTCTCTGCCCACAAAGTGGGAGGCCCCGTAGGGGTGGGCGCGTTGGTGTTATCTCGGTACGCCCTCGACATACAGGCTCTCCACCATGGGGGCAATCAGCAGCGCTCTCGCTCGGGGACCATGGACGCCGCCGGGGCTGTTGCTTTTGCGGTGGCGTTAGAGGTTCGTGCTGCCGTGCGCGAAGAGGGCGAGCATCGCCTAGTGGCCTTGCGCGATCGCCTCCGCGCTGGATTATTGAATGTTGCACCCCAGTGCGTCGCCCGAGGGTCGCTCGATCATCGGCTCCCGGGCAATCTTCATCTCACTGTCCCCGGGTGCAAAGGGGATGTGCTTCTTTACCTGTTGGATGAACACGGTATTCACGCCTCTACCGGCTCGGCCTGCCAAGCGGGGATACCGGAGCCCTCTCATGTGCTCTTGGCGATGGGTGTTCCGCCTGATGAAGCGTGGGGTGCCATCAGGCTCACCCTCAGCTATTCCACAACCGAAGCGGAGATCGATCGGGTGATTTCCGTTTTCTCTGATGTTGTGGAACGGGGAGTGCGAGCGGGTTTGTCGAAAAGAACAAAGGCCTAGATTCAGCCCGCGCGTTTAGACTAGGTTCGTGAAGGTTCTTGTGGCGATGAGTGGCGGGGTTGATTCCGCCGTTGCTGCAGCGCGCGCGGTGGATGCCGGGCACGATGTTGTGGGGGTCCACCTCGCTCTGTCTCGAGCGCCCGGGACCTTGCGCACAGGTTCCCGCGGCTGCTGCACTATCGAGGATTCGATGGACGCCAGGAGAGTGGCCGACATGCTGGAGATTCCTTTTTATGTTTGGGACTTTTCCGAGCGGTTTGCCGAAGACGTTGTTCAAGATTTCATTGACGAATACCGTGCGGGCCGCACACCCAATCCGTGTATGCGGTGTAACCAGCACATAAAATTTGATGCGGTGATGGAGCGCGGGCTGGCGCTCGGTTTTGACGCTATCGCCACCGGGCATTATGCCGCGGTGGTGGAAGGCCCTGAAGGAAAAGAATTGCACCGTGCGGCTACGTGGGCGAAAGACCAGTCGTACGTGTTGGGCGTACTAACCACGGAACAGCTGGAGCACTGCTACTTTCCACTCGGGTCAACACCCTCGAAAGAAGAAGTGCGAAGCGAGGCAGCCCAGCGCGGTTTCTTTGTAGCCCAAAAACCAGATAGCCACGATATTTGTTTCATTCCCGATGGCGATACGCGAGGGTGGCTTGCCGATCGCGTCGGCGCAGAAGAAGGTCAGGTGCTCGACTCCTCTGGCGAAGTGGTCGGATCCCACCAGGGCGCCCATGCGTTTACGGTCGGCCAGCGAAAAGGTCTTCAGCTGGGGTATCCGGCCTCGGATGGGAAACCCCGCTTTGTGCTGGAGGTTCGACCCAAAACCAACGAAGTGGTGGTCGGGCCGAAAGAGGAACTAGCCCTTTCGGAACTTGCCGGTGCCGCTATGTCTTTCGCAGGGCCTGACCCCGTTCGCTCGGGGTATGCCGAAGCGATTGCGGGGAATGAATTTGGGTGCGACGAGTTCGAATGTCACGTGCAAGTGCGCGCTCACTCGGACCCCGTTCCTGCGAGGGCCAAGGTTACCGACGGGGAAATGGTGATCCTGCTTGATGCTCCCCTGTTAGGGGTTTCCCCGGGGCAAAGTGCCGTGATTTATGTGGGAACCAGGGTGGTGGGCCAGTGCACGATTGACCGCACGGTGAGTGCGCTCGCCTCAGCGCATGCGTAAAGTTATCCTGCTCGGCTCCACCGGTTCGATTGGCACTCAGGCGATCGATGTGATTTCTCGCCACCGAAGCGAGTTTGAAGTTGTCGGCCTCGGGGTTGGATCGAACACCGAGCAAGCTCTGGAACAAGCAGAGATGCTGGGGGTTCCCCGTGATCGAATTGCCACGGGAGCTGGCGAGGCCGCCCAATTAGTTCGAGATACTCCCTGCGATGTCGTCCTCAATGGAATCACTGGTTCGGTGGGCCTAGCACCCACCCTGGCCACCCTGGAATCGGGTGCCACTTTGGCGTTGGCGAACAAGGAAAGCCTGATTGTCGGTGGCAGCTTGGTGACCGGTGCGCGGCAGCGAGCGGACCAGATTGTGCCGGTTGATTCCGAGCACTCCGCCCTGGCCCAGGCCTTGATGTCGGGGGCCCACTCAGAGGTTGCCAAATTAATTGTGACCGCCAGCGGTGGCCCGTTTCGGGGTCGCTCGAAGGAGTCCCTCGCTGCAGTAACCCCCCAAGAAGCGCTCGCGCATCCCACCTGGGACATGGGTCTTATGGTCACCACGAACTCGGCAACGCTGGTCAACAAAGGGCTGGAAGTCATCGAGGCACACCTGCTGTTTAACATTGCCTTTGATCAGATCGAGGTGACCGTGCACCCTCAGTCAGTGGTGCATTCCATGGTCGAGTTTTGTGATGGATCCACCCTCGCGCAAGCCTCTCCGCCGGATATGCGCTTGCCCATTGCGTGGGGTTTGAGCTGGCCTGGGCGCATGGAGAATGTGACGCCGGGGATTGATTGGCGCCAATCCCACCAGTGGACGTTTGAGCCCCTCGATGAGGTGGCCTTCCCCGCGGTGGCCATGGCGAAAGCGGTGGGGGAAGCAGGAACGACATACCCGGCGGTGTTCAATGCCTCCAACGAGCAAGCCGTAGCAGCTTTTCACGCAGGACGGCTGTCCTTTGTGGGCATCGCCGACATCATTGCTCGTGTTGTCGAGGCCCACATACCTGGAGAAATGACCCTCGAAGGCGTCATTGAAGCAGAAAGTTGGGCGCGTCGAACCGCTGATGATCAGATCGATACGCAATTCTCCTCAGGGCGATGATCAAGGCTCTGTCAGTAGCGGGGGTTAGAGTGGCTCAGTGGAAACAGCCGTAGCCTTCGCCCTTGGAGTTCTTGTGATTGCGATAGGACTCATTGTCTCCATCGCTCTTCACGAATGGGGTCACTATTTTCCTGCCAAAAAGTTCGGGGTGTACATTTCCCAGTTCATGATTGGTTTCGGGCCGACCCTCTTTTCTCGGATGCGAGGCGAGACGGAGGTAGGAATCAAAGCGATCCCGCTGGGTGGCTATGTGGCCATGGCCGGCATGTATTCACCGGGTACATCAGAGAGCGCTAGCGCCGTGTCCACCACAGGTTTTTTGGACACCGTCACGGGGGAGGGCCCGGTACCCGACGGGGACCTGCCCATTGATATCGAGGAACGCAGTTTTTACCGTTTGCCGCTCTATCAACGAATCATCATCATGCTCGGTGGCCCGGTGATGAACTTGCTCGTTGCTATCGCCTTATATGCCGTAGTTCTCGTGGGGTTTGGCGTTCCAGGGTTGAGCTTGAAGGTGGGTTCCGTCTCGGAGTGTGTGTTGGCGGCAACGGAAACCAGGACCGAATGCCAACCTGGCGACGCCGCCGCACCGGGTGCTGTGGCGGGGATTCTTCCCGGTGACCGCATCGTCGCGGTCTCGGGAGAACCAGTCGAATCGTGGTTTGCTCTCACCGAGTCCATTCGGCTTTCGCCAGGTACGCCGCTGTCGATCACTGTCCTTCGGGACCAGGTACCCCTTGATCTGAGCTTGACGCCTCTTCTGACAGAGCGCTACGCCTTTAATGATCAGGGTGAGATCGTGCTCGATGATGCTTCGAATCCGCTGGTGGAAAATGTCGGGTTCGTCGGAATCAGCTCCGCAATTGAAAACCAGCGGCAATCACCCGCCGCGGTGCTTCCTGCGGTGTGGGACAACGCGCTGGGGGTGGGTCAGGTCATTGCGACACTGCCACAACGGTTGGTCGATACCGCCCAAGCTGCCTTTGGCCCGGAGGAGCGCGACCCCGATGGCCCCATCAGTGTTGTCGGGGTAGGTCGGATTGCCGGTGAAATTGCCTCTGTTGATTCCTTGGCAATCCGGGATCGCGTTGCGAGCCTGATCGGAATTCTTGCGTCCTTGAATGTCGCGCTCTTTGTCTTCAACCTTGTTCCTCTGCTGCCCTTGGATGGTGGCCACATTGTGGTGGGTGTCGTCGACGCTCTCCGACGTAAATACCACCACTTGCGGGGCAAACCAGACCCTGGCCCCATTAATGCCTCACGACTGCTTCCACTCACGCTTGTGGTGATCGTCATTCTGGGAGGGATGAGTCTGCTCCTAATGTATGCCGACATCGTGAGCCCCATTCGACTCTTTTCGTGACGCAGCCAAACCTGAGTGGCATCGAAAAGCTCAGGCCTTAAGATAGAGAGGCGTCATCCAGTTTGGGGCGTCAAAGCGAAAGGGTGCCACCGAGTGCCAGCAATCAATCTGGGAATGCCTAAAGTGCCTGAAACGCTCGCCCCACGACGCCAGACCCGCCAAATCAATGTTGGCAAAGTGAAGGTGGGCGGGGACGCGAGGGTCAGTGTGCAGTCAATGACCACGACGCAGACGACAGACATCAACGGCACTCTCCAACAGATTGCGGAACTCACCGCCACCGGCTGCGATATCGTCCGCGTCGCTGTCCCCACTTCTGATGACGCCGATGCGCTGTCGATTATCGCCAAAAAGAGTCAAATCCCGATCATTGCGGACATCCATTTCCAACCCAAGTATGTCTTCCAGGCGATAGACGCAGGGTGCGGCGCAGTGCGAGTCAATCCAGGGAATATTAGAAAGTTTGATGACCGCGTAGGCGAGATTGCCGCAGCAGCAAAAGATGCAGGCATCAGTTTGCGCATTGGAGTGAACGCGGGTTCACTCGATCCCAGGCTCTTGCAGAAATATGGCAAACCCACCGCCGAAGCACTGGTGGAAAGTGCTGTGTGGGAGGCGGGCCTGTTTGAGGAACACGACTTCCACGACTTCAAAATTTCGGTCAAGCACAACGACCCCATCGTTATGGTGAAGGCCTACCGCCAGTTGGCAGAGCGTGGGGACTGGCCTCTCCACTTGGGCGTTACCGAAGCGGGTCCTGCGTTTCAAGGGACCATCAAGTCTTCCGTGGCCTTTGGAATTTTGCTGGGCGAAGGCATCGGCGACACCATTAGAGTTTCGCTCTCTGCGCCTCCCGCTGAAGAGGTGAAGGTGGGGCTGAAGATTTTGGAGTCCCTAAACTTGCGCGAGCGCAAGCTCGAAATCGTCTCGTGCCCGAGCTGTGGTCGCGCTCAGGTGGATGTTTACACGCTGGCAGAAGACGTCACCAAGGGCCTCGAGGGCATGACCGTTCCGCTTCGCGTAGCCGTCATGGGGTGTGTGGTGAATGGACCCGGGGAAGCCCGTGAGGCTGATCTTGGTGTGGCAAGCGGAAACGGCAAGGGACAGATTTTTGTCAAAGGTGAAGTCATCAAGACGGTGCCGGAGTCAGAAATTGTTGCCACGCTGATCGAGGAAGCAAACCGTCTCGCTGCTGAGATGCCCAATGCGCCCGCGGGCGCCCCTGAAGTCGTCACCGCCTAGCGCGGGTAGTCTAGAGCGGTGCCTACACGCCTGAGCAAACTCTTCGTCCGGACCCTGCGCGAGGATCCGGCGGAGGCGGAAGTCGCCAGCCACAAGTGGTTAGTGAGGGCTGGTTACATTCGTCGCCAAGCCCCCGGTATCTTTGCCTGGCTGCCGATGGGTCTGCGAGTCAGACAAAATATCGAACGCATTGTGCATGAAGAGATGCAGGCGGCGGGAGCCCAGCACGTTCACTTTCCTGCTCTCTTGCCCAAAGAGCCGTATGAGACAACAGGCCGGTGGGAAGAATACGGCGATGGAATTTTCCGGTTGAAGGACCGAAAAGGTGCGGAATACCTGCTCGCCCCCACCCACGAAGAAGTGTTCACCTTGACGGTGAAGGACCTCTATTCGAGCTATAAAGACCTTCCTTTGATGATCTATCAAATCCAAGACAAATACCGCGATGAAGCGAGGCCGCGGGCGGGACTGCTCAGAGGGCGCGAGTTTTCGATGAAGGATGCGTATTCCTTCGACTACACGGATGAAGGGCTAGAGCTGAGCTACCAGGCACAGCGCGACGCCTATGAGCGGATTTTCCAACGCCTGGGTTTGGAATACGTCATCGTCAAAGCTGATGCCGGAGCGATGGGTGGGTCTCGAAGTGAAGAATTCCTTCATCCCACCGAGATTGGCGAAGACACTTTCGTCAAGACGCAGGGTGGTTATGCCGCAAACGTCGAAGCTTTTGTGGCCACCGCTCCTCCCACGCTGAGCATGCCCGAGGGCGCCCCCACCGTGTTTGATTCACCCAACACCCCCACCATCGACACTCTGGTGGCGCTGGCTAACGCCCGGCATCCCAAAGAGTCAGGGGAGTGGGTGGCCAAAGACACTTTGAAGAACGTTGTACTCGCGCTTACCCACCCGGATGAATCCCGCGAGCTGGTTGTTGTGGGGATTCCTGGAAACCGAGATGTTGACCTTAAACGCGCCGAAGTGGCCTTTGCACCGGCAGCGATTGAGCAGGCAACGGAGGAAGATTTCGCCAAAAATAGGGGTCTTGTTAAAGGCTATATCGGGCCGTGGTCTGCTACAGGCCAGGCGCTAGGTTCGGAATCACGAACAGGTTTGTCGTTTTATGTTGACCCCCGCGTGGTCGAAGGATCCGCCTGGGTTACCGGCGCCAACGAACCAGAAAAACATGTGTTTGACCTTGTTTTTGGTCGGGATTTTCACGCCGATGGCGTCGTCGATATTGCCCAGGTGATGGATGGCGACGAGGCGCCCGATGGGTCCGGCCCCATCGAGAGCGCTAGGGGCATGGAGATTGGTCATGTATTCCAACTCGGTCGCAAGTATGCCGAGGCATTGGGTCTGAAGGTTCTCGACGAAAACGGGTCCCTCGTCACGGTAACCATGGGGTCCTACGGCATCGGTGTCACCCGCCTAGTTGCGGTGATTGCCGAAGCCAACAACGACGAAAAAGGTTTAATCTGGCCAGAGGCTATCGCCCCGTTTGGGGTTCACGTTGTCGCTGCCGGGAAAGATGAAGTGGTGTTTGAGGTTGCTGAAAAACTTTGTGCACGCCTCGAGGAGACAGGCAAAGAGGTTCTTTTTGATGATAGGCCGAAGCTGTCCCCGGGTGTGAAATTTGCCGATGCAGAAATTCTTGGCGTTCCTCACATTGTGATTGTGGGCCGGGGTGCGGCAGAGGGCGAAGTCGAATACTGGAATCGAAGGACCGGCGAGCGCACCACGATGCCTGTGGCCGAAGTATTGAGCACGCTCGCCTAGGGCCGGTTTCATCGCTCGGGTGGAGGAAAAGCCTCACCCCTTGTACTCTGACTACAAGCACACACGCTGTGGGTGCACAATCAAACAGGAGGGCTCTCATGGACATCGATATGGGCGTGCTCAAGCTGATGGAATCAGAGCGCGAGATTCCCTTTGATGACCTCGTGCTTATCATCGAACAGGCCATTCTTGTGGCCTATGAGAAGCACATGGGGCTCTCCGATAATCGCGGACAGCGTCTCGACCCTGACGCGCCCAGAGAACGCGTGGAACTGGATAAGAAAACAGGCCACGTAATGCTGTTTACCCCCGTTCTCAACGATGAGGGTGAAAAAATTGGCGAAGAAGCGGATACGCCCCATGATTTCGGCAGAATTGCCGCTCACGCGGCCAAGCAGGTCATCAACCAGCGACTGCGTGACATCGGAGACGACCGCATCCTCGGTGACTATCGAGGCAAAGAAGGCGACATCGTCTCTGGTCTGATTCAACAGGGCCCCAACCCTCGGATGATTCATGTGAACCTGGGAGATGTAGAGGCTATTTTGCCGCCCGAGGAACAGGTTCCTGGAGAAACTTACGAGCATGGAGCGAGAATCCGCGCCTATGTGACCAAGGTGGAAAAGGGCACCAAAGGCCCCGCGATTACTGTCAGCCGCACCCACCCGGGTTTGATTCGTAAGCTTTTCACCCTCGAAGTTCCCGAGCTCCAAAAAGGTCTCATCGACATCACCTCCATTGCCCGCGAAGCGGGACATCGAACAAAAATTGCCGTGAAGGCTCTGGAGCCAGGCATTAACGCTAAAGGCGCTTGCATCGGTGAGTTGGGTCAGCGGGTCCGGGCTGTTCAAGCAGAACTGGGCGAAGAAAAAATTGACATCGTCGACCACTCCGACGATCTCGCAAAGTTTGTCGCAAACGCGCTGAGTCCTTCCAAGGTCACGAGCGCTTTCGTTTTGGACGAAGAAGCCCGCCAAGTTCGTGCCCTTGTCCCCGACTACCAGCTCTCGCTGGCTATCGGGAAAGAGGGACAAAACGCTCGATTGGCCGCAAAACTCACCGGGGCAAAGATCGATATTCAGCCCGATTCTGTGATGGATTCCTAACGCCAGGTCACCTGGTGGCGGGCCCAAAGGCATAAGGGGCTACAATGGCAGTAATCAGGCGATGCCTGGGGTGTCAGTCCACAGATTCAGTAGAGAACCTTCTGCGGTGTGTGGCGCTGACTCACCAGGTGGTTGTTGATGAGAAGGTGAAGCTTCCGGGTCGTGGGGCCTATGTGCACCACAACCAGGAATGTCTCACTCTTTCTCTTCAACGCAAAGCATGGGGTAGGGCACTGAAAATGGGCCCCACTCTTGACTGCAATGTCCTGGAAAACCTCAGTAGGTCGACCGACCTCGCTAAGACAAGGCTGAATGGCTAATGGAAACCTCATGAACGGCTCAGTATGAGCCTCGTATGTAGGTAGCGGCGCGCCCTGACTGGGTTCGCCCAGACAGGAGAATGGTGGCTGGAAAACCACGCGTACACGAGATTGCTGCAGAACTGGGAATTGATTCCAAGCGCACTCTTGAGAAGCTGAAAGAAATTGGCGAGTTCGTTAAGGGGCCTTCGTCCACGGTAGAGCCTCCGGTTGCCCGAAAGCTCAAAGCAGCTTTTGCGGAAGAGGGCGTCGTGCCTGTCCCTCCCGAGGAGAAAAAAGAGGCGAAGCCTGCCCCCAAGCCTGCCGCGCAGCCGGCACCTCCGGCACCGGTCGCCGAAGATACACCCCCGGCACCCGCCGCAGAGAAGCCTGCTGAACCAGATTCTGGCGCGGAGGAGCCAGCAAGCCCCGGAATTCCTCGTCCAGGAAACAATCCTTTTGCTTCCGCGCAGGGGATGGCTCGTCCTGGTATCCCCCGTCCGGGAAATAATCCTTTTGCTTCCGCCCAAGGCATGGGTCGCCCCACAGCTCCCAGGCCAGGTCAGGGTGCAACGCCCCGCCGCCCCGCCGAGCGTGAAGGAGGACCCAGAGCGCCCTTCCAGCAGCGCACCGGCGCCCCCGGTCGCCCCGGTGGCGCTCCTGGTTTCGCGGGACCCGGCGGTGGACCTGGTGGTTCCCGTCCCGGACCTGGTGGTGCCCGTCCTGGCGCAGGTGGTCGCGGTCGCGGCCCCGGTGGGGGAACGGCAGGAGCTTTCGGCCGCGGCGGCGGTAAGAATAAGTCCCGCAAGTCGAAGCGGACGAAGCGGCAAGAGTACGAAATGCGCGAGGCACCCAGCCTCGGCGGTGTATCTATCCCTCGCGGCGACGGTTCGACCGTAATTCGGTTGCGCCAAGGCGCTTCGATGAACGATTTCGCCGACAAGATCGAGACGCTGACCGGTTTTCCGGTTCCTCCTGGGAACCTCGTAACAGTGCTTTTCCAGCTGGGAGAAATGGCGACTGCCACTGAATCCTTGGATCAGGCGACCTTCGAAGTTTTGGGTTCGGAGCTTGGCTACAAAGTCCTCATTGTGTCTCTTGAGGATGAAGATAAGGAACTCTTAGAAAGCTTTGACATCGACCTTGATGAGGTTGAAGACGAAGAGGACTTGGTAATCCGTCCACCTGTGGTCACCGTGATGGGTCACGTTGACCACGGTAAGACAAGGTTGCTGGACGCCATTCGTAACGCGAACGTTTCAGCAGGGGAAGCCGGTGGAATCACTCAGCACATCGGCGCCTACCAGGTGTGGACGGAGCACGAGGGAATCGAACGGGCCATCACTTTTGTGGATACCCCCGGCCACGAAGCGTTCACCGCGATGCGTGCCCGCGGCGCGCAGGTTACCGACATCGCCATCCTCGTGGTTGCTGCAGACGATGGCATCATGCCTCAAACCATCGAGGCCCTCAATCACGCTCAAGCCGCAGCCGTTCCGATTGTTGTTGCGATCAACAAGATGGACACCCCCGGCGCGAACCCCGACAAAATTCTGCAGCAGCTGACCGAGTTTGGTTTGGTGGCGGAAGAGTACGGTGGCGACACCCAAATGGTGAAGGTGTCGGCTCTCAAGGGTGAGGGCATTAATGACCTTCTCGATGCCGTTCTTCTGACTGCTGACGCAGGGCTTGACCTTCGGGCCACCCCCAACCGCACCGCGCGCGGTGTGGCGATTGAAGCCAAACTCGACAAGGGCCGTGGCGCTGTGGCAACCGTGCTCATCGAGTCTGGCACCCTTCGGGTGGGAGAAGCCATTGTGGCGGGAACCGCGTATGGCCGTGTTCGTGCCATGACCGATGAAAACGGTGACCCGGTGGAAGAGGCTTACCCCTCTCGTCCCGTTGCGGTGCAGGGTCTTTCGAGCGTTCCTCGCGCGGGTGACACTTTTATCGTTACCGATGATGACCGCACCGCTCGACAGATTGCGGAGAAGCGCGAAGCGGCCGAGCGGAACGCTCTGCTGGCTAGGGCTCGCAAGCGCATCAACCTTGAGGACTTCACCAAGGCGCTGGAGGATGGAAAGATCGAATCCCTCAACCTCATCATTAAGGGTGACGTTTCCGGTGCTGTGGAGGCACTGGAGGAGTCGTTGCTCAAGATCGAGGTCGGCGAATCGGTGCAATTGCGCATTATTCACCGCGGTGTCGGTGCGATAACCGAGAGCGATGTCAACCTCGCCACGATCGACAACGCGGTCATTGTTGGATTCAACGTCCGACCCGACGCGAAGGCTCGCGAGCGGGCCCAGCGTGAAGGTGTCGATGTTCGGTTCTACTCGGTGATCTACAACGCGCTGGACGAAATCGAGAGCTCGCTCAAAGGAATGCTCAAGCCTGAATACGAAGAAGTGCAATCCGGTTTTGCTGAGGTTCGCGAAGTATTCAAGTCCTCTAAGGCTGGCACCATTGCCGGTTGCATCGTCCGTTCGGGGACGATCACTCGAAACGCCAAAGCTCGGGTTATTCGCGATGGCGTGGTGATCCTCGATGGCCTGGCCATCGACTCGCTCCGTCGCTTCAAAGATGACGTCACCGAGGTCAAGACGGACTTCGAATGCGGTATCGGGCTGGGAAAGACTAAGGACATCCAGATTGGTGACGAAATCGAAACCATCGAAATGAAGGAAAAGATTCGTGAGTAGTAACTCACCGAGAGCTCGGAAGATGGCGGACTTGATCCGTCAGATTCTTGCCGGGCGGCTCCAGCGGGGATTGAGAGATCCCCGTATGGGGTTTGTCACCATCACGGACGTTCAGGTGACAGGTGACCTTCAGCACGCCAGTGTCTTTTACACCGTTTTGGGGGATGACCAAGAGCGCCTTGATAGCCAACGAGCGTTGAAGGCCGCTACGGGAATGTTGCGCACCGAAGTGGGGAAGAACATCACCGCGCGACTTACCCCGAGCCTTGAGTTCATTTTGGATGGGATCCCCGAGAATGCTTCGGCTATCACCGATTTACTGCGCGAAGCGAGCGACCGCGACGCTGAGACGGAACGTCAGGCAAAGACTGCTGAGTATGCCGGGGATGCTGATCCGTATAAGAGCCCAGCAGAGGAGGATGGCCGGGGATAGTACCCCGCCTCCGCTGCGCACATGAGCGCTGGCTTGCTCGTTTCTTTCCTTCCCCCTATCGTCCTAGTTAGTCACGAACGCCACGTGATTGGCCTCGAGCACAAAGGAAGACACTTATGTCGATGAAAAGGGACAACCCGCGCCAGTACCACATTGAGCTGGCTGAGGGCGATATCGGTCGCTACGTTTTTCTCCCGGGGGACCCCGGTCGGTGCGAAATGATCGCTTCTTATTTTGACGAGCCCCAAAAAGTGGCAAGCCACCGTGAATACGAGACCTGGTCCGGATATCTTGACGGGGAAAAAGTAGCGGTGATGTCCACCGGTATCGGCGGACCCTCGGCAGCGATCGGGTTGGAAGAGCTTGTCGCAATCGGTGCGGATACTTTTGTTCGGGTAGGCACCTCAGGTTCCATGCAGCACCACATCAAACCAGGGGACATTGCCATTGTGTCCGGGGCGATTCGTGACGAGGGAACGGGTCTGCACTATTTGCCGGTCGAGTTTCCCGCGATCGCGGACCTCGAGATCACGCAGGCTCTCAAAGATGCCGCGGTGGGAATGGACAAGAATGTTTACGTAGGGGTCTCGCAATCTAAGGATTCGTTTTACGGTCAGCACTCCCCGGAGCGGATGCCCATCGCCAACGCCTTGAAGGATCGCTGGGCGGCGTGGATTGGCGGGGGTGCAATTTGCTCTGAGATGGAAGCCGCTGCTCTCTATATTGTCGCTTCTGTCCTTCGGGTGAGAGCGGGTGGGCTGATGATGGTCATGGGTCACCCAGACCAGTCGCCGATGACGCCTGAGGAGTGGGATGCCTCCAGCGTGGACAAGCTGCTACCGGTTGCTATTGAGGGCATGCGCGAAATCATTCGCCGGGACAAGGCTTAGTCCGGGAGCTCTAAATCCGCACCGGATTCGCGAGCAAGCCCGTCAGTCTTCAGGGACGCTAGCGCGCGGGAAAACTGCGCACGATCAACGATGAGCGTCGCCAAGAAACTCAGCGGAACCGGGGTGTCGCTTGCGCGAAGCTCGCGGAGGATCACGCCTCGAGCTTGCCGATCGCTTCCTTCGTATTTGGCCTGGGCCGTCGCTTTGGCGCCGGAGTAGGTCGGATAGCCCAGAGCCTTCCAGACGCAGGACGACGCCACCGGGCACCGCTCACACGATGGCGCGCGCGCCGTGCAGATAACCGCCCCCAACTCCATCAGACCTTTGGCCAAGGTGACTTTGTCCGAGGTGGTGGATACCTCATCGAGTGCCCGTTGGCCGCGCTGTAGATCCGCTGAGGTTCTGGGAGGACCAGCTTCCCCATCGCCTTCGACCAGACGGGCAATAACCCTGCGAACGTTGGTATCCACGACTGGGTCGGGGATACCATAGGCAAAACAGCGGATGGCGCGCGCGGTGTAGTCGCCGACTCCTGGGAGTGCCAGCAAGGCTGAGAGGTCCTTCGGGAGCTCACCGCAATGGTCCCTCACAATCACAGCGGCTGCTTCGTGGAGGCGTTTGGCTCTCCTGGGATACCCGAGGCGCCCCCACAAAGTGATGACGTCTGAGAGGGGTGCCTGTGCGCAGTCTTCTGGCGTGGGCCAACGGTGCAACCATTCTTCCCACACCGGTGTCACCCTCGCGACGGGAGTCTGTTGCAACATAACTTCGGAGACGAGAACACCCCACGCGGTGGTGGTTTTGTCCCGCCAGGGGAGTGGTCGGTGGGAAGAGGTGAACCAGTCAACAACATCGTCCATGGCCATCCACCCACGCTAGCGAATGGGGATGTGTTTCCCAGCCAGCGGCTCTAGGGTTCAGTCATGAAGGTTCTTGTCACCGGCGCAACGGGGTACGTGGGCGGTCGTCTTGTCCCGAAGCTTCTGGAAGCCGGTCACAGTGTGCGCGTGATTGCGCGGGAACCGCACCGGTTAGACAATGTGCCCTGGCGCGAACAGGTGGAAATTGTCCAGGGTGACCTATTGCACCCGGACAATGTTCGTGCCGCTGTTGCCGGTCAGGATGTTGTCTACTACCTAGTGCACTCGATGTCCGCTGCAGGGGACTTTGAGGCTCTTGAGCGTCAAGTTGCCACCGTCATCGCCACCGAAGCGCTGGCTGCCGGTGTGTCACGGATTGTGTATCTTGGCGGCCTCCACCCGGATGGACCATTGTCCAGACACCTTGGCTCGCGAAAAGAGGTGGGGGAAATCCTTCTGGGTTCAGGCGTGCCCACCGTTGCCTTGCAGGCAGGGGTGATTATCGGCTCAGGTTCAGCCAGCTTCGAGATGATCCGACACCTCACCGAGGTCTTGCCCTACATGCCAGCGCCGAAATGGGTGCGGAACTTTATCCAGCCCATTGCCATTCGCGATGTTCTGCACTACCTGGTGTCGGCCGCTTCGCTCCCAAAAGAAGTGAATCGGGCTCTCGACATTGGAGGTCCAGATGTTTTCCGGTACGGACAGCTGATGAATGGCTATGCCCTCGAAGCTGGACTCAAGCAGCGTGCCATTGCCTCCCTGCCGGTACTTACTCCTTGGTTGGCTTCGCAGTGGGTCAATCTGGTGACGCCGATTCCTCGCGCACTGGCAGTGCCCATTATTGAATCGCTTTTGCACGATGCGGTGATGAAAAACCATGACATTGACGGGGTCATTCCCCCGCCCGCCGAGGGGCTTATCGGGTATCGACGAGCAGTCCGGTTGGCACTTGCGCGAATGCGGACCGGAGACGTTGATACTTCGTGGCGGAACACGCCGGTTATCGGTGCCCCCGCGGACCCGCTGCCCTCTGACCCTGAATGGGCCGGGCACACGGTGTTCACCGACACCCAGGAGTTTTCTTCACAGGGGAGCCCGGAAGAGCTCTGGCGGGTGGTGGAAAGCATTGGTGGGGACAACGGGTGGTATTCAGTTCCTGTCGCCTGGGCGGCGAGGGGTTGGCTCGACAAACTTGTGGGGGGCGTGGGACTGCGTCGAGGTCGTCGCGACCCCGACGCGCTCGCTACGGGGGAGGCATTGGATTTTTGGCGCGTTGAAGAAATCGACCACGGGCGTTTCCTGCGCTTGCGCGCAGAAATGAAATTGCCGGGGCTCGCTTGGCTGGAGTTCACGGTCACTCCGGACTCCTCCGGCGGCAGTGTTTTGCATCAGAGAGCGATTTTTTTCCCCCACGGGCTGGGCGGCAGGTTGTATTGGCTTGCGGTGATGCCCTTTCACGGAATCGTCTTCACCGGAATGGCCAGTGCTATGGCGAAAAAGGCATCATTACCTTCCTCCACAGGTGGGACATCCTCACTCCCAGACCGGGGTAGACTCTAGGGACATGCCGATCACTGAGACGGTTCCCGTTCAGGTCTGATTCTGTGTGTCAGCTTCGCCCCAGGTGAAGCGCTGGACTTATGAGATGAGTGACTCATTAACACCATCACTCGCCCGGTTCCCAAGGAGAAGAATGGCCCCCCAAGGCCCCACTAGAAATTCCTCGCGCAACGCAAACGCTAAACGCGGACGGAAAAAGCCCCTCGATGATGAGGGAATCATTCCCGTCTTGGCGCGTGCGGTGCGCGAAGTCGAGTCCTCGGCTTCCCGTGGAAAAGTAGCCGGCCACAACCGCACCAAGTTCCAGGTTGCCGCACTACTGGTTCGGGAAGAACGCCAAAGAGCCAAAGATGATACTGCCGCTTCTGCAGCGCAGAAGCAGGAAGCCCTGAAGCGCCTCGACGGGCTGGCGGGAATCATGGCAAAAACAGCGGCCAAGGACACCACTCTCATTGCGTTACTCGCACCAGAGGCAAAAATCTCGGACGGGGCAAAGAAGATGAGGCGAGACTTTCTTGTTGCCTCCGGCGCTATTCTTCAACCAGCTGACCTGGTGATCGTGGACGAGGTAGCAGCTCCCGCTGCCGATGTGGCTAAACAGGTTGTCCCAGCATCGGTGCGGCAAGCGCAGCTGGCAAACCCCTTTATGTCGCCAGACTTCGCCGCGTATCAGAAGCCACAGGCTTCTGCCGAAGGTCTGTTATTGAACTGGGAGCTCATTGAGCCTCTGTTTCGGTCTTTTGAACAGGGAACCGGAGGGGGCGTTGCCAGTATGGCGCTGCCGCCTGCAGGGGAACTGGCCACACCTGGTGGTCTGGACTTGATGGTTCACCAATCAGAATTTGTCGAAAGCGCCAGGAAAGGCCACCGCAGTTTCTTGCTCGCCGATGAGCCTGGGCTCGGGAAAACCGCCCAAGCGTTGATTGCTGCGGAAACGGCGGGAGCTTTTCCGTTGTTGGTCGTTGTTCCCAATGTCGTGAAAACAAATTGGTTGCGCGAGGTAAACCAGTGGTTGCCCGGCCGGCGCCCCACCGTTGTGCACGGTGACGGCGTTGAGCTCAATGCGTTTAGTGATGTCTTCATTGTGAACTACGACATTCTTGACCGTCACGTGGGATGGCTCTCCAAGTTTGATTTCCGCGGAATGGTTGTTGACGAAGCGCATTTCATCAAAAACAAAGATTCGCAGCGCTCGAAGGCAGTTCAGGCGGTTGCGAAGACTATTCGGGCACGGTTGCGACACCCGCTCCTCGTGGCTTTGACGGGAACCCCTCTCATTAATCAGATCGAGGATTTCCGGATGATTTGGCAGTTCTTGGGTTGGATCGATGAAAAAAAGCCCAGGGGAGAGCTGATGGCAAAGCTCGAGGCAACGGGTCTCACGCCTGCCGATACGGGATTCTTCTTCGAAGCCCGCAAGGCCGTAATTTCCATGGGTATTGTGCGCCGGAAAAAGCAGGATGTCGCTAAAGATATTCCTGCCCGACGAGTCGCAGATATTCCCATCGAACTCGATGGCGAAGCCGGGCGTTCCATTGTCGAGGCCGAACGCACACTCATTGCCCGTCTGCTCGAGAGGTATGACCGGGTAATCAAGGCCCGTGGTGCCGAAAGCGACGAGATCGACAACGACCTGGTGCGTCTGGTGGCAACCTCGGAAATTGACGAGACCAAGCAGGATGATTCCGGCGACAACGTCTTTACCCTGGTGCGAAAAATTGGCCAGGCCAAAGCGGTCATGGCAGCGGATTACACCGCGCAGTTGGCCCGGAACGTGGGCAAAGTGGTTTTCTTCGCCAAACACATCGATGTTCTAGACGCGGCAGAAGCTCACTTCGCTTCGGTGGGAATTGCCACCACCTCCGTTCGGGGGGATCAGAGTTCTGCGCAACGCCAGAGCGCCATCGATGCTTTTACCAACGATGACAATGTCCAGGTCATCGTGTGTTCCCTTCTTGCCGCGGGTGTGGGAGTGAACCTCCAGGCCGCCTCTAACGTGGTTCTGGCTGAACTTTCCTGGACGAGTGCCGAGCAAACCCAGGCCATCGATCGCGTTCACCGCATCGGGCAGGAACTCCCAGTAACCGCGTGGCGCATCGTTGCGGCACAGACCGTGGATGCGCGCATTGCCGAGCTCATCGACCAAAAGTCCGGTCTGGCAGCCCGTGCGCTGGATGGCGAAGAAACACCGGTGGGTGTCGAGGTGACGATGCAGGTTGGCGCGCTCATGGTATTGCTCACAGTGGCGCTTGAGACGCGAGGGGAGCTTTAAAAATAGCTCCGGCACGAACGAGCCGGGCAGACCCAGCCTTGCTGTTCAGTGCCATCACCGGGACCGCCAAGAGCGATCTGGCCTAATTTTTCCGCGACGAGCATCTCGCGAGAGGGCGTCGCAAAAAACACGGGTACTGCAGTCTCTATTCCGCACTTCGGGCAAAGTGGTGGCGAGTCGCCAAAGAGGCTGGCCATAGGTCCTCCGGCCGGGATCTGGGATATTCCCAGGATCCCCGCGACCACTGACACTACGACTCGAAGACGTTCTTGGGGAACAGGCGGTAATGAACGCGGTTGGCCATCAGAAGCAAAAGGGAGGTGACAAGAAGCAAAACGATGATGGTAAGGAAGTAGAAATTCTGCACCATCGCATCTTCTGCCGCTGGTAAACCAATCGCCTGATCCACGCTCCAGACCGTAAATGGGCTCAGCGTAAAGACAGCGAGGAGCCACGCGAAGGGAACGAGGAGTGCAACAACAATTGTCCACCGGGAGATTCGGGCCCGAAGAGGGTTCAGGATCCATTCGCCTATCAGGTAGCTGGGGAGGACAACATGAATGATTGTGTCAGGCCAGATTTGGGCTCCGAGATCGCCACTCGCGACGCCGGGTGCAAGCGAGAATAGCGACGTGTGGGTAATCAAGACGGCCGCTCCAGACAGCGCAAGCACTGCCCGGGCCGAGGCAACTCGTGGGCCGTCCCTGGTTCCTCTTGTCCCCAAGAGCGCAGAGACCAATAAGACAAGAACAGAAACGACGGCTAGCAGAAGGGAAAAGTAGGAAAAGTAGCGCTCAGCATCAAAAGGTTTCCCTGCCACAAGGTCCATAATTTTTACACCCAAAGCCACGGTAAGAACGACTGCGACGACCATGCTCAATGCAGAGGTGGCGAGACGAAAACGGGAGGGCAGGTCTTTGCTGGGGTGGTCGACGAAGGTTTTACGCACACTCTTAGGCTACCGAAGTCATCAGCCTTCAACGACAGCTAGCCTGGAGAGGTGCTGGAAGTGTCCGTGGTCTATATCGTGTCGGGCGCACCCAACAACGAAAAAGTTTTGCTGGGCGAAAAACTTACGGGGCTGGGGCGCGGAAAAATTGTGGGGCCCGGTGGAAAGCGAGAAGCGCACGAGTCACCGGTGGAAACGGCACTTCGAGAGGTGTGGGAGGAAGTGGGCATCGAACTGGCGCCCGGATCCCTTGTTCCTTTGGCCACCATCACCTACCCCTTCCTCGGACGTCCCGAGCTATCCCAACGCTCGCATGCTTTCGTGTGCCGCACATTCCAGGGAGAACCGAAGAACTCTCTCGAACTTGCCCCAGCGTGGTGGCCACGGGAGAAGCTTCCCCTGGAGCGGATGTGGGCTGACGCGCAACTGTGGCTACCGAGAGTATTAGCAGGCGAGTACCTTGAGGCAACCATCGAAATTACCCCTGAGAACACCGTGCACTCTGCGGATTTGAACTTCCAGACACTCAGGCGAAACTAAACCGAATTGCCTACCATGAATCAACAACATCTCAAGGGGCTGTGGTGATTTCACGACGCGAGGCATATGCCCTCTTGGGTGTTGACACAACGTGCACTCCGCAAGAGCTTAAACGTGCCTACCGGAAGGCGCTCCGGGATGCCCACCCCGATAGCGGCGGCAGCTTGGAGCGATTCACAGCAGTCCAAGAAGCATGGGTTGTGGTGGAATCTCTGCCCTTGGTCCCCGAAAGCCCCTCTGGTTCTTCTCGAGTGCCAAGAGAAACAGCCTCGACAAGGAAACCCTCTCCTGACACCTCGCGGGTGGGAGCCAGGAGCCACGGGCATCCTGGCGGTTGGTTCCGGGAACGCTTTGGGATGGAGGTTCGAGAATGGCTTGGGCGAGGGGTACACGTAGAAAACGTCTTTGATCCGGACATTGTGAGGCGAGCGCCCGCTGCCGTGAGACATATTCTTCACGCAGCAATTGCCGAGGAAGAAACTGCCGCCGTCCTGGCAGGGCTTGGCCCAGGATTTGAGGTGTGGCACGACGTAGTGGTGGAGGGCTCACGGAGCACCGGGGCCTGGAAGATTGACCATGTGGTCCTCGGCCCCAGTCGGTTGTGGGCTATCCAGAGCGAAGACTGGGCGGCACCGGTAGAGGTGGCTCGGGGTGAAATCGTTGGCGAGGGCTTAGCCAAGGGGGAAAAGCCGGTCAAAGAGCTTGCGGGCATGGTTAAGAAGCTGCAGCACTCACTGGGTGTTCGCTTTAGTGCCTTGGCCTACGTGGTCCCCCCTTCCGACGCGGCCGCACCGCTGACGGAGGTGGGACGGGCCAGAGGCTTGCCCGTTTCCTTGGTCAGGCGAGGAGCGCTTGCTGGCCTTGTGCAGGAGTCCGAATTTGGGGCGAGGACATCGTTAGTAGGCGATGACATGTTTGAGCTCCGGGAGCAACTCAGGGCCCGTATCCGCTTCGTTTAGCTCTCTACCAGGGCGAGTAGCCAGTCCCGCAGAAGTTTGGTTGAGTAGCAGTCGATTTCGTTATACCGAAGAATGCTGTTTTTGAGTTCTGCAGCCCCGGTTGTATCTGCTGCGGCACGCAGTTGCTGGTAGCGATAAAAAGCAACAACCGATTCTCCACCCCCAGCGATGCCGGTCCGAGTGCCGGTGGGGAGGTAGATCGCCTCCAAGGCTTTGAGACCGTAACGGGGGAGCCCCACCGCTACTGCCTTGGTCACGATGGGGTAAAGGTCCACCAATAGTTC
>JAFMDO010000055.1 GCA_017857245.1 Pontimonas sp.
AAGGTGTGCCATTCCCAGCTGTCTTCCTCAATGTTGGCAAGAGCCGCAGCCATACCGCCCTGAGCAGCTCCGGTGTGGGAGCGGGTGGGATAGAGCTTTGAGATGACGGCGGTTTTGGCGTGGGGGCCTGCCTCAATGGCGGCCCGCATGCCGGCGCCTCCGGCGCCGACAATCACAACATCAAATTGATGGTGGTGGGTTGTGGTGTCGGAGGACGCTTTGGGAATGGTGGACGTTGGTGACATTTCTCCTACTTCACGGCCGCGCAGAAGGAAGGCAACAAATCAGCCGGGCCTCCTGCGGGACAAGGGTCAAAGGCATAAATCGTGAGGGTGCCAAGAATGATCAAGGCTGCGGTGGAGATAAACAAGGACCATTGCATCACGGTGCGGAACTTGGGGTTCGTCGCATAGTCGTTAACGATGGTGCGCATGCCATTTGCTCCGTGGATGAGGGCAAGCCACAGCATGGCCGTGTCCCATACGACCCAGAACGGATCTGTGAACTTCCCTGCCACGAAGGCAAAGTCAATGGCTTTGACGCCTTCGCCCACCATCAAGTTCACGAAAAGGTGCCCGAAGATCAGGACGACCAGCACGATGCCCGAAGCACGCATATAAATCCAGCCCCATTTTTCCCAGTTGATCCCGCGCTTGTCGCGGCGAATGGGGGATTTGGGCATTTCGATTGTGACGCTCATTTTTCTACCACCCAAAAACGTTCATGAGATGACGGGGCGTGAAGGCAATCATCAGGGCCAACCAGAGGCCGAGAACCACATAGAACAGGGCCACGTGGTGCTTTGTTCCGATATTCCAGAAGTCCACCAAGATGATGCGTATCCCGTTGAGCGCGTGAAAGACGATGACGGCTACGAGAGCGATTTCTGCAACACCCATGAGGGGGGTTTGGTAGGCACCGATAACCGCGTTGTAAGCCTCGGGGCTTACCCGGACGAGTGCGGTATCGAGAACGTGGACGAGTAAGAAGAAGTAAATCCCAATCCCGGTGATGCGGTGAAGAACCCAGGACCACATGCCTTCACGACCGCGATACAGGGTGCCACCGGGGATCACGCTTTTCTTCCGCGGGGCGGGTGGGCTGATGGTCACCGTGGGGGAACCGGAGGCACTATTTATCGACACGGAGCGGGGACCCTTTCGTATTACTGCCTAGCCCTCTCATCATACGGTGTTGGGTATGGGGAGATTCTCAGCTTCCCGGTACCCTGTGCCTATGTCAGGTGAATTTTTTGCGGTAATTCCAGCCGGTGGTTCGGGCACCAGGTTGTGGCCTCTCTCCCGTTCTGGAGAGCCCAAATTTCTTCTTGACCTTCTGGGAACAGGGCGCTCACTGCTGGTCGAAACCGTTGACCGCCTGAAGCCATTTGCGCCTGTTGACCGAGTGTTTGTTGTCACGGGTGGAGCGCATCACGACGCTGTTCGCGCGCAGGTTCCGGATTTGCCGGCGGGAAATGTTCTGGTGGAACCTTCGGCAAAGAACTCTGCAGCGGCAGTGGGGCTGGCGGCCTTCGTTCTCGAGCGCACCCACCCAGACGCCATTGTCGGCTTCTTTGCCGCCGACCACGTGGTAGCCGAAGCCGAAGCTTTCCAATCGGTGTTAGCGACTGCTCTGGATGCGGCTAAAAGTGGCCTGATGGTGACCATCGGCATCACGCCGACAGAGCCATCCAGTGCTTTCGGCTACATCAAGAAATCGAAAGACTTTGCCGACACGGAGGCAGTCCATCACGTCGGGGAATTCGTGGAGAAGCCGTCCTTTCTTGATGCTCAGCGCTTTGTCAAGAGCGGCCAGTATTTGTGGAACGCCGGCATCTTTGTGGGCTCTGTGGCGAGTGTTGTCAAAGCCTTTGACGACTTCTCCCCCGAGCTAGGTGTCCCTCTCCGCGAAATTGCTGCGTTGATGGCTGAAGGTCTTGATGTTGCGCAGTTGTGGGAAGCGCTTCCCTCCATCGCTTTTGACTACGCCGTCGCCGAACCCGCGGCAAAGGCCGGGCAGTTCTTGGTGGTCCCCGGCAGTTTCGGGTGGCGGGATGTGGGTGACTTTGATTCGCTAGCCCAGGCCCAGCAATCCTCTACAACCTCCGATGTCGTGGTGGTGGGGGATGCGTCGAAGGTGCATCCCCACGATTCCAGTGGAATCGTGGTGGGGTCATCAGGGCGGATCATCACTCTGCTGGGAGTGGAAAACATCGTGGTGGTGGACACACCTGATGCACTGTTGGTGACGACAAAAGAGCACGCGCAAGATGTGAAACAGATCGTCGAACACATGAAAGCGCAAGGTCTTGAGGACATGCTCTAGCCGATTGCGGCCCTGCCACCGATAACATCGTGACCATGCGTATTTTGATAACCGGCGGCGCCGGGTTTGTCGGGTCTCACCTTTCCGAGCGACTTTTGGGTGCTGGCCATGAAGTCGTCGTCGTGGACAACTATTTCACCGGTTCAAAAACCAACATCGCCCACCTTCAGGGGAACCCAGGCTTTGAAGCAATCCGACACGATGTGACGTTCCCGCTCTATGTCGAGGTGGACGCCATTTATAACCTGGCATCTCCTGCCTCGCCCATTCACTACCAACACGATCCCGTTCAAACCACGAAGACCAACGTCATGGGTGCCATCAACATGTTGGGTCTCGCCAAACGCCTAGGGGTTCCCATTCTTCAGGCGTCAACATCGGAGGTCTATGGCGACCCCGAGGTTCACCCACAGACAGAGGATTATTGGGGCAAAGTCAACCCGATCGGTCCGAGAGCCTGTTATGACGAGGCCAAGCGAGTGGCCGAGACCCTATTTTTTGATTACCACCGGCAACATGGGTTGGAAATTCGTGTTGCTCGCATCTTCAATACCTATGGCCCCCGGATGGCGGCCGATGATGGTCGTGTGGTGAGCAACTTTATTGTTCAAGCCCTGCGCGGTGAGCCGCTCACTATTTATGGAGATGGATCCCAGACCAGGTCATTCTGTTACGTCGATGACCTCGTGTCAGGACTGGTTGGGCTGATGGAGAACACCCATCAAGAAACCGGCCCAGTAAATATCGGAAACCCGGGCGAATTCACCATGTTGGAATTGGCTTCGCAGGTGTTGGAGCTGACGGGGTCTTCCTCGGAAATCGAGCACCGAGACCTGCCCGCCGATGACCCGAGACAGCGCCAGCCCGATATCAGCCTCGCCAAGAAGACAATGGGCTGGGAGCCACACATTCCACTCAGCGAAGGACTGGAAAAAACCATTGCGTATTTCCGCCACCATCTCGCCGGCTAAGAACTAACGCCCGTGAAGATCCCTCTAATCATCGATACCGACACTGCTCAAGATGATTGCGTCGCAATCTTGCTCGGGCTACTGGATCCCGTGGCGGATTTGCGTGCCATCACGATGGTGGCGGGCAACGTGGGATTTGAGCAACAAACAAAGAATGCGTTCATGACACTGAGTGTCGCCGGAGCTCTCGGCGAATGCCCGGTGTTTCTGGGCTGCCGCCGACCCATGGTTCGAGCCTGGGTCTCTGCAGAGAACGTTCATGGAGATGGGGCGGGCGGACTCACCATGGACAACTCCGGAATTGAACCTGAAGCCGAACACGCGGTAGACGCGCTGCTGAGGTTGACGAAAGAGTCACCGGGCGAAATAAACGTTGTGGCGATTGGCCCGCTCACCAACATTGCCATGGCGGTGATCAAAGATCCCACTTTCCCCGACAGGGTGAAATCCCTCTACATCATGGGTGGATCCAACAACGCTCGCGGAAACATTACGGCTGCCGCTGAATTCAACTTCTATGTTGACCCGGATGCGGCGAAGGTTGTTTTTGATGCTGGCTTTGACATCACCGTCATCCCTTGGGAGCCCCTGACTATTCAGGATGCTCTGTTCTCCAGGCAACACATGGCAGAAATTGGTGCTGGCGGATCGCCGGTGGCGTCTTTTTTTGCCCAGGTGTGTGAAGCGACCCTGGACTTCGATGAAAGTGTCGGCATCCCAGGATCATCGCACCCTGACTCCTTGACGGTGGCGCTCTTGCTGCACCCGGAGCTCATCACCAAGAGTGCCCTCTACGCCGTGGATGTTGAGGCAGATTCTGAACTGACGAGGGGATATTCTGCGATGTCCTGGGGTATTCATGGACTGAAGGCTAACGCCCGCGTGATTGAGGCTGTGGATGCCGCCGCCTTTTTTGGGTACATTAAAGAAAGCATGGCGACTCCGACGACTCCCTCGCGCGAAATTCTCGGGCTGAAAAGGTAGTTACCAACACTTTCAACGTTCGCTTGAGGCTCATCTGCGCGGACTGTGCTCTATCTCGCAAGGCAGTGATTTTCGCGCCCTAGAATGAAACCAAAGCGTCAGGCACTCTTTCGCGTAGCACTCTCTTGAGGCGACAGTCGCGAATCGGTAAGTGTCTGGCATCGAAAAGCAATGAGAGGACCACACAAGTGAAAGCAATCACCGCAAAGCGTACCTTCGCAGGTATCGCCGCACTGGGTGCGGCTGCTCTGGTTTTGGCAGGTTGTGCTGCTGATACAACAGAGGAAGCCGTCACCGAAGAAGTAGCTGTTGAAGAAGCAGCCGCGCCCGAAGAGTCCCTTGACTTCCTCGCCTGTGCCGTTTCTGACGAAGGAAGTTGGAA
>JAFMDO010000056.1 GCA_017857245.1 Pontimonas sp.
GTGAGTGCTGACTTTGAATCGGCGGGGAGCATAGCCTTTGGTCCCCTTGTGAGTTACATTTCCGGCGCGAACACCACGGGCCAAAAAATGGCGATGACCGCGCCTGTGGTTCAAGCCCCCCATGCCGACTCCCACACCATAAGTTTTGTTCTTCCCGAAGGCACCGACCCCCACGCAGCACCACTTCCCGTTGATGGAAGGGTCAGTGTCGGCCAGGTAGCGCCCCGAGAGGTGGCAGCCCTTCGCTTTAGCGGATCCTGGCGCAAAGACCGGGTGATGCAGAAAACCCAGCTCCTTCTTGAGGGTTTAGCAACACAGGGAATCAAGGTCTCAGGTGACGTGTTTTATGGTCGTTTTGATTCCCCCGCTGTGCCTGGTTTTTTACGACACAACGAAGCTCTCGTCGAAGTTGCTAACCTTCATCCCTGACTGGAGGTGTCGCGCCTTATTGCCAGCCAGTGGGTTGCTACTCTGGTTGAAATAACTTCACATTGGGCTTCACGCTATGCGGGAGAGACACCGAAGAAAGGTGTCACCGAAGGAGCAAGCCTCCCCGCCAATCTCTCAGGTCCCCGTACCGCATAGCTTGGCCACTCTGAAAAGTGGAAGAACCTTTCCCGCCGACGGTGAAAGCGCACAATGTGCGTGAAACTCTCAGGCTTATGACAGAGGGGGAGTCAGCCAGGGCATGCCCTTTATTCGACTCCAGGAGACCCGTGAGCCAACAAACCCCGCTTCACGCCGCGCACGAGCGCGCGGGAGCTTCGTTCACCGATTTTGCAGGTTTCGACATGCCCCTGCGCTATGACTCCGACCTGGTGGAGCACAAAGCCGTGCGGACCACCGCCGGAATGTTTGACCTCTCCCATATGGCAGAAATTACCGTTACCGGTTCCCAGGCAGCCGCATTTCTGGACTACGCGCTCAGTAATCGCCTCTCAGCCCTGGAAGACCATCAAGCAAAGTACTCGCTTCTGCTGACCGAATCCGGCGGGGTTGTTGATGACCTGATCGTGTATCGCCTGGGCGAAACAGAATTTCTCATTGTTGCCAATGCTGCCAACCGCCAACCAGCCCTCGACGCCCTGAAGGCTCGAGCGGCCGGGTTTGAGGTTGCGGTCACGGACTCCAGCGAGCACTGGGCGCTCATCGCTGTCCAGGGACCCCAGGCCAAAACTATTCTTGAACACTCCGGCATCGAGATCCCCGCAGGCTTGGATGAGCTTCGGTATTACCGGATTACCCCCGGGAAATTTCATACCGACACCGTGTGGATTGCCCGAACGGGATACACCGGGGAAGACGGATATGAGATTTTTATACCAAGCCACGGTGCTGAAGCACTCTGGAATGAAGTCGAAGCAACCGGTGCTGGGCACGGCATGATTTTGTGCGGTTTGGCCTGCCGTGACACGTTGCGCTTAGAAGCGGGAATGCCGCTGTATGGTCACGAACTAGGTCTTGATATTGCCCCGGCCCAAGCGGGTCTTGGCCGCGTCGTCGTTGCCGGTAAAGAACGCTTTGTCGGCAAGGAAGCGCTCGCGCTCGGGTCCGAGGGCAAGAGGGTCCTGGTGGGTTTGGTGGCAGAGGGCAAAAGAGCCCCCCGAGCGGGCTATGCCGTGCTCACTAGCGCAGGCACTCTCGTTGGGGAGGTTACCTCCGGTGCGCTCTCGCCCACCCTGGGGTACCCGATTGCGATGGCGTTTGTTGAAGCTGACTATGCCGCCGCAGAATCCGAGCTCATGGTTGATGTCCGAGGCTCACACCTGAGGGTTACCGTGCACCAACTACCGTTCTATCAGCGAAAGAAGGCCGTATCATGAGTGTCCCCGAAAACCTGCTCTACACCAAAGACCACGAGTGGATTTCTCTCGAGGGCGATGTTGCGACCGTGGGCATCACGCAGTACGCAGCGGACGCGCTGGGCGATGTGGTCTTTGTCGCACTCCCCGCTGTGGGAGATACCGTCAGTATCGGGGCCATTGTTGGCGAGGTGGAATCTACCAAGTCTGTGGGTGAAATCTTTGCCCCGGTGGCGGGTGAAGTCATGGAAGCCAACGATTCCGTCGTTGATGCACCCGACACCGTCAACTCTGATCCCTATGGAGCAGGATGGCTCATGAAAGTTCGCTTCACCACCGCGCCCGAGGGTATGGATGCAGCGGCCTATCAGGCACTGATCGGAGAGTAGGACCATGACCGGTTTCGCTAATCGCCACATCGGGACAGACGCATCTGCCCAGTCTTTGATGTTGAGTGCCCTCGGGTATGACTCGCTTCCCGCTTTGATGGACGCTGCGGTGCCGGGACATTTGCGCATGGCAGAAATTGTCCGCTCAGCTATTCCTGCAGCCGCCAGCGAGGCAGAAGCGCTCGCTGAGCTCCGCGCGCTTGCCGATGCGAATACGGTTCGCCGTTCGCTGATTGGCCAGGGCTACTACGGCACCCACACCCCCTCGGTCATTAAGCGCAATGTGCTGGAAAACCCCAGCTGGTACACCGCCTACACCCCCTACCAGCCAGAGATTTCTCAAGGCCGGCTCGAAGCGCTTCTCAATTTCCAAACGATGGTTGCTGACCTCACCGGTATGGCCATCGCGAATGCCTCCATGCTGGATGAATCAACCGCTGTGGCCGAGGCGATGCTGTTGGCCCGCCGCGCCTCGAAGCAAGAAAGCCCGGTGTTCCTGATAGACCAGGACGCACTGGAGCAGACCAAGGCGATTGTTCGCGGTCGTGCGGAACCACTGGGAATCGAAATCGTGGAAACTGATTTTCAGGGCGCGCTGCCCGAGTGCTTTGGTGGGTTTATCCAATACCCGGGTGCGTCGGGACGCATTGTGAATCCTCGCGCGGCCATTGAGGGACTGCACTCTCACCAGGCGCTTGCCGTTGTGGCAGCGGACCTGTTGGCGATGACGCTGATGGTCCCACCGGGTGAAATGGGCGCCGATATTGCTGTGGGGACATCGCAACGCTTCGGAATTCCTCTGGGCTTTGGTGGACCACACGCAGGCTATCTCGCGGTGCGCGAAGGGCTCGAGCGCCAAATGCCCGGCCGCCTCATCGGCGTCTCCAAAGACGCCGATGGTAACCCCGCCTACCGCTTGACCCTGCAAACCCGCGAGCAACACATCAGGCGCGACAAGGCCACGAGCAACATTTGCACCGCCCAAGTTCTTCTCGCCGTCATGGCGGGAATGTTCGCGGTCTATCACGGCCCCGATGGCCTCACCGCTATCGCCCGGGCTGTTGCTGCTAAGACGGCAGGGCTTGCCGAGGCTCTTCGCCAGGCAGGACACGGTGTGGTGAACGAAAACTTTTTCGACACGATTCTCTTGCGCGTGCCAGGGGCTGCCGAGGCTTTGGTGGCGAAGGCGGCTGCGGCGGGAGTTCTACTCCATCGTGTGGACGAGGACCACCTCACACTGTCGATGGATGAAACCACCACCGGTGTCAACACCGGTGTGATGGCGGGAGAGCTCGAGCAAAAGCTGGCCTCCATTTTTGAACTCCCCGACTACGTTGGTCACGATGGTGCGGTTGATGTGGGGGAGGGGATGGCCCGCTCAAGCAGCTTCTTAGAGCACCCCGTGTTCCATTCCCATCACTCAGAGACCTCTTTGATGCGGTATCTGAAGTCGCTGGCGGATAAGGATTACGCGCTAGATCGCGGAATGATTCCCCTGGGCAGCTGCACCATGAAACTCAACGCCGCCACCGAAATGGAAGCGGTGAGTTGGCCAGAGTTTTCAGGCCTGCACCCCTTCGCTCCAGTGGAGGACACCCAGGGTTATTTGGTCATGATTTCTCACCTCGAACAGTGGCTTTCCGAGCTCACCGGGTATGACTCAGTTTCTCTTCAGCCCAATGCAGGGAGCCAGGGTGAATATGCCGGGCTCTTGGCCATTCGGGGGTATCACCGCTCCCGCGGTGATGATCACCGCAATGTCTGCTTGATTCCTGCCAGCGCCCACGGCACCAACGCCGCAAGCGCTGTGTTGGCGGGAATGAAAGTGGTGGTCGTGGCGTGTAACGACCGAGGCGACGTCGACATTGATGATGTGAGTGCCAAGATTGCCGAGCACCGAGATGTTCTTGCTGCATTGATGGTGACCTATCCCTCCACCCACGGCGTCTATGAGGCGGGAATTAGGGACATCACGGATGCTGTCCATGAGGCTGGCGGTCAGGTTTATATCGATGGCGCTAACCTGAACGCGCTCGTGGGTTTCTCCCGCTACGGCGACATCGGGGGAGATGTTTCGCATCTGAACCTTCACAAGACGTTCTGTATTCCTCACGGTGGCGGCGGACCCGGTGTCGGACCTGTTGGGGCCAAAGCCCACCTGGCACCCTTCCTTCCTGGCCACCCGATGGCTCAGATGGATCAGCACCCACCCTTTGATTCCGCCACGGGTGAAGCCGGTTCGGTGATTCATGGCGGGGTTCCCGTGTCTGCTGCGCCCTATGGGAGCGCCAGCATCTTGCCCATTCCTTGGGCGTATGTGCGGATGATGGGACCGCAGGGGCTTGCTGATGCCACCGCTGCGGCCGTCCTAGCAGCCAACTATGTCGCCCACGCTCTCAGAGGGCACTATGACGTCCTCTACACCGGGGATAACGGTCTCGT
>JAFMDO010000018.1 GCA_017857245.1 Pontimonas sp.
TATCCCGGAAGCCGGCTCCTTTGGGGTGCTGCCGGAAGGGTCCGCGATTTCTGAGCTGGCAGCGCTTTTCCCCCGTATTGAGCACGATAGCTAAAGCCATGGCCTCGGTGGAAAAAGAGTTCCCGGCCCACATCCGTACCAGGGGGAGCTTTGAGACCGGGGACCGAGCCATCCCCTACCCGACTGCACCGGACCCGCTATCGGTGGGGGTATATGACAACCACGCCCACCTCGAATTTGCCGATGGCGACAACCCGATGTCCGCGCTCGAGCATCTCGAGCGAAGCGTCGAGGCCGGTGTGCTGGGGGTTATTCAAGTCGGCACCGATGTGGAAACCTCACGCTGGTCAGCAGCACTGGCCGCGCGAGAACCACGAGTCCTAGCAGCCATCGCCATTCACCCCAACGAAGCCCCCAAGCTGATCGAGACCGTCGAGTTTGATGCGGCGATGGCGGTATTGGACGAACTAGCTCTGCAGCCTCGCGTAGTGGCCATTGGGGAAACGGGGCTGGACTACTTTCGAACGCAACCCGAGCGTCAAGACGCTCAACGTGAAGCGTTTGTCGCCCATATTGCCCTGGCAAAGAAGCACGACCTGGCGCTCCAAATCCACGACCGCGATGCCCACGAGGACGTGGTGTCTCTGCTGCGCGAGGTAGGTGCGCCCAAGAAAACGGTCTTCCACTGTTACAGCGGCGACCCACTGATGGCGGAAATCTTGGCTCATGAAGGCTGGTACGCGTCTTTTTCGGGAACCGTAACCTTTAAAAACTCCGAAGGCTTAAGGGATGCGCTGAAAGTGATGCCGAGTTCGCATATCTTGGTAGAAACCGACACGCCGTTTCTCACCCCCACTCCCTTCCGGGGAAGACCCAACAGCCCGTACATGATTCCCTACACCCTGCGGTCGATGGCGGAAACGCTGGGGAGCGAAGAAAGTGTGTTGGCTGCCCAACTCGCCCGCAACACCCTCGATGTCTATGGCGCCTTCGATGATTTCGCTGCCCGCCCGGTCTCCCCACACCATGACAAGCTCTAACGCCGCCCCCCTCTTGGGGGCAAGCGAGGTTCGCGCCCTGGCGGAAAGGGCCGGTGTCACACCGACAAAAAAGCTGGGTCAAAACTTTGTCCATGATGCCAACACGGTGCGAAAAATTGTTGCGGCGGCCGCCCTGGTGGAGGGCGACCACGTCCTCGAAGTTGGCCCCGGTCTGGGCTCCTTGACGCTGGGGCTCCTTGATGCAGGGGCAACCGTCACGGCCATCGAAATTGACTCTCGGCTAGCCGCACTGTTGCCCCAGACGATTGCCACCCATCAACCAGGTGGCCAGTGCACGGTCATCGAGGCGGATGCGATGGAAGTGAAGGAGCTGCCCACCACACCTACGGTGCTGGTTGCAAACCTCCCCTACAACACGGCTGTTCCGATTGTCTTGCACTTGTTGCGCACCTTCCCCACTCTGCGGCGCGTGCTGGTGATGGTGCAATCCGAGGTCGCTGAACGCTTAGCGGCACACCCGGGGTCAAAAGCCTATGGATCACCGAGCGTGAAAGCGGGATGGTTTGGTCGCTGGAGTGTGGCAGCACCGGTGTCCAGGCACGTGTTTTGGCCCATCCCGAATGTCGATTCTCTTTTGGTGGCGATGGATGCCACGGAACCCCCCGGGGACGAGGCATTGCGAAAGATCATGGATGAATTAGTCACCCATGCGTTTCGGACCAGGCGCAAGATGGCCAGGGGCGCGCTTGCGGAATATCTTGGGTCTGACGTGGTGAGCGAGGTCATCGAGAAGGCTGGGCTTCAGCCCACAGACCGCGGTGAAGCGTGGAGCGTGGAAGATTTTGTGGCTCTCGCCCGTGTGGTGAAAGCTCGATAATGCCCACCCGACAGGTTTCTAGCGCCTGGATCCTTTGTGCCGTGATTGTCGGTGCGGGCCTCGCAGGCTTCGTGCCTGTGGAAAGCCCGATTCTTGATGCGCTGGTGTGGGTGGCATTGGGGGTCATGGTGTTTTGCGTGGTTCAAGCGCTGCCGCTTCTCTCGTTGGGGAAAGCAATCGCTAAGCCCCGAGTACTGGTCGCGCTCTTTTCGGTGAACCTCCTTGTGGTTCCAGCGGTGTCGTTCGTTCTTTCTCGGGTGCTGTGGCAACACCCAGATATTCAGGTGGGGCTCCTGTTGGTGCTTTTGGCCCCCGGTGTCGCACTCTCTTTGACCACCGTGAAACAAGCCGGCGGCGACGTGGAAAGCGTTCTCGGAGCAAAACCAGTTCTGCTGGTGGGGCAACTCATCGTGGTGCCCCTCTTTGCGATTGGGCTCAGTGGTGGCGTCCTGGGGTTTGATGATCTACCCCCCACTTTCGTGGCGATTGCCTTAGCTATTTTCGTGCCCGGACTGCTTGCCCTGGGTTTTCAAGCCCTCGCCGCCCGGTCTGGTGCGATGTCGAGAATTCGCCAGCGACTGAGTGCAAACACCGCGGTGGCCATTGGTGTTGCCGTCATTTTCGTCGTGTGGTCGCGAGCCCCTGGTCATCTCGACGAGCTCACGGAGCTCTTTCGTCTCGTTCCCCTGTTTTTTGCTTTTCTTGTGCTGATGGCGCCGCTGGGGTTGTTGGCGGGTATCCTCACGAGCCTCACCGCCGGTGAAAAACGGGCCATCATGATTGTCGGTGCCGGTCGCGGCGGTGTCATCATGTTGCCGGTTGCCATGGCTTTAGATCAAAGTATTTGGGGCATGATTCCCCTGGTTGTGGTGGTGCACTTGGCGATAGAAATACTGGGAATGCTGGTGTATCGCTCAATCGTGCCAGAGCTTGTTCCCCTTGATAATCGCTAGACCCCGGGTAACCTGAAGCCATGCCCACCACTGTGACCGCGAAGGCTCCTGGAAAAATAAATCTCCTTCTCCGCGTGGGTCCCCCCGGCCCTGAGGGATACCACGAGCTTTTCACCGTCTTTCACGCCGTTGACGTCTGGGAAACGGTGAGCGCTACGGACGCAGCTGAGTACTCTCTCACCATCGAGGGAAGCGTCCCCTTGGGCGATGTCCCACTGGACCAGTCCAACCTCGTCATTGCCAGCGCCAAGGCGCTGGCTCAGGCCAGTGGTCACGCCGGGGCAGCCGCTCTCCACATCCACAAGTCCATCCCCGTGGGCGGGGGAATGGGCGGTGGATCTGCAGACGCTGCAGCGGCGTTGGTGGCGCTGAATGAACTCTGGGGATCCAGAGCCAGCGCGGAGGACCTCCACAACATAGCTAGTGGCCTGGGTGCGGACGTCCCCTTCGCCCTCCTGGGGGGCACCGCTCTTGGTCGGGGTCACGGGGGAGAACTGACCCCCCTGGAGGCTGGCCTCTTTCACTGGGTATTGGTTCCTCTGGAGCACCACCTTTCCACTCCCGCTGTCTATGCCAGGCTCGACGAAATCCGAGGCGCTATCACGCCAACTCTTCCCGAAGAGCTGCCAGCTCCGATGATCGAGGCGCTTTCACGAGGCGATGGAGAAGGCCTCGCCCCCTTCCTCGAAAACGATCTCGCCTCCGCGGCGGTGAGTCTCCACCCGCCCGTCCTCACCACTGTTCTCGATGGTGAAGAGGTGCGAGCCCTCTGGGCGATGGTGTCCGGGTCAGGCCCCACCTGCGTAATGCTGGCGAGCAACAGCTCGCATCAAGAGGAACTGGTAACAGCGTTGGGGGCCAGGGGCCACCACACCCTTCCTACGGTGTCGACTCCGCTGGGGGCTCATCTGGTGTGACCGGGTCCTTCTGAAACAGGCTCAGCGCCACGAGGTAGAGGGCGGAGCCCACGAGGAAAATGTCGGCAATATTGCCGATAAAGAACCCGGCGTAGTCGATGAAGTCCACGATGTGGCCTTCGCCAAAACCAGGCTCGCGAAGGAGGCGATCACCGAGGTGGCTAATGGCTCCACCGAGCATTCCTGCAATTCCGATTCCCATCGCCACCTGGGTGGTGCGGAACGCGATTACGACCAGGGCAACCACGGCCACAGCTGCGACCAGGGTCAAAATCCAGGTGGCATCCGAGGCTAAACCAAACGCGGCACCGGGGTTATAAATCAGCCTCCAGCCCAACAGCTCGCCGACCACCGGGTGGTATTCACGAAGCACCAGGGTGGATTCGGCCCACCATTTGGTGCCCTGGTCGAGAACGACAATTGCCAGTGTGGAAAGCCCTATCCACCAGCGAAGGGCGTGGGGGGGAGAAGTGTGTGAAGTCACGGGGTCCTTAGGTTTGAACCCCGAGTATTTCACGCCGGGGTGTGGGTCTTTCTCAGCGGTTTTCAACATCCAAGCTCAGAGCACGAAGAGCAACAGCAACGTTGGCACGCTCGATTTCAGGCAGTGAGCGCAGGAGTTCGTGCTCGGCATCAATGAGAGTGGAAAAAGCGATATCGATGGCTGCTTGGCCCCGCGCAGTCAACTTAACGACAACCCCTCGCCCATCTTCGGGATGGGAGGCTCTCTCCACTAACCCTTTGGCTTCAAGCTTCCCTAGGCGGTGAGTCATAGCGCCAGAGCTGACCAAGGTTTCTGCCAGCAGGTTTTTTGGACTGAGCTGAAAAGGGTTGCCCGCCCTGCGAAGAGCGGCCAAAACATCAAATTCCCATGATTCCAAACCGCTGGTTTTGAAAGCAGTTTTCCGAAAGGTTTCCACTCTTTTCCCGATCCGACTCACGCGGGAAAGGACCTCCAGCGGCGACACATCGAGGTCTGGGCGCTCTCTTTGCCAGGCTTCGACGATGCGATCGACATCATCTCTCGGCCCGGTCATCACACCATTATCCTTCCTCTGGCACAATGGGGGAGGCCTTTGGCCATTCCGCCTTGGTGTAACGGCAGCACGACAGCCTTTGGAGCTGTTAGGTCTAGGTTCGAATCCTGGGGGCGGAGCAGAAAAACACCATCCTGTTCTCAGCAGGTGCGAATGTGCGCTTAAATGGGGGTATGACGCAACAGGCGCTCGCGGTAGTGGTTCTCGCTGCCGGACAGGGCACCCGGATGAGGTCGGAAACGGCGAAGGTCCTTCACGAACTCTCCGGCATTCCCCTGTTGGGGCATGTCCTTGCCACAGCTTCTGCGCTGCAACCAGAACACCTCGCCGTCGTATTGCGACATCACCGCGATGCTGTTGCTGGGGTAGTGACCGATTACGTCCCCGACGCAATCCTGGTGGATCAGGACGACATTCCCGGGACCGGACGAGCACTAGAGCTAGCTTTGGCCGCGCTTCCGAGTACCTTCGCTGGAGACGTTGTGGTGATGAGCGGGGATGTCCCACTGCTGGATTCAGACACCATTCAAGCGGTCGTGGATCACCACCGTAGCGAGGGGTCTGCACTCACTCTGATGAGCACTATCCCCGAAGACCCCACCGGGTATGGCCGGGTTATTCGCAATGACCGGGGTGACGTTACCGGAGTGGTCGAAGAGTCAGACGCGAACGCGGCCGAAAAACAGATCACCGAAATCAATTCGGGTGTGTATGTGATGAATAGGGCTCACGCGCACGCGGCAGTAGCGGGGCTGACCACGACAAACTCCCAGGGCGAAAAGTATCTGACCGACATCGCCAAAGCCCTCTCGTCTGCCGGCCAGGGGGTTTCCGGGGTGCTGGTCGAGGATTCGTGGTTACTCGAGGGCATCAACGACCGTGTTCAACTGAGTGAGGCGCAAGCCCGTCTGACCCGGATGACCATACGCGGATGGCAATTACTCGGGGTGACCGTGGCGGATCCCGCCAGCACCATGATCGACCTTTCGGTCGAGCTAGCGCCGGATGTCACTCTCTTGCCCGGAGTTCAGCTCAAGGGCGACACCCGCATTGATTCCCACGCCACAATTGGCCCAGATTCCACCCTGGTGGACACCATCGTGGAATCGCATGCCACGGTGGTCCGAACCCACTCACTCGGTGCGCATATTTGCGAACACGCGTCCGTGGGCCCCTTCTCCTACCTTCGTCCCGGCACCGTCGTAGGAGTCGAAGGCAAAGTGGGGGCTTTTGTAGAAGTGAAAAACTCCACACTCGCTCGCGGAGCAAAGGTTCCCCACCTCTCCTACATCGGGGACGCAGATATTGGCGCCGGCACCAATATTGGGGCCGGCGCTATTACCGCCAACTACGACGGTGAGACAAAACACCGCACCACGATTGGTTCCCAGGTTCGCACCGGGTCCCACACCGTCTTTGTTGCGCCGGTGGAGTTAGGTGATGGTTCCTACACCGCAGCGGGCGCTGTTGTCCGCCGCAGGGTGGAACCGGGGGCATTGGCAATGAGTGTTGCCCCCCAGCGAAACCTTGAAGGCTGGGTTGAACACAACCGAGAAGGCTCGCCGGCTGCCATCGCAGCGAAGAAGGCCGGAAAGAGTAAAAAGTGAAGATGACCGTCCGTCACAGGAGAAAGCCCTAAATCGTTGATGAACATTACCGCCACCCCTAAGAAAAATCTTGTTCTGGTGAGCGGTCGTGCTCACCCCGCTTTGGCCGAGGCGGTGGCAAAAGAATTGGGGACCGAACTTGTTTCCACGGATGCAAAGACGTTTTCCAATGGCGAAATCTATGCCCGTTATGGCGAGAGCGTCCGCGGCTCCGATGTGTTTGTTATTCAAGCTCACACCGAGCCCATCAACGAGTGGGTGATGGAGCAGCTCATCATGGTGGATGCTCTCAAGCGCGCAAGCGCAAAACGCATCACCGTGGTGGCACCGTTCTATCCCTATGCGAGGCAGGACAAGAAGGGTCGCGGTCGCGAACCCATCTCCGCCAGGCTCATGGCTGACCTCTTCAAGGCAGCCGGCGCCGATCGGATCATGAGCGTTGATTTACACGCCGCCCAAATCCAAGGTTTTTTTGATGGGCCCGTGGATCACCTTTTTGCCATGCCGGTCCTCTTGGAGCACTTCAAGTCACAACTTGATCCCGAAACTCTCACCGTGGTCAGCCCCGATATGGGCCGCGTCCGAGTGGCAGACATCTGGAGCGACAAACTGGGTGCGCCCCTGGCCATCATCCACAAACGTCGCGATCCCAAAATTCACAACGATGTATCCATTCATGAAATTGTCGGTGACGTAGAGGGCAGGGTGTGTCTGCTGGTTGATGACATGATCGACACCGGTCGCACTATTGCTAAAGCCGCGCAAGCGCTGAAGGATGCGGGAGCGATCAGTGTGATCGTTGCCGCCACACACGCCGTGTTCTCGGAGCCTGCCTCGACGGTGTTGCAATCCGATTTCATTGACGAAGTTGTCGTTACCGACACGTTGCCTCTGGATGTCTCAAAACACTGGGATCGCCTCAGGATTTTGCCGATCGCGCCATTGTTGGCGCGGGCCATCAAAGAGGTCTTCGAAGATGGCTCCGTCACCTCGATGTTTGACGGGGCTGCTTAGGTCCCCGTCAAAGGAACCAGGCGCGGGGCGCCGGGTATCACACCGAGGTAGGCGACAAAAAAGTCGCCTTGTCCGGGTATTTCGGCATAACAATTCCAGCCGATGAGCGCCGCGTTGCCCCATTCGAAGGACGCCCTAGATCCGAGTGCTCCCGGTGCGTAGTAGGCGGTTGCTACCTGGCAGGCATAGGTGGCGGTTTGAACCTGGGTAACCCAGGTGATTAACACACCTGGTAGCACCAGAGCAAGGATGGCGACACTCACCACCACTCGCATGGCGTTGCGACGCTTGGACGAATACAGAGGCCTCTCAGGCTCCTCGAACTCGTCTAACCCGAATGACATATTTCCCTTTTCAATCTATTGCCTTTTTAGAGTGTGCCAGTGGAAACCCTGAAAAGAAGACTAGGCCTCCTCAGGGCCCCGGGAGTAAGACTGCCCACGACGCTCGGCGCTTGGGTTTTAGGGTGTGGGGGACAGCCGGTGGTTACCTAAGCCCGGGAGGGGGATGGGATAGACGGAGCGCCCAATTCAGGCTACGATTGCGAGGTGCTTCGGCGAGGAAGTGTGTCATCACACTTCGTAATCGACGCGGTGGAGCAGGCTCCTTTGGTCTCTCCTCACGCTAAGGCGTTCGAGTTCGAGAAAACCCAATTTAGGAGCAAGAGAATATGGCTGAAAACAAGGTCGACGCGGACATCCGCACGAGTTTCGGTAAAGGCGCTGCCCGCAAGCTGCGCATGGCGGGCAAAATCCCCGCAGTGGTCTATGGCCACGGCGCAGAACCCCTTCACGTGGCAGTCCCTGCCCACGAGACCACTTTGATTGCGCGTCGCGCGAACGCGCTTCTGGATCTGAAGATGCCCGATGACCAGCAGTTGGTGCTGATTAAAGACATCCAGCGCGACCCTGTTCGCCAGATCATCGAACACCTTGATTTGGTGATTGTCCGCAAGGGCGAGAAGGTCACCGTGGATATCGCTATTCACGTCGAAGGTGCTTCCGTCTCCGGCACCATGGTGCAGCTGGAGCACAACACCATCAGTGTTGAAGCCGAAGCAACCCACATCCCCGATTCGGTCAGCGTCAGCGTGGAGGGCCTTGACGAAGGGGCTCAAATTCACGCCAGCGACCTGGTGCTGCCTGCCGGCACCACGCTCCTGAGCCCGCCAGAAATGCTCATCCTCCTTATCCAGCAGCCACCGAAGGTGGAAGAAGAAGCTTCCGCATCTGAGGGTGAAGAAGCTGGCGATCCCGGTGCAGAAGCAGAAGCAGAAGCTAGCAGCGATGATGGCGGCGAATAGCCCTGGCCTGGTTCAGAGCCGCTCGCACTAAACCCACCACGTCACAGTGGCTTGTTGTGGGGCTGGGTAATCCTGGCCCCCGATACGAGCGCACCCGCCACAATATTGGCGAACTCGCCGTTGCTGCGTGCGCGGCGAGCGCGGGGGTGAATTTTACGAAATTCAAGTCCCAGGGAGTCACCGCTGTGGTGAACCATCCTTCAGGAATCAGTTTCCGGCTGGCGGCGACGACAAGTTTCATGAACCTTTCCGGCCCGCCCGTTCAAGCGATGTTGGCATTTCATAAGGTTCCGCCGATCCAACTCATCGTGGTTCACGACGAGTTGGATTTAGCGCCCGGTGTCATCCGGCTAAAGCAGGGCGGTGGTCACGCGGGACACAACGGCTTGCGAGATATTCAAAGGGCACTGGGCACCCCCGATTTTTTCCGCATTCGGATGGGGATAGGTAGGCCAGAGGGTCGAATGCCCCCTGCGGATTATGTTTTAGGCACATTCCAACCCGTCGAAGAAGAAGCGCTTCCGGCCAGTTTTGCCACCGTGTGTTCGGCGATCGAGATTCTTGCCACCGAGGGGCTACAGGCCGCGCAGGGGCGCATTCATTCCCCACCTGCTAGCGCGTAGGATTTCTTCAGTGAGCTTGAACACCCTGACATCGTGGCTTAGGGATGACGAGGGATTTCAAGAGGCAACAGATCTTCGGCATTCTGGTGGCTCAGTTGTTCTCCCGCTGGGGGCTTGGACCCCCTACATTGCCTCGGTTGCTGCTGCAGCGACCGCCACGGTCACCGTAGTGGTGTGTCCTACGGGGCGTGAGTCAGACCAACTCCGAGACCAGTTGCGCTCACTCGTGGAGCCCGGCACCAGGGTGTTGGATTTTCCTGCCTGGGAAACGCTTCCGCACGAGCGCCTCAGCCCACACGCAGAAACCGTGGCCAGGCGCCGCAGTGCGCTGAGGGCTCTTCGGCAGGCATCATCAGCTCCGCGCGAAGGCTCGGTTATCGTGGTGTCCTCTATCCGTGCTTTGGTGCAACCGGTGAACCCCGCGATTGCGGACTTTGAATCCCTGGTCGCCCGGAAGGGAGACTCAGGTCACTCCTTAGAGGACTGGACTAGCTACCTGATTCATGCCGCCTATAACCGGGTTGATTTGGTCACCAGGCGCGGGGAGTTCGCTCTGCGCGGGGGAATTTTGGATGTCTTTCCACCGCTTGCCGAGCACCCCGTTCGCCTTGATTTTTTTGGTTCGGAGATTGAATCACTCTCCTACTTCACCGTTTCTGATCAACGCTCCCTGGCGGAGCCTCTGTCAGAAGTCGCGCTCGAACCGGTGCGCGAGATGCTGCTGGATGAGGGTGTGCGGCACCGCGCGAGTCAGCTGGCGGACGAGTATCCGGGCCTGGGTGGAATGTTGACCAAGATATCCGAGGGCATCCCCACGGAGGGAATGGAGTCTCTGCAGCCCTTGCTCGTCGAAAGGTTGGTGTCTCCGTCGACACTGTTTCCCGAGGACACTGTGGTGGTTGAGGTGTCGTGGCAAAAAGTGGCTGCACGCGCAGAATCCCTGCGGCACACAAACCGCGAGTTCTTGCATGCCGCCTGGGAGGCGGCTGCGATGGTCGAGAGCGCAGCACCGATCGATCTGGATGCGGGAGATTTTCTCTCCCGCGAAGAGGTGCGGGATTCAGCACCCGGACCCTGGATCAGTATCGACTCCCTCGATGCGGGCACCGACAGCATTTACCGACCCGACATTAACCCCATCGCCCTGACGGGCGGGGTTGACGAGGTGTGGGAGCTCATTGCAGGTGCCATCAGCGAAGGACAGGATGTCTTGTGCGTGGCGGCAGGGCACGGATTGGTTGAGCGCACCGCCCACCTGTTGGGTGAGCGCGGCGTTCCCCACCGCGTCGAAGAGGGCGCAATTGCACCGGCACAGGGCGTTGTGAGTGTGGTCCAGGGTGTGTTGATGGAAGGCTTCTCGCTTCCTAGTTCGCAGAAATTAGTGCTGAGTGAAAAGGAGCTCTATGGCAAAGCGGTATCCGCCTCACCACGGACGGGTCGGACACTGGCTGCCAAACGGACCGCGGTGGTTGACCCGTTGCAATTGGCCACCGGGGATTATGTCGTGCACGACACCCACGGGGTCGGGCGCTTTATTGAGGTTGCCACCCGCGAGATTTCCACAGGCGGTCGGGATGCCATGAAGAGCGAGCGCGAATTCGTCCTCATCGAATACGCGCCCTCTAAGCGAGGTAGTCCGCCGGATCGATTATTTGTTCCCACCGATCAGTTGTCCCAGCTCAGCCACTATGCAGGCAGTGATTCACCAGCGCTGAGCAAAATGGGGGGTTCCGATTGGTCTGCGACCAAGGGCAAAGCCCGCAAAGCGGTTCGAGAACTGGCCATTGACCTGGTCAAGCTCTACTCCGCCCGAATGTCTGCTCCCGGGTATGCATTTGGCCCCGACACCCCCTGGCAGCGGGAACTGGAGGAAGCGTTTCCTTTTGTCGAAACTCCTGACCAGTTGACAACAATCGACGAAGTCAAAGCCGACATGGAACGCCCTATCCCGATGGATCGTTTGATTGCTGGTGATGTGGGGTTTGGAAAAACAGAGATAGCCGTTCGCGCTGCGTTCAAAGCCGTGCAGGAAGGCAAACAGGTAGTCATCATCGCCCCCACCACCTTGCTGGTGAAGCAACACATGGAAACATTCCAGGAGCGTTACGCGCCTTTCCCCGTGAACCTTCGAGCGCTCTCGCGCTTTCAATCGGCCACCGAGGCAAAGTCCACGATGGCGGGTTTGGCCGACGGCAGTGTGGACGTGGTAATTGGTACGCATCGCCTCTTGGGGAAATCCGTGGTGTTCAAAGACCTGGGACTGATTGTGATTGATGAGGAACAACGCTTTGGCGTGGAGCACAAGGACCTGCTGAAGTCGCTAAAAGTCAATGTTGATGTCCTAGCGATGAGTGCCACACCCATTCCGCGGACACTCGAGATGGCGGTGACGGGGATTAGGGAAATGTCGACCCTTGCCACTCCGCCGGAGGCCAGACACCCCATCCTCACTTTTGTGGGCCCCTATAACGATGCCCAGGTGGTTGCTGCGATTAGGCGGGAGCTCTTGCGGGAAGGGCAAGTGTTTTTCGTCCACAACAGGGTGTCTTCGATTAATCGGGTTGCCGCCCACCTCCAAGAATTAGTACCCGAAGCTCGCGTGGCCGTGGCGCACGGGCAAATGGGTGAAGCAGACCTGGAATCGGTCATGGTCGACTTTTGGGAGCGGCGCTTTGACGTCTTGGTCTCCACCACCATTATCGAAACCGGTCTGGATGTCACCAATGCGAATACATTGATTGTGGATCGGGCTGAGCGCTATGGATTGTCCCAACTCCATCAACTTCGCGGCCGCGTGGGACGAGGCCGCGAACGCGGCTATGCCTATCTGCTCTATGACCCCGAGATTCCGGTGGGGGAAACCGCCCACGACCGTTTAGCAACCCTTGCGGCAACCACAGATCTGGGTGGGGGAACGAGGATCGCCCTGAAAGACCTCGAAATGAGGGGGGCCGGAAACCTGTTGGGAGCGGAACAGGCCGGACACATTGCGGGCGTGGGCTTTGACCTGTATTTACGCATGGTTTCTGAAGCCATCGCCACCTTTAGGGATGATGTGGCACCTGGTCAAACCGAGCTTCGATTGGAGCTGCCGGTCGATGCTCGAATTCCCCTCGACTACATCGACTCCGAGCGCTTGCGGTTGGAGATGTATCAAAAGCTTTCCGCCTCAGCCGCACCCACCAGTGCCGAGGGCGCGACCGACGAGCTCATGGAAGAAATGGTCGATCGTTACGGGGCAATTCCGCAACCGGTGGACACACTCGTCTCCATCACGAAGCTTCGAAAAGTGGCGATGACCAGAGGCTTGGGTGAAGTGATGGTGATGGGAAATAAGCTCCGCCTGGTTGGCCCCCCACTGCCGGATTCCCTGCAGGTGCGCCTCGCCAGGCTGTATCCGAAATCGAACTATGTCGCGCCTGCCCGGGTCGCACTCATTCCGTTGCCCGAGGAATACAGCGACCTGGCTTTGGTGGCGTGGGTCGAAGGCGTTTTGGATGCCCTTTATCCAGCGCCAATTACTGCGGGTGCAGCAGACTAGAGCGATGACCCCGTATCCAGCACTGGAGCGACTGATTGCGACGATGGCCACGCTGCGCGGGCCAGAGGGTTGTCCCTGGGATGCTTTGCAAGACCATCAGTCCCTCGTGCCCTACCTGCTCGAGGAAACTTTTGAACTCATCGAAGCCCTTGAGTCGGGCTCGAGCGCTGATATTCGGGAAGAACTTGGCGATGTCCTCTACCAGTTGCTCTTTCACGCAGACCTTGCCGCAGCAGACCCCAGCGATCCCTTTGACATTGATGATGTCGCTGGGGAGGTGGAGGAAAAGATGCGCCAGCGCCATCCGCATGTCTTTGCCGATGGGGACGCGGTGAGCGTTGCGGAGGTGAAAGAGCGCTGGGATGAAATAAAGGCAGAACAAAAGAAACACCGCACCAGCGCCTATGAAGGAATTCCGGGGAAACTTTCCGCCCTGGCAAGAGCCGACAGCATCCTGAAGCGAGGGGGCGAAAGCATTGTTCCTCCGCAATCGGAGGCACGGCCTGGTGTGGCAAGCGAGCGAGAGCTCGGTGAACTTCTTTTCGCCCTTGTGGCTGATTCCCGGACGAGGGGTTTTGACGCTGAGCGGGCCTTGCGGGCACATTTGCGAGAGTTGGAAGCGGGGGAGAGCCCCACTGCGTGAGAGAATACGCACATGGCTGTCAGTTCTGCGCGGGGAATGAGAGATTTCCTGCCCCGCGATAAAGAACACCGCGATCACGTGTTGCACACGATTGAGTCCACCTACCACCGGCACGGTTTTGAATCCATAGAGACGCCGGCGATGGAAGACTTCGACACCCTGCACTCGGGTCTCGGTGGCGATAACGAAAAACTTAGTTTTCACATTCAGAAGCGCGGGTTGAGCACCGAAGACCTCCAGCAAGCGTCCTCGCCCGAGGAGCTTTCCGATTTGGGGCTGCGGTTTGACCTCACAGTTCCTCTTGCGCGTTTTTATGCCAGTAACCACGGTGCCTTGCCCTCAGTGTTTCGCTCGTTTCATATGGGGCCCGTATGGCGGGCAGAGCGTCCGCAAAAAGGGCGATATCGCCAGTTTGTGCAGGCAGACATCGACACTCTGGGGGAGCCCAGCACGCTGGCTGAGGTCGAAATTCTCCTAGCCACCGCTGATGCGCTGGAGCGCCTCGGGGTGGAAGGCTGGAGCTTTCGCATCAACGACCGCCGACTACTGACCGAAGCTTTAGGCGCCTCCGGTATCGCGCCAGAGGAACAGCCTGTGGCCATGATCGTGATCGACAAAATCGACAAGGTTGGGGTCGAGGGTGTGCTGAGTGAGCTTGCCGAGCGGTTGAGCCCGGGATGGTCGAGCTCGCGCATCGAAGCAATGTTGGGTGGGTCGCTCGAGGGTTTTGACCAGGGAGCAATCGCTTCCCTGATGGGCGATACCCCCACCTCTTATGCCGTTGCCACGGAGTTGGTGAACTGGGTCTCCCAGGTGTCGACGCTCCTCGATCCCGGTGTGGTGGTGTTTGACCCCACACTGGTAAGGGGCATGGGCTATTACACGTCGTCCATTTTTGAAATTTCTCACCCAGCCCTCGGTGGATCCCTCGGCGGCGGTGGCCGATACGACGGCATGATTTCTCGTTTCCTTGGCCGCGAAGTCCCCGCAGTGGGGATGTCCTTGGGATTTGAGCGCCTCCTCGAGGTGCTTCCGCCCTCGGAGGCGGAACACCTCGACAAGGTTGCCCTCACCTATGACGCAGAAATCCCCAGTGCGCACCTCATGCCCATCAAGATGCACCTGGTGTCAACAGGACACCAGGTGAGGGTTGTGTCACAGTCGCGGAATATGCGGGCTGTGTATGAACGCTTGGCCGCCGACGGTTTCCACCGAGTCGGAGAGATAACTTCTGACACCGCCAGGTCAGAGGACATTGTGTGGCGCGATATCGAGTAGTCGATGAGCGCTGAGTAGAATTAACCCTTGACCCCTCACAGAAGGAGCCCGTTGTGGCCGCGATTGAAGCCCTGAACGCCCGTGAAATCCTGGATTCCCGGGGAAACCCCACTGTTGAGGTGGAGGTTTTGCTTGACGACGGAGTCGCCGCTCGGGCTGCTGTTCCCTCGGGTGCTTCGACCGGAGCTTTTGAAGCATACGAATTGCGCGATGGTGACAAGAATCGCTACCTGGGCAAAGGTGTGCAAGGTGCTGTTTCAGCCGTGTTGGATGTTCTCGCCCCCGCCATTGAAGGTGTGGAAGCAAGCGAACAGCGCACCGTTGATCAGATTCTGATCGACACCGATGGCACGGCCAATAAAGAAAAGGTCGGCGCCAACGCCATCCTCGGGGTGTCTTTGGCCGTGGCGAAAGCCGCCGCAGAATCCGCCGATTTGCCACTTTTCCGTTATGTCGGTGGCGCGAACGCCCACATCTTGCCGGTTCCGATGATGAACGTCATCAACGGTGGTGCCCACGCTGATACCGCCGTCGATATTCAAGAATTCATGGTTCTTCCCATCGGTGCCGAGAGTTTCTCGGAAGCTCTTCGGATGGGGACAGAGACGTATCACGCGCTGAAGGCAGAGCTGCAAAAAGCTGGCATGCAAACTGGTTTGGGCGACGAGGGTGGATTTGCCCCGGAGCTTGCGAGCAACCGCGCAGCCCTGGACTTTTTGGTGAGCGCTATTGAGGCAGCCGGTTACAAGCCAGGCGTTGACATTGCCCTTGGTCTTGATGTTGCGGCGACCGAAATGTATAGCAAGGGAAAGTATTCCTTTGAAGGCGAAATGCGTGATGCCGGATTTATGTCTGATTACTACGCAGACCTGGTGGCGAACTACCCGCTGGTCACCATCGAAGATCCATTGGATGAAAACGACTGGGAAGGCTGGGTGGCCTTAACCCAGGCCATCGGCGACAAAGTCCAACTGGTGGGGGATGACCTCTTTGTCACGAATCCCGCCAGACTGGGCGATGGCATCAAGCAGGGTGCTGCAAACTCCCTGCTGGTGAAGGTCAACCAGATTGGAACGCTCTCAGAGACTCTCGATGCTGTTTCGATGGCACACACCCATGGGTACACCGCAGTGCTGTCGCACCGCTCCGGCGAAACCGAAGACACGACGATCGCTGACCTGGCGGTAGCGACCAACTGTGGTCAGATCAAGACCGGGGCTCCCGCTCGCAGCGAAAGAGTAGCTAAATACAACCAGCTTTTGCGCATCGAAGAAGACCTCGGTGATGCAGCGGTGTATGCGGGAGCGGGTGCATACCCGCGTTTCGCATAGGGCCTGCGCGCCCTGGGGCGTGACCAAGGCTCCCTGTCTACACTGAAGAAATGGCACGTACAGCAGGGAAGAAAATAAAAAAAGGCGCCGCCCCGGCGTCAGTTTTCCGGTCCTTGCAAGCCTCGGGTTTTGCGGTGGTGGTCCTGGTCTTGCTCGTTGCGGGAGTCGTCGTTTTGTCGCCAACGTTGAGTATTTTGGCCGAACAGCAGCAAGAAATTGCCACCCTGGAAGTCGCCCTGGAGCAAAGCCAACAAGAGGTTGTCACCCTTGAGGAGCAGCGGGAGCGCTGGAAAGACCCGGCATTTGTCGAAACCCAAGCTCGAGAGCGTCTGCTTTTTGTCTATCCCGGCGACATCACCTATCTCGTGATCGACGATGTCGGTGACGATTCAGATGTCGAAGATTTTGCGATATCTACCGAAATTCTCAGCACCACCACCGACTGGCGAGAAGCGTTGCTTGGCTCCTATCTCGTGGCAGCGACCACTTCGATGAACGGTGTGGCGACGCCAGAGGTTCCCACCCCGTGAGGTCGCCCGGCGAAACCCCCACCGAGGCTGACACCAGTTGTGTCAGCGAACAGCTAGGGAGACCAGCCAGAGACATCGTAGGGATTTCCGCCAGGTGTGTGTGTGGAAACCCCGTGGCGGTGGTCACTCAGCCTCGGCTGGAAACGGGAACGCCCTTCCCCACCCTTTATTACCTCAGCCAACCAGCAGCCACCAGAGCTGCCTCCCGCTTGGAGGCTGAAGGAAAAATGGTCCAGTACCAGGACCGCCTCGCTGAGAACCCCGAGGCGAGAGAGCTTTACCGGAGCGCTCACGAAGATTTCCTTGCCGAGCGCGAAACGCTCGGACACGTTGACGAAATTCACGGTATCTCCGCCGGCGGAATGCCCACTCGGGTCAAATGCCTCCACACTCTGATGGCGCATTCACTGTCGGTGGGGCCAGGGGTGAACCCTGTTGGCGATTGGGCGCTTGCGGATGCTGCCTGGAGCGTGAGCACGTGTCAATGCTGAAGAAAAACCCGATCCTTGTCTGGTTCTTAGTTCTCAGCCTGGGAATCGCCCCAGTTTTTGTGGTGTCGAGTCCTGCGCAAGCTGACCAGGTGCGGGACCGCCAATATTGGCTTCAGGACTATGGCATTGAGCAGGCCTGGACCATCACGCGGGGGGCGGGTGTGCGCATTGCCATTATTGATACCGGCGTGGATGGAAGCCATCAAGACTTGGAAGGCGCCGTCGTCGTGGGCGCAGATTTTTCGGGTTTGGGCAGCACCAACGGGCAAACACCGGTGGGTTCGGATAGACGACATGGCACCATGGTGGCTTCACTGGCGGCAGGCCGCGGCAATGGTGTCCGAAACGGCGTGATCGGAAGTGCCCCCGAGGCAGAAATTATTAGCGCTTCGATCAGTTTTGGTGGGGGTGCCGTATCTCCTGATGCCCAAATCGCTCGGGCTGTGCGGTTCGCCGTTGACGCAGGCGCTGATGTGATTTCGTTGTCACTGACCAGAAACACCAGGGATTGGCCAGAAACCTGGGACGACGCCTTCACCTACGCGGCAGATCGCGATGTGGTGGTGATTGCTGCTGCTGGTAACCGGGGAAGCGGAACGGTGGCCGTAGGAGCACCGGCGACGATGCCCGGTGTCTTAGCGGTGGGCGGCGTGACTCAGGAGGGTATCGCCAGCGATGCTGCTTCGTCCCAAGGTATTTCCCTCGGTGTGATGGCGCCGAGCGAGGGGTTGGTGGGAGCTATCCCCGGCGGGGGATACGTGTCCTGGTCCGGTACAAGCGGGGCCGCCCCGATTGTTGCCGGAATTGCAGCGCTCGTGAGGGCCGCTTATCCACAAATGAGTGCTGACAATGTGATCAATCGAATTCTTGTTTCTGCGCGTCCGGTCAGCGACCAGGTTCCTGACCCGCTCTATGGGTATGGGTTGGTCAACGCCTACGAAGCGCTCACCAGAGAGGTTCCCTCTGTCTCTGCCAACCCTCTCGGGACCTTGGAGGCCTGGATTACTCTTCACCGAAAGCAAGAGGGAAGCCCCACCATTGTTCCCTTGGGCCCAGCAGGGGGTGTGGCGGTAAAAGAACCCACCTCACCAGCGCCCGTGGCGCTTGTTCTCGATACGAGGCGAGAAACATTGCCCTACCTGGTGTCCGGTGGGTTTGCCGTGGCGTTGCTGGTTGTTCTTTCCGTGGGAATCGCTCGTGTCTTACTGGCGCGGCGAACGCGATAGATTAGAAGCTGTTTTGCTTTTGAGAATGGGTGTGTAGTGACCAAAATTGTCATCATTGGCGGCGGTTACGCCGGATTTTATACGGCGTTTAAGCTCGAAAAGCTGTTGCGCCGGGGTGAAGCGGAAGTCGTGGTCATTGACCCGCTTCCCTACATGACCTACCAGCCTTTCCTCCCGGAGGTCGCGGCGGGGTCAATTGAAGCCCGCCACGCGATCGTTCCCTTGCGCCGCCACCTCCCCAAGACCCGCGTCATCACCGGGCGCGTCACGGGCGTTGACCACACAGCCAAGAAGGTCACCATTACCCCCGAAGGCCCCGCTGATTTCACTCTGGACTATGACCACCTGGTCATTACTGCCGGTGCCGTGTCGAAGACATTCCCCATCCCCGGGGTTGCCGATATCGCCATCGGGATGAAAACTATTGAGGAAGCAATCTCGGTGAGGGACCGTCTCATTGACAACCTCCACATCGCTGCCGACATGCCCCCTGGGCCCGCGAGGGACCGTTTGTTGACCGTTGTCGTGGTGGGCGGTGGATTTGCCGGAATCGAAGCGTTCGCTGAACTGCGTAGCCTGGTGTCGGGGATGTTGAAAGAATTTCCCACGATTTCGATGGACGACACTCATTTTCATCTCATCGAGGCTATGGATCGGATCATGCCCGAGGTGTCGCTTAAGAGCTCACTCTGGGTGATCAAGAACCTGGAGCAGCGCGAGGCTCATATTCACCTCAACACCCAGCTCCAAAGTGCTCTGGAGGGACGTTTGGAGCTCTCCAATGGAATGGTGCTGGAAACCGACATTGTGGTGTGGACGGCGGGTGTGAAAGCGCACTCCATGCTCGGTGGCACCGGAATTCCTCTTGATGACCGCGAACGAATTTGTGCCCAGGCTGACCTGCGGGTAACCGATGGTGATTCTGTGCTGGAAGGCATGTGGACGGCGGGCGATGTGGCCCGGGTTCCTGATCTCAGCGGCGGCGGTGTGGGCGGATATTGCGTCCCCAACGCCCAGCACGCCGTGCGCCAAGGAAAAATCTTGTCCAAGAACCTCGCTGCCGTGTTGCGGGGGGAAGACACCAAGGATTACCGCCACAAGAACGCGGGAGCTGTTGCCGGGCTAGGTGTGGGTTATGGCGTCTTCCAGAGCGGCAACATTGCCGTGGTCGGTTTCCTTGGCTGGGTCATTCATCGGGTGTATCACGGCTTTGCCATCCCCACGTGGGAGCGCAAAGCCCGAGTGTTTACCAACTGGTTGGTACACCTGTTCTGGGGTCGCGACTTTTCCAGTGTCCGCCGCGTCCAGCGACCACGCGCCTTCTTTGAAGAATTCGCCACGAGGCCTGCTACTGCGAAGACTGTGGCGAAAAAGGTCGCCGCTAAACCCCGGGAGAAAGCCATCGCTAGCTAATTGTGTGAAGCCCCGGTAGCCCAATCGGCAGAGGCAGACGACTTAAAATCGTCCCAGTCAGGGTTCGAGTCCCTGCCGGGGCACCCGCACCACGGGCAGTAGGCGCTGGGGCTTCGACAAATCTTTGTGGCCATATCCGGGAGAACTCTCCGCTCGTTGGTGAGCATCCAACCCGTCGATCTCATTGCCTCCGCGGAGCGAGACACCTCTGCCCGCCTCACAGCGGGAAAAATCTTCTAATCCACAGAAATAGGTTCTAGGCTTAAGGAATGGAAGCCTTCATTCTCATTGCCGTTGTTGTTCTCGCCCTGATTCTTGGGGTTTATCTCTGGGCCACTTATAACAGTCTGGTCACCCTCAACGTCCGCGTTGATGAAGCCTGGAGCGATATCACCGTCCAGCTCAAGCGTCGGGCCGACTTGATTCCCAACCTGATCGAAACCGTGAAAGGCTACGCCGCCCACGAAAAAGGGGTTTTTGAGGCAGTCACCAAAGCGCGCGCGGCAACGCTGAGTGCCGGCGACCCTTCCCACGCCGCCGAAGCCGAGAACATGATGCAAAGCGCGCTGAAGAGCATCTTTGCTGTTGCTGAGGCATACCCCCAGTTGCAGGCGAGCCAAAACTTTCTCCAGCTGCAGGGGGAACTGGTCGACACCGAAGATAAGGTCCAGGCTTCACGTCGTTTCTACAACGGTGGAGTCCGGGAACTGAATACCAAAATTCAGCTGTTCCCCAATACCCTTTTCGCACGGAGACTGGGCTTTGGATCCAGGGACTTCTTCGAGGTTGAAGATCCCTCCGCCATTGCGAACGCTCCGCGCGTCAAGTTCTAGCCGTCAAGGGACACTGTGTATCGGGCGATAGCGGCCAATAAACGCAACACCTGGATCATCATGGTGTTCTTCATGGTGCTGATTGCCGGTCTGGGGTTTGTCGCAGACCTCTACGTCACCGGTGGAGGGCCAGGGATTGTCTTCTATGCCGTCGTAATCGGTGCAATCGCTTATGTGGCCATTCAATATTATTCCTCGGGCTCCCAGGCGCTCTCCATGGCTGGAGCGAGACAGATTCAGAAGGCCGATAACCCTCGGTTGTATCGCATTGTGGAAAACCTGGCGATTACCACCGGCCTTCCGATGCCGAAGGTCTATCTAGTAGATGATCCAGCGCCCAACGCCTTTGCCACGGGGCGCGATCCTGAACACGCTGCTGTGGCCGCAACCACGGGACTACTCGAGATCATGGATGACGCTGAACTAGAAGGCGTCATGGCCCACGAAATCGCGCACGTGAAGAACTTCGATATCCGGGTGACCACTATCGTCTTTGGGCTTGTCGTCGTGGTCGGGCTGGTGGCCGATGTTCTTGCCCGGATGGCTTTTTTTGGCGGCATGCGTCGCAGTACCAACGGAGGCAACCCGTTAATGATTATCATCGCCATTCTGGCGATGATTCTGGCGCCACTGCTTGCCGCTGTGATTCAAGCAGCGGTGTCGAGGCAGCGAGAATATCTTGCTGACGCAACCGGAGCTTTGACCACCAGGCATCCTGAAGCGCTTGCCAGTGCCTTGGAAAAGCTCGGCGAATACGGGCGTCCTCTGAAGAGACAACAGGCCTCCATGGCGCACTTGTGGATGGCGGACCCCATCAAGCCAGGGGTGATCGACCGAATGTTCCAGACCCACCCACCCATTGGCAAGAGGGTTGAGCGCCTGTTGGAGAACCAGGCGCGGTTCTAGTGCCCAGGCATCTAGACGCTTAGACTGTGGGGGTGTTGAGCCCGCGTAGCGTTAAGTCCAGTAACCGTCCTCAGGTCAGTGTCCCGGCGGGTCTTGAGCGAGCCACCGCATGGTCGTGGCGGTTTCTCGTGATCGCCGGGGCTGTCGCTCTGGGTGTCTTTCTCATTATCCAGC
>JAFMDO010000019.1 GCA_017857245.1 Pontimonas sp.
CAACCTTCCTTTTGAACGTTTTCTTTCCGCCCTGCGGGATGAAGAACCCGATATCGATGTCGATTTTGAATCCCGCAGGCGGGAAGAAGTTATCCAATACGTCTACCAGCGCTATGGCAGGCTCCAAGCGGCTCAGGTGGCCACCGTTATTGAGTACAAAGCTAAAAGTGCTGTGCGGGATATGGCTAGAGCGCTCGGTTATAGTCCCGGGCAACAGGACTCCTTTTCTCGCCAGGTGGAGAGATCGAGGTCTTTGGCAGAAAACACCGACCACACCATCCCCGAGAGTGTCACCGAGCTAGCCCAGCGCGCACTGAAAGCTCCCAGGCACACGGGTATTCACTCCGGGGGAATGGTGTTGACGGATCGCCCAGTTTCCGAAGTGGTGCCCATTGAACGAGCGCGGATGAAAGATCGCACCGTTCTGCAGTGGGATAAAGATGATTGCGAATGGATGGGCTTGGTCAAGTTTGATCTTTTGGGGTTGGGTATTTTAGAAGCCATTCGTGACACGTTTGATATGGCCAGGGAGCATCTGGGCGAAGACTGGGAGCTTGCTACCCTCCCCCGGGACGAAGCAGGTGTCTATGACATGTTGTGTCGGGCGGACTCCATCGGGGTCTTTCAGGTCGAATCTCGCGCCCAGATGGCGCTACTGCCCAGGCTGCAGCCCCGACGTTTTTATGACTTAGCCATTCAAATTGCGATGATTCGACCAGGACCCATTCAAGGCGGTGCCGTTCATCCTTTTGTTCGGCGCAAAGCAGGGCTCGAACCGGTGGAATACCCCCACCCTGCACTCGAAGAGTGTTTATCCAGAACACTCGGGGTTCCCATCTTTCAAGAACAGTTGATGCAAATAGCGATGACGGTGGGTGGGTGCACGGGGGAAGACGCAGACCTGCTGCGCCGGGCTATGGGGTCCAAGCGAGGGTTGGAACGTATTGACTCTTTGCGCGAGACCCTATTTAGGGGCATGGCCGCCAGTGGTTTAGATGATGACACCGCGGAGCGTGTCTACCGAATGATTCAAGCCTTTGCTGCGTTTGGTTTTGCGGAGAGCCATTCTCTGGCCTTCGCCCTGCTGGTCTATGCCAGTGCGTGGCAAAAACTTCATTACCCCGCTCTTTTTCTGGCAGGTTTATTGCGCGCCCAACCGATGGGCTTCTATTCCGCGGCGTCATTGGTTTCCGATGCGGAACGCCACGGTGTGGTGGTTGTGGGCCCTTCGGTTCAATATTCGCTTGTGGAAGCATCCGTGGAACCTGTGGGAACACCCGGTGGTGGGATGGCTACCCTCACCGGGTGGGATTCCTGTTTGGTGTACGAACAAGAAACACCCTCATCCGTGTTTGACTCCGCAGGGCCAGACCCCACCACCACGCATCGGCGTGATGGTGGGCTGGTCACTCGCCTGGGTCTTTCTCGCATCCGTGGGGTCGGGAAAAACACTGCGCAACGGATCGTGAGCGAGCGGGAAGAAAAGGGGCCGTTCGCCGACGCCAGGGACCTTGCGAGGCGAGTGGGACTTTCCACCAGCCAGGTAGAAGCTCTGGCGAGCGCGGGAGCGCTGGCGGACTGTGGTTTGGGAAGGCGTGAAGGGTTGTGGGCGGCAGGACATGTGGCGGCAGAGCACCCGCAGTACCTCCCCCACACCACCACAGCATTGGAATTACCCTATTTTGCGGCGCTGAGTGATCACGAACGAATGGTGGCTGATCGAGTGTCCACCGGTGTTTCTCCTGGTGATCACCCTCTGGCGTATTTGCGCGCTTCCCTTCGCGAGCAGGGTGTCGGCTCCGTTGCCGACATGCTGGTGTTAGAGCCTGGTCGCAGAGTGTGGGTGGCGGGAATGGTGACTCACCGACAACGTCCCGCCACTGCCATGGGGGTCACCTTTCTCAATGTCGAAGACGAGACAGGCTTGGTGAATGTGGTCTGCAGCGTGGGGTTGTGGAAGCGTCACAGGGTCACCCTGCGAGAAAGCTCCGCCTTGATTGTCCGGGGGCTTTTGCAGCGAAGCGCAGAAGGGGTGGTGTCGGTGGTGGCCGATGGCATCGAAGCTTTGGCTCTCGGTGTCCCCGATGGTTCGCGAAATTACCGTTAGCGCAGTGCCCACAGCGCCACAGCGCTGGCGGCGGCAACGTTCAGGGAATCAACACCGTGGTGCATAGGGATAGACACGGTCACATCCGCACTGGCAATGGCCTCCGGGCTCAGTCCCTCCCCTTCGGTACCCAAGACGATGGCGAGCCGCTCGGGAAGGTTCTTCGCAAACTCCCCGAGTTCCCTGGCGTTGTCCCCGAGCGCCAATGCTGCGATGGTGAAGTCTTCGTGATGGAGGGTGGTGATCAACTCATCCCATGCGCCAGCTCGCGTCCAAGGCACCTGCAACACCGTGCCCATACTCACGCGCACACTACGGCGATAGAAAGGGTCAGCACAGGAATGAGAGACGATGACACCATCAGCGCCAAGACCTGCGACAGAGCGAAAGATGGCACCCACGTTTGTGTGGTCCACAATGTTTTCCAGGACCACGATGCGCCGGGCACCGGTCAACAATTCTTTAACACTGGGTAGTTCTGGGCGGGCCATGCTCGCCAATGTCCCGCGGTGGACATGAAACCCCGTGAGATATTCCAGTAGGGCAGGATCTGCCACGTACACCGGGGTGTGTTCTAGCGATTGAGCGTGGTGTTCCTCGAGCTGCGTGAGCTTATCAACCCACTGGGGGGTGGTGATGATGGATCGCGGTTGGTGCCCGGCGCCAAGTGCGCGCTCCAGCACTTTGAGAGATTCTGCGATGTAGAGGCCCTGTGCTGGTTCGCTGAGGGTGCGAAGGGCCACTTCGGTGAGGTTGGTGTAGTCCTGGAGAGCTTCATGCTCAAGGGAATCGAGCGTGTTCCACTTCATAAAGGCCCTCCCGGGGCGGAAACATGTTCGTAAAATACCGGCGCTAGTCTCAAGGGTACTGGCTGAGCGACAAGGGGGTGCCGGATGTCTCTTCTCTCTCTTGACCCTGCCCTCGATGCAGGAATCGACGACGCTGTTGCCATTCTCCGCGGTCGCTCTGTTGCCGTGCTAACCGGCGCGGGGGTCTCCACGGATTCCGGTATTCCTGACTACCGCGGTGAAGGCGCTCCGAAGGGACACCCCATGTCCTATCAGGAGTTCTTGGGCTCTCACGCTCATCGCCAGCGCTATTGGTTGGGATCCCACCTGGGTTGGTCACGATTTGCTCAGGCAAAACCCAACGCCGGGCATGATGCGATTGCCCGGGGTGAAGCGCACGGCGTGTTCGGTGGCGTGGTCACCCAAAACGTCGATGCCCTTCACCACAAAGCCGGTTCTGCAAAAGTGGTGGATCTTCACGGACGCTTGGATCGAGTGCGTTGTATTCACTGCAGCCAGGCCTATTCGCGGGCTGCTGTCGCCGACATGCTGGAGACCGCAAACCCTTGGGTGGCGGGACTGCAGGTTTCTGGCGAAACCCGACCCGATGGTGACGTAGCGGTGACCCACACTGCTGACTTCATCGTTCCGCCCTGCCCCAACTGTGGCGGGATTGTGAAGCCGGAAGTGGTGTTCTTTGGTGAATTTGTCCCCTCTGCAGTTTTTGAGCAGGCGGCCGCGTTAGTGAATCGCTCCGAAGCCTTAGTGGTGGCGGGGTCATCCCTGGCGGTGAACACCGGGATGCGTTTGGTCTCCCTTGCCCATAGGCGCAAAAAACCCATTGTGGTGATCAATAGAGGTGTTACCAAGGCTGACAAAGTCGCTTCGGTTAGGATTGAAGCTGGTGCTTCACAAACGCTGGAAGAACTCGTTCGGCGTTTAAGTTTCTAGTCTTCTTTTCATCCAGGGCCCGAGGGCCGAGGGAGTGTTATGACCCGGTTTTTTTTGGTGCGTCACGGAGAAACGGAATGGAATCGCGTCCGTCGGATCCAAGGTGTGTCTGACATCCCTCTGAACGTCACGGGGCGCTCGCAGGCGGCAGCACTGGGAGACATCCTCTCCCAGCACCGCTTTGATTTGTTGGTCTCGTCCCCCCTGTCCAGGGCTATGGAAACGGCTACGATCATTGCCCGGCGCCTCCATATGCCCGCTCCCCTCCCCATTCCAGATCTCATTGAGCGCAACTATGGCGAAGCAGAAGGTCAAAACGGGCACGATTTAGACCTTCGGTACCCACCAGGAACCGAGATTCCAGGGCGGGAGCCCAAAGAGGACGTCGCCAAGCGGGTTGTGCGCACCATGGCAGATCTTGCCATCAGGCACCCCGAGGCCGATATCCTCGCCGTGTGCCACGGCGCGGTGATTCGCTCCGTTGTTGACTACGCAGCGCCCGGGCTCCACAAGGAACCGATTTCGAACTGCTCGGTGCATTCCTTCTCGCACGTTGCGGGAACACTGGAACTTGTGGCCTTTGATGACCCGATGGAAATCGCTTCACATACCCTCGCTGATGAAGAATTTATCGACCAGAACCCTGCAGAAGCACGGGAAGCGCTCCGCCAGAGCTAGGCAAAACACTATTTACGGCTCGGGACCACCAGCAACTAAGCTCGGGTATTCAGGGTGGGCATATCGATACGAAACGAAGAGGTACTGGGATGAGGACCTTGCGAGTATCAATAATCGCCGCCATGAGCGCCTGCGCACTCGTTGCGTGTGCCACGGAGGAATCAACTGTCGTCATTGACGATCCATTAGTAGTGGAAGTGTTCGCCGCTGCGGATGTTGATGCTTCGGTGGCCCTTGCAATTGAGGATTCTCTTGAGTTGGCAACAGAGGCTTGGGGTCTCTATTGGCCCACCGAGTATTGGGTATTGGGTCTCGATCCTGATGCAGGCGTGGCTCTGGTTGCAGAGTTTTGCGAACGCCGCGATTCCCGTGGCGAATGGGATTACGACGACTGCATGCAGCGCGAAGCTGGTGATGAGCAACACTCCATGATTGAGTACCAGCAGCTTGGCGCACAGGCGGTGGCAGAGGGTTCAAACTTTGGCACTGCGGGTCGCAATGGCACCGTGGAATGGGGCATTCACCGTTTTGCAACGATGTTGCCCTGGGGTTTAGCCGGGATGATGGGCACGCCTGGTGCTGAAGACGTAAAAACTGTGTTCCATGAGTACTGGCATGCGGTGCAGCACTCCTTCATTGCGGCTGTGGATAGAGATTCGCGGGACGAGGTTATGGGTCCGGTGTGGTTTATCGAAGGTTCGGCAGAATTCATGGCTCAATACGCCACCGCGCAACTGATCGAGCAAGGCACCATGCCGGAGGTGCCAGCAGGTGATTACCCCTTCACGTATGAAGACCAAATGCGCAACAAACTGTTCGATATCGAGGGAGAGCTCTCCGGCGCCTGTGCTGGTCGAACAGTGACATCAATCGTGGACTACTCGGACGAATGCTCAGGCTTGGGTTACGGGCTTGGGGCTTGGGGCATGGCATACCTCGTTTCACAAACCTCCCCTGAAGTCTTACTCAACGACTTCCACCCTGTCGTTGAGTCGCTAGGTTTTGAGGAAGCTTTCACGCAGGCCTTCGGGCAGACTATTGAAGAATTCGATTCTGAATTTATGGAATTCTTCGCCAGCAGCTCTGAGAGTGAAAAACTCGCGATTCTCCCCACCCCCTAGCGAAAAACCTGGGTCATTCGTGTGTGTCCCCACCTCGGGGCCTTTTAGGCCCGGCCGCGAGCGAGAATCAACACCGTCTGACAAGCGGTAGGGCGGCACATAAGATTAATGTATCCGTTCTTCTTGCAGGAGCTCCATGGACTTTGCACCCCCCTACGCCCGGCGCGGGTTAGAGCACGACCCCCAGTGGTATCGGAGGGCGGTGTTCTATGAAGTGATGGTGCGATCATTCGCTGACACGAATTCGGATGGCATCGGTGATATCCCCGGCCTCATCAGCAAGCTGGATTACCTCGAATGGTTAGGCGTTGATGCGCTCTGGCTTCCGCCGTTTTATTCCTCCCCTCTGCTCGATGGTGGTTACGACGTCGCCAATTTCATGACCGTTCTTCCCGAGTTCGGCACCATTGATGATTTCCAAGAGTTGGTATCCCAGGCACACGCGAGAAATATGCGCATCGTGATGGATTTACCCCTCAATCACACCTCGGACCAACACCACTGGTTCCAGGAATCCCGGACCAACCCGTCGGGACCTTATGGCGACTATTACGTGTGGTCCGACACCGATGAGATCCGTCAGCACATTCGAATCATTTTTTCCGACACGGAAGACTCCAACTGGGCTTTTGACTCTGAACGTCGCCAGTTCTACTTTCACCGCTTCTTTTCCCACCAGCCGGACTTGAACTATCACAACCCAGCGGTTCACTCCGAAATGCACGACATCGCCCGTTTCTGGTTGGGGATGGGCGTCGATGGCTTCCGCCTCGACGCCATCCCCTACCTGTATGAATCGGACGAGGGCACGGGCGAGAGCGAACCTGAGACGCACGAGTTTTTGCGCACGTTCCGATCTTTCCTGGACACCGAATTTCCAGGGCGGGTTCTGATTGCTGAAGCTAACCAGTGGCCCAGCGAAACGGCTGAGTATTTGGGCACCGAGGAAACCCCCGAATGTCACATGGCATTCGATTTCCCGATCATGCCAAGAATTTTTTACGCCCTCCGCTCCCAGCAAGCCGAGCCTTTGCAGATGGTGCTCGCGGAAACGGTGGATATTCCGCCCGGGACAGCCTGGGGAGTGTTTTTGCGAAACCACGATGAACTCACCTTAGAGATGGTGTCGGAAGAAGAGCGCCAGGCGTTATATGGCTGGTATGCCTATGACCCGCGAATGCGGGTGAATGTGGGGATTCGTCGCCGCCTCGCTCCCCTGCTCGACAATTCGCGCCAGGAGCTTCAGCTGGCCCACGCCCTGTTGCTGTCCCTGCCGGGTTCACCCTTTCTCTACTATGGCGACGAAATTGGGATGGGTGACAACATTTGGCTGGAGGATCGGGATAGTTCTCGCACTCCGATGCAGTGGTCCCCGGATCGAAACGCTGGATTCTCCGATGCTGACCCAGGAAAGCTGTATTTGCCAGTCGTGCAGTCGCTCGCCTTTCACTACAGCTCCTCCAACGTGGAAACCCAACTGGCTCAGGGCACATCCCTTCTTCACTGGGTGCGCAACCTTATCCACCTGCGAAAAGAACACCCCGTCTTTGGAGTGGGGCCACTCACGGTTGTCTCCTCCGACAACCCTTCTGTGGTGGCGTTCGTTCGGGACATGCCAATAGAGGAGTGCAAACCGGGAGAATCTCCGGAGACACTGTTGTGTGTGTACTCTTTTGCCCACCAACCGCTTTCGGTCACCCTCAGTCTGCCGGAGTCTTTCCGCGCGAACCGAGTGACCGAAATTACCGGTGGCGGGAGGTTCCCGTCCCCCAACGAACAGGGCCAACTCGTCCTCACCCTGCCCCCCCAGAGCTTCTATTGGCTCTCGCTCGCAGGAATCAAAGCGTCAGTGGCGTAACCTAGGCTGGGAGCATGGCCCACTGGAGCGACACCCTGGCGGTTTTTGACACCGAAACGACGGGGCTTGACACCCGTCATTCCCGCATTGTGACAGCCTACGTAGGTCTCATTGATGCATCGGGTCAGGTGACGGAGTGCGCCGAGTGGCTGACTAATCCCGGTGTCATGATTCCCGAAGCCGCCACAGCTGTTCACGGGGTGACGAACGAGCGTGCCCGAGCAGAAGGTCGTGAACCCCATACGGTTGTCGCAGAAATCGGAGCCACCCTCGCCGGGTATCTCACCCGTGGAATCCCCGTCGTCGCGTACAACGCGTCCTATGACTTCTCAATTCTCCACCACGAGATGTTGCGCTATGGCCTTGAGCCTTTCGCCGATCCAGGGCCAATTGTCGACCCCCTGGTCATTGATCGAGCAGTCGATCGTTACCGCAAGGGAAAGCGCACTTTGCAAATGGCCACCGCGCATTACGAGGTAGCTTTTGATGGCGCCCACACGGCAGACGCGGATGCTGTGGCAGCCGGCCGTGTTGCCCAAGCCATGATTCGTGCCCACCAGAGTGATCTCCCCGAAACTGCGGAGGAACTTCACACCCAACAAATCCAGTGGTCCAGAGAATGGGCAGAAAACTTTCAAGCTTTTCGACGCGGACGCGGCGATGCGGGCTTCACCGCAAGCGGTGAGTGGCCCGTTCGATTGTAGTTACTGTCCGAAGCCCTTGAAGCGCTGGTTGAACTTCTCCACGCGACCAGCGGAGTCGAGGATACGCTGCTTGCCGGTATAAAAAGGGTGTGAGGCGGAAGAAATTTCCACATCAATCACGGGGTAGGTGTTGCCGTCTTCCCACTCCATGGTCTTCTCACTCTTCGCGGTGGAGCGCGTCAGAAAGGTTTCCCCGGAGGTAAGGTCGCGGAAAACAATCGTGTTGTAGTCGGGGTGAATATCTGTCTTCATAGCAAAATCCTTTATCGAACCGATACCAGGTCATCAGAAAACTGGCGAAGCTCCGACTTTACCAGGAAAATCACAAAGCTGTGGCCTGAAAACGTCCATTGTTGTGTGTGACGGAAAGGGGTCGGCTGAAGGCGTCTGAAAGTACGGCACCTGTGAGCGTCTCTTCCAACAATCCCTTGGCGACGATTCTGCCATCGGCAATTACAAGAAGGTGCGTGAATCCGCTGGGAATTTCTTCCACGTGGTGAGTCACCATCACCATCGCTGGTGAGGTGGGCTCACCCGCAAAGTGATCGAGCATCTCGATGACGTCCTCTCTGGCGCCCACGTCGAGACTGCCTGCGGGTTCATCCAGCAGCAACATCTCGGGGTCCGTCATGACAGCCCTGGCAATTTGGACGCGTTTACGTTCACCATCAGAGAGCGTGCGCATCGTGGATTCGGCCAGATTCTCCAGGTTCCATTCGGCGAGCACGCGCTGCGCGCGCCTAATGTCGATGGATTCGTAGTCTTCCTTCCACCGACCGGTGACGCCATAAGCGGCGGTGAGGATGGTGTCGAGAACTGTTTCGTTATAGGGAATCCGGTTGGCCATGTCACTCGAGGCAAATCCCACCCGCGGACGCAGGTCAAAAACATCTGTTTTTCCTAGCGTTTCTCCCAAAACAACGACTGTTCCCGAGCTGGGGTGAGAAAACGATGCCAGAAGGGCCAAAAGGGTGGTTTTTCCTGCGCCGTTAGGGCCAACAATGACCCAGCGCTCGCTTGAATCAATGTCCCAGGAGATGTCTGAGAGGATGCGCGACCCCTCTTTGGTGACGCTGACGGCGTCGAAGGAAGCAACAAGGGACATGGTTCCCCCAGACTACTCCACCGATAGGGGGCGTAAATGGGCTATCCACTACGCTTGGAGGGTGTCGTCGCCCAAAGCGTTTGGAATTGTCCTCGCAGGAGGCGAGGGCAAGCGACTGATGCCCCTCACCGCAGATCGCGCCAAGCCCGCCGTTCCCTTTGCCGGTCATTACCGCCTGGTGGATTTCGCGATTTCGAACCTGATCAACTCAAGCCTGCGTCAAGTAGTGGTGCTCACTCAGTACAAGTCCCATTCGCTCGACCGTCACGTGTCTCAAATGTGGCGTTTGAGCGGGATGCTCAACGCCTACGTCGCCTCGGTTCCTGCCCAACAAAGGCTCGGAAAACGCTGGTTCGCCGGCTCTGCGGATGCCATCTTCCAAAGCTTGAACCTTATCGGTGATGAGAAGCCCGATCTGGTGGTCGTGGTGGGTGCGGACCACGTCTATCGGATGGACTTTCAGCAGATGATCGAGGCGCACCTCGCCAGCGGCGCAGGAGTAACAGTGGCGGGCATCCGTCAGCCCCGGGAAATGTCGGACCAGTTCGGCGTCATCACGACCGGCTCCCAGCACCCAGACAAAATCACCGCTTTTACCGAAAAGCCGAAGAACCCCGAGGGCCTGCCCGACTCTCCCGACGAAGTGTTGGCGTCAATGGGAAACTACGTTTTCACCACCAAAGCGCTGGTGGATGCTGTCCGCGCCGACGCCAAAGATGTGGAATCTGATCATGACATGGGTGGGGACATCATCCCCGCGTTCGTGGAGCGTGGGGAAGCGCATGTGTATGACTTGAATCGAAACAAGATTCCTGGTGCGCGGGAGAACGACCGCTTTTATTGGAGGGATGTCGGGACAATCGATGCCTTCTTTGATGCCCACCAGGACCTGATTTCCATTGACCCCGCGTTCAACCTGTTCAATGCTGATTGGCCCATCTATTCCCAGCAGTGGAATTCACCACCGGCCAAGTTCGTGCAAGACCAGAATGGCAACCCTGGTTCGTTATCCGAGTCCACAGTGTCACTGGGGTGTTACGTCGTCGGGGCGAAGGTTTCCCGAAGCGTATTGGGGCCCTGGGTCAATATTGATTCTGGAGCGGTGGTCGAGGACTCCATTCTCTTCGAGAGGGTAGTGGTGGGTGCGGGCGCCCATATCCACCGCGCCATTCTCGACAAAGATGTCGTGCTGGAACCAGGTGCGAAGGTCGGGATTGACCAGGGAGCAGATAAAGCCCGTGGCTTCACTCGCTCGGAAGGTGGCGTCACGGTTGTGGAGAAGGGAACGGTAGTGACCGCATGAGCGCCGGGAGGATGCTTGTGGTTCTCGACGTCGACTCAACACTCACCCAGAATGAAGGTATCGATCTTCTCGCCGAGTGTGTGTCCCCCGCAGTTGCTGAGCGGGTGGCAGTTATTACAGCGCACGCGATGGCAGGAGAGCTCGATTTTGCAGAGTCACTGTCCCAGCGTGTGAAGGAACTCGCAGGGGTCACCCAGCATCAGCTGGCGAGCGCTTCGGCACGTGTTCGACTGAGCGTGGGAGCGCATACTCTTGTTGATTCCCTGCACCATGCTGGCCACTTGGTGGCAGCGGTTTCCGGTGGATTCCACGAAATGTTGGATCCCCTCGCCCTGGACCTGGGTCTTGATTTCCACCGGGCGAACAGATTCATTACCAAGGGCTCCGTCCTCACCGGCGACGTCGAACGCCCCATTGTGGATGCCGCCGCGAAGGAGGCAAGCCTGAGAGGCTGGGCCGCTCTTAACGGCATCGATATGGCCGACACGGTTGCTGTAGGAGATGGCAGTAACGACATCGACATGCTTCGCGCCGCCGGTATCGGAATCGCCTATATGGCTAAGCCTGTGCTCAAAGAGGCAGCAGACCGGGTGATCGACACCCCGGACTTGGCGCTCGTGCTCGATGAACTCGGCATTCTCAGGATTTAGTGGCCCATTCCCAGTCCCCCATCGACAGGGATCACAGCGCCGGAGATATAGCTGGCATCGTTACTAGCTAGCCACACCACAGCGCTGGCTACCTCATCGGGGGTGGCAAAACGTGCTGCGGGAATAGAGGCAAGATACGCCTGTTGTTGTTCCTCGGGGAGAGCTTTGGTCATGTCGGTGTCTATGAATCCCGGTGCCACCACATTAGCGGTCACGCCACGGGAACCGAGCTCACGGGTTAAGGACCTGGCAAAGCCGACCAACCCTGCTTTGGCTGCCGCGTAATTCACCTGTCCGGGGGAACCATAAAGTCCTACCACGCTGGAAATAAGGATCACTCTGCCGAATTTCTGCTTCATCATGGACTTGATTGAGCGCTTCACCACGCGAAAAACTCCGGTGAGATTCGTATTAATAACCTCCTCGAAGTCTTGATCGCTCATTCGCAGCAAAAGAGTGTCTTTCGTGATTCCGGCGTTGGCGACAACCACCTCGAGTGGTCCAAGCTCAGCCTCCACCTGAGAGATGGCAGAATCCAGCGACGCGCCATCAGTCACGTCTGCGGTCACCGTGAGGGCGCCCTTGGGGCCTTGACCGCTGCGAGCGGTCACCGCGACGCGGTGGCCCTCTTTCACAAATCTTTCCGCGATGGCGTAGCCAATGCCGCGGTTTCCTCCGGTAATTAAGACGGTGCGGGGTGTGTGCATGGTGCCAAGCTTATTAGCAGGTGTTTGTTCTAGCATGGGGCAATGGACCAACTTCAGTCGGCGACCTCGTTGGGAGAAGCGCCAGAAGCCGAGCGTCGGTCACGGATGCTGAAATACTCGCTCGCAATGGGCGTGCGTTTGGTGTGTATCGGGGCGTGTTTCTTCACCCCCGGCTGGTGGTTGCTCGCGCCTGCACTGGGTGCAGTTCTCTTGCCATATTTTGCGGTGGTGCTCGCGAACTCTGTTGCCCCTTCCAAGGGGCGAGGCCCGCTGCGCCCAGGAACCATTAGCGTCACCGCACTTCGGTGATTATCCCAGGGGCACCTACCGAGGGACTTCGATGTTCCAGGACATCTTGTCGCGGAACGCCCGGATGGGAAATCCGGTGGAGAAACCCCAAAATTCATCCGGTGGACCGGACGAAGGTTTGGCTGTCCTGCGAAGCACATAAGGAATACTTTGTCGGGTATCTCGACCAACGCAGTTTCCCGGTCAGTGCAGTGGCTCTCCCAAGCGAGCAGTGACGTGTTTCGCCAGTTGTTTAGCTCCAGGTGGTTGGGCTATCTCTCCCTGACGGTTGTGTTTGCGATCGTCGCGACACTATTCGGCCTGTGGCAGTGGGACCGCCGAGGCCAGGCAGTGGCCGCCATGGATCGCGTGGAAAACAACTGGGACGCCAGCTCCCTCAGTTTGGAGGACTTTCTAGAGACCAATCCCCTGCCTTCGGTGGAGGACGAATGGACCCCCCTGGTACTAGAGGGTCGATACGAAAGGAAAGACCAGCTCCTCGTGCGAACCAGACCCCGTGCCGGTCTGGTCGGGTTTGAAGTTCTTGTTCCGTTCGTCTCCGGCGAAAAAGCTGTCTTGGTCTCCAGGGGCTGGGTGCCCGCTGGTGAAGCATCCGACTACCCCGATGCGATTCCGGAAGTCCCTCAAGGAGACGTCACCCTCGTAGCACGAGTCAAAATGTGGGAGCCACAGCTTCGGGGCCGCGGCGCACCAGAGGGGCAGGTCGCCACCATCAACGTGGTGGACGTCGTTGCCCAAACCACGACCGCGCTCACCCAGGAGTTCTATCTCATCGCGGCAACCGAAGAACCCGCGCCAGCTTCTCTTCCGCTGCGCACCCTTCGCCCCGTTTTGGATGAAGGCCCCCACTTGAGTTACACCTTCCAGTGGTATCTCTTCGCCGTCATGGCCTTCGTAGGCTTTGGCTGGATGTTCCGACAGGAATGGCGCGTTTCTCGCGGTATTGAGGCCCCCTCTGCCCCACAGTCCTCTGACGCTGAAGAAGAAGATGCTTTGCTGGAGCAGTCCGCGCGTTAGGCGAGAGAGACCAGGTCGGCGTATTCGTCGCTCCAGTGGTCTTCCACCCCATCGGGCATGATGAGCACCCGTTCGGGGTTCAGAGCGAGAACCGCTCCGTCATCGTGGCTGACTAACACGACAGAACCCGAGTAGTGCGCGAGGGCGTCGAGGATCTCTTCGCGGCTGGCAGGGTCGAGGTTGTTGGTGGGCTCATCAAGCAGCAACACGTTTGCCTTCGACACCACGAGGGTCGCGAGCGAAAGCCTGGTTTTCTCGCCGCCGGAGAGAACACCGGCAGGCTTCAACACGTCATCCCCGGTAAAAAGAAAAGAACCCAGCACCGAGCGCGCTTCGCGCTCGCCGATGTCAGGGGAAGAGGCGAGCATGTTTTCCAAAACTGTCCGGTCCACGTCCAAAGTTTCGTGTTCCTGGGCGTAGTAGCCGATGCGCAAACCGTGACCAGCTTCGATCACTCCGGTGTCTGGTGCATCAACGCCGGCGAGGATCCTTAACAGTGTTGTTTTACCCGCTCCGTTGAGACCAACGATGACAACTTTTGAACCTCGGTCGATGGCGAGGTCAACAGCGGTGAAGATTTCGAGCGACCCGTAGCTCTTGGAAAGATTGTGCCCAAACAGAGGCGTCTTCCCGCAGGCCGCCGGATCGGGGAATCGCAGTTTGGCGACACGTTCCGTGCCGCGGACATCATCCAGCCCGGCGAGCATACGTTCCGCCCGGGCCACCATTTGGTGGGCGGAGGCGGCTTTACTAGCCTTGGCGCCAAACTTTGCGGCCTGGAGCTGCAAGGCAGTTGCCTTCTTCTCGGTGATGCTGCGTTCCTTACGACGGCGCTCTTCGTCAGCTTCCCGCTGGCGGAGGTAGTGCTTCCAGGACATGTTGTAAATGTCGATGGTGGAACGCATGGCATCCAAATAGAAAACGCGGTTAACGGTTTCTTCCACCAGGCCGACATCGTGGGAAATCACGATGACGCCACCGGGATAGCCCTGAAGGAAGTTGCGCAACCAGACCACAGAATCTGCATCCAGGTGGTTGGTGGGCTCGTCCAGCACCATCAACGGGGCGTTCTGGAACAAAATACGGGCGAGTTCGATGCGCCGCCGTTGTCCACCAGAAAGCGTGCCAAGCTCCTGGTCCAAGGTGGTGTGGGGCAAGTTCAAGTGCGAAGCAATCGTGGCAGCCTCTGCCTCCGCCTGATAACCGCCGGCTGCCAAGAACTGATCGTTGAGACGTCCATACTTTTTCATCGCAGCGGCAGAGACTGTTTCGTCACCACTTGCCATATCGGTCGTTGCTTTCGACATCCCCTCGATGAGGTGGCCGAGCCCTCTGGCATCCAAGATCCTCGTCCTCGCGGACTCGTGGGGGTTAGCGGCCCGCGGGTCCTGGGGCAAGTAACCGACTTCACCCGTGACCTTCGCGTATCCTTCGGTCGCGGCGAAGTCCCCTGCGATCACCTTGGTTAGCGTTGTCTTTCCTGCTCCGTTGCGGCCCACCAGGCCCACTTTGTCACCAGTGTCAACACGAAAGGACACGCCGTCGAGGAGCACGCGCGCGCCAATACGTATTTGAAGGTCTTTAACCTCAAGCATGCAAAACCACCAGGTCAGGCAAGAAGATCGCCTGCGTTGTTAGATAGAGAATCCGAGAGCTCTCATCATGTCACGACCATCGGCAGTAATGCGCTCTTGACCCCAGGGGGGCATCCATACCCAATTGATGCGAAAACGCTCCACAATTCCATCGAGATTGTTGGTGATCTCTTCTTCGATGACATCGGTCAACGGGCAGCCGGCAGAGGTCAACGTCATGCTCACAATCAGAGCGTCTTCTTCGTCGTCCCAGGAGAGGTCATAAATCAGACCCAAGTCAACGATGTTGACCCCCAGCTCAGGGTCAATGACATCCTTCAAGCCCTCTTCGACCCGGTCGAACTTCTCTGCAGTCAGCGCAACGGTGGCCATGGCTAGCCTGTCGCCATCTTCGTATTCGGCGCGTAGAGGTCATACCCTTCGTCCTCGAGCTTCTCTGCGAGCTCAGGACCTCCCGATTCAGCAATCTGACCATCGACCATGACGTGGACAAAATCCGGCTTGATGTATTTCAAAATCCGGGTGTAGTGGGTGATCAACAAGACGCCCAACCCGGTGTTGGCTTTGGCCCGGTTGACACCCTTGCCTACGATCTTCAGCGCATCCACGTCCAAACCGGAATCCGTCTCGTCCAAGACGGCAAACTTAGGCTTCAACAGCTCGAGTTGCATGATTTCGTGGCGCTTCTTCTCGCCACCAGAGAATCCTTCATTCACGTTGCGCTGGGCAAACCCTGGTTCCATGCTGAGGTCTTCCATCGCGCTTTTGAGCTGCTTGACCCATTCCCGCAAGGCAGGAGCACTTCCATCGATGGCGGTCTTCGCGGTGCGGAGGAAGTTTGTGACGGTGACTCCTGGAATCTCGACGGGGTACTGCATCGCCAAGAAAAGCCCGGCACGGGCGCGTTCGTCCGGTGCCATGGCCAAAACGTCGACGCCATCAAGAGTGATGCTGCCTTGTGTGACCGAGTATCGAGGGTGGCCGGCAATCGTGTAGGCAAGAGTGGACTTTCCCGACCCGTTGGGTCCCATGATCGCGTGGGTTGAGTCCTGGTCAAGGCTCAGTGTTACACCTTTCAAGATCTCAATTGCCCCGCCCTCTGTTTCGATGGAAACGTGAAGGTCTTTGATGTCCAATGTGCTCATGATGCTGCGCTTTCTGGGCTCTGGGGGGTGGGATCGACATACACGTCGCCGTCGGTGACGGTTACGCGGTAAACGGGCACCGGCTCAAAGGCCGGAAAGTTGAGGGGTTTGCCGGTGTCAAGATTGAACTTTGAACCGTGGGCCCAGCATTCCAGGGTGTTGTCTTCCACAAAACCCTCCGCGAGAGAAATCTCGCCATGGCTGCAGGTGTCGCCGATGGCATGAAGGTCTCCTGCAGAGTCCTTCACCAACGCGATCGGCACCCCGTCGATGGTCACTTTTACTGCGGTGGAGACGCTGACGTCATTCACTGCGCATACCTTCACCGCACTCATGTGGCTTTCTCCGTCTGCGTTAGCTTTTCTTGCATCACGATGGTGAGCTCTCCGGAAAGTTCCGTGTCGTCAATCTTCTGGATGATTTCGATAAGGAACCCCAGAACGACGAGACGTCGGGCTTCGAGCTCCTCAATCCCCCGTGACTGAAGATAGAAAAGTTGTTCGTCATCGAAGCGACCGGTCGCGCTTGCGTGGCCAGCTCCCTTGATATCACCGGTCTTAATTTCAAGGTTGGGGATGGAGTCCGCTCTGGTCCCTTCACTCAGGACGAGGTTACGATTTTGTTCATACGAATCGGTGCCGACCGCATCAGGTCCGATCAAGACATCGCCCACCCAGACGGTTCGTGCGCCCTTGCCGTGGAGCGCGCCCTTGTAATTGACGCGAGACACGGTCTGCGCCCCCACATGATTGACATACACACGGTGTTCTTGATGTTGCGTGGCATCGGCAAAGTAGCCGCCAAAAAGGTGCGCTTCGGAGCGCTCTCCGACCAAATGGACGCTGGGGTTGAGGATCACAACATCACCACCTACATCGACGACGATATGGGTGAAGGACGCGTCCTTAGCTATCTGGGCGAAATGGCTCGCATACTGGATTGTGCCCCTATCCCACTGGCCCACAAAGACTGCTTGGAGGCTCGAGCCTTCACCCACATCAAACTCAACCGTTTCTGCAAGAGTCGCCGGCCCTTTGGATACCATTACCAGGGTGGCCTTAGCCCCCGGCTTGACGGTCACGATCGTGTGACCAGACTTGGCCTCATCCCCAAGATTGTCCCGCACGATCCGCAGGGGCTCCGGATGCTCACCCTCGATAGTGACCAGCAAAACTTCTTGGTTCTGCTCCCACGCATTGGCAGTCAAACGGTCTTCGGGAAGCCCTGCGACACCACGTTTCACCAGCGGCGTGGAATTCCACTCCACGCCGAAGCCGGTGGATTGGGTGGATTCAACGGGATAGCGACGGCCGTCCAAGGCCCCGTCAATTAAGGGACGAAGCTTCTCCACCGGACTCAGTTTCCACTGTGCCTCTCTACCGGTGACGGCAGGGAAAAGCGCGACCTGATCGGAGCTGAAGAATTCGGACCGACTTTGGACAGGAATCACGCTTGGCGCGACCGTATCCGCGTCCGCCGTGGTGGTGACGGGAGAGGGTGTGCTCATTTAGCCGACAGACCCTTCCATGTTCATTTCAATCAGCTTGTTGAGCTCAAGGGCGTATTCCATCGGAAGCTCTCTGGCAATCGGCTCGATGAAGCCGCGGACAATCATCGCCATGGCTTCATCTTCGGGCATGCCCCTGCTCTGAAGGTAGAAAAGCTGTTCTTCGCTGACCCTGGACACGGTCGCTTCGTGCCCAAGCTGAACATCGTCTACGCGAATGTCGATGGCCGGATAGGTGTCGCTTCGCGAAATGGTATCCACTAGAAGGGCATCACACCGCACGGTGTTAGCGGAGTGGTGGGCATTTTCATCCATCCGCACCTCACCGCGGTATCCGGCTCGTCCCCCGCCACGGGCGATGGACTTGGACACGATCGAAGAGGTCGTATAGGGGGCCATGTGAACCATTTTTGCTCCGGCGTCTTGGTGTTGACCGGGGCCGGCGAAAGCAACCGAGAGGGTTTCGCCTTTCGCTCGCTCGCCTACCAGGAAGACGGAGGGGTACTTCATCGTGACTTTGGAACCCAGGTTTCCATCAATCCACTCCATGGTGGCACCTTCGTGAGCGATAGCACGCTTGGTGACCAGGTTGTAGACGTTGGTGGACCAGTTCTGAATCGTGGTGTATCGAACACGGGCGTTCTTCTTGACGATGATTTCCACGACAGCCGAGTGCAGCGAGTCGCTGGAATAGATCGGAGCGGTGCAACCCTCGATGTAGTGAACGTAACTGCCCTCGTCAGCGATAATCAGGGTTCGCTCAAATTGACCCATGTTTTCCGTGTTAATCCTGAAATACGCCTGCAGGGGTATTTCTACGTGGACTCCCGGTGGGACGTAAACGAACGAGCCCCCTGACCACACGGCCGCGTTCAAAGCGGAGAACTTGTTATCCCCTGCCGGGATTACGGTGCCAAAGTACTCTTTGAAGAACTCGGGGTGCTCCCTCAGTGCAGTGTCCGTGTCGAGGAACAACACGCCCTGTTCCTCCAGATCTTCTCGAATCTGGTGGTACACCACTTCGGATTCGTACTGGGCGGCCACACCAGCGACCAGGCGCGAACGTTCCGCTTCGGGGATTCCCAGGCGTTCGTAGGTGTTACGGATGTCCTCGGGGAGGTCTTCCCACGTTTGGGCCTGACGCTCAGTGGAGCGGACAAAATACTTGATGTTATCGAAGTGAATGCCCGAGAGATCGGCGCCAAATTGTGGCATGGGCTTCTTGTAGAAAAGGGCGAGTGCCTTCAGGCGAAGCTTCAGCATCCATTCGGGTTCATTCTTGAGCGCAGAGATTTCGCGCACCACCTGCTCGGAGAGCCCGCGCTTAGCGATAGCACCCGCGTTGTCCGTGTCGTGCCAGCCAAATTCGTATTGCCCAAGACCCTCAAGGTCGGGCCGGTCGAGGAGTACATCAGACATGGTTGCTCTTTCTGGTGCGGGGCTTATGGGAAAAACTTCCAGGATTCTCCAGCACTTGCCTTCTAGACTCTCAGAAACGAGCTGAATAAGCCGTGTGAAGGACCTCTGGAGCGTGGATTACCTCAGTCTAGAGCGTTCGGGCCCCTTTGTCAGAGGATTTTTTCATGAAAACACTGTGGAGCATGCTCCCCGCGACCGTTGATGTGCGCGTGAAGGTTTTCGCCTGGGCATCACTGGTCAGCCAAATACTCATTATCGGCACCGGCGGAGCGGTGCGGCTGACCGGTTCGGGGTTGGGTTGCCCGACCTGGCCGCGGTGCACCGAAGACTCTTTTGTTACCACCCCTGAGATGGGCTTTCACGGCATCATTGAGTTTGGAAACCGGCTGCTGACTTTTATCTTGGCCATCATCGCCGTTGGCCTGTTTGTCCTGGTGTTGCGGCTGCGGAAAGAGCGTCCCGAGTTGTTTAGGCTCTCCATCGTGTTGGGGTTGGGAATCCCAGGTCAGGCCGTGATTGGGGGCATTACGGTTCTCACGAACCTTAACCCCTGGATTGTCGGTCTGCACTATGTGTTATCGCTCGTTTTGGTCGCACTCGCTGCCGTATTGCTCTATCGGGTAAGGACAGGCCGCAAGGTCGGGAGCTGGGCGGCCCGCTCCCCCGTTCGCGTGCTGGGGCTTGGGCTCGTGAGTACTCTCGGTGTTTCTCTGGCGGTCGGGGTCATCACCACCGGTTCAGGACCGCATTCTGGTGACGGCGGCAGCGCCAGAAACGGTCTTGATTCGTGGCTTCTTCAACACTTTCATGCCTGGCCCTCCTATGTCGTCCTGGGTCTGCTGGTCACCCTTGCCGTGGTTTCCCGCCTCCCCGGGGTGGCACCTGCCCGCTACCAGCGGGCCATCACCGGTGCGTTAGGTGTGGCTCTTGTGCAGGTCGGCATCGGTCTTTACCAGGCCAACAATGGTCTACCTGAGCTCGCGGTAGGTATCCACATGGTGCTCGCAGCAGTGCTGCTCGCACTGGTCACTACGTCCCTGTTGTCGCAGCGCGGTGTCACCAGGGTAGAAGCGGATCAATCCCGACCGAGACAAACAGCAATGTCAAGTAGGTAATACTCGCTCCAAACACCCGCATGGGTTGGGTTTCCACACCTGCCAGGGCCCGCGCATAGAGGCGGTGGGATTCGAGAATGAACCAGCCTCCTGTGCTGAGAGCAACAGCGGAGTAAAGAATTCCCATCGGGGCGAGGGGAATAAGCAGTAGCGAAGAAACCACGGTGGCCCAGGCGTAGAGAATGACCTGGAGACCGACAACAGGGGCTTCCCTCACCACGGCCAACATGGGAACCTGGGCGTTGGCATAGTCGTCCCTGTATTTCATAGACAGTGGCCAGTAGTGCGGAGGGGTCCACAGGAACACCACCAGGAACAAAATCCACGCCTCAACGCTCAAGCTTCCCGTGACGGCCGCCCAGCCAATCAACACCGGAAAACACCCCGCAATACCGCCCCAAATAATGTTCTGTTCGCTCCGACGCTTCAACCACATCGTGTAGATGAAAACATAAAAGGCGATGGCCGCCGCTGAGAGCAGCGCCGCCAAAGGTGAAGTCAACCACCATAAAAGCCCGATCGAGGAAGCGGCGAGAACGCTTGCGAAAACTAATGCTGCGCGGGGCGAAATGTCCCCGGTCACCAGTGGGCGAGCCTGGGTTCTTCCCATCACGGTGTCGATGTCACGGTCAATCACCATGTTGTAAGCATTGGCGCTTCCAGCGCTGAGGGTACCCCCTGCAACGGTGGCCAGCACCAGCCAGAAACTCGGTAACCCACCCTCGGCCAAAACCATTACCGGCACAGTTGTGACGAGGAGAAGCTCGATCACCCTCGGTTTAGTGAGCGCGATATAGCCGCGAAGAGTCCCCGCGCGAGGGGACGAGAGTGTGGAAGTGGGCGACATGGGTTCCTTTACAGCCACAGGCCAGTCTAGAAGAGGGGAAGTAGTGGGAGCTGAGAGTGTTGGCGAGCTCCAGCTGGCACCCTCTCGGTAGAATCAGGGGCTGCTACCTGCAACTCGGACGTGCGCGTCCAAGACACCGGCTTAGGAAAAGGTTCCTCATCACTATGGGTTCAGTCTTTAACGACCAGGACAAAAGAGCTGTCGATATCGCGAAGGCCCTCTCGGCTGATGCCGTTGAGAAAGTCGGCAACGGTCACCCGGGGACAGCCATCAGTCTTGCCCCTCTGGCCTATCTGCTCTATCAGAAGGTGATGTCGCTAGACCCCGCGGACCCGACATGGCTGGGGCGCGACCGATTCATTTTGTCCGTGGGTCACTCCTCTTTGACCCAGTATGTTCAGCTGTTCCTTGGCGGTTTAGGACTCGAACTCGAAGACCTTAAAGCGCTGCGCACCTGGGATTCTTTGACACCGGGCCATCCAGAATATGGCCACACCGACCACGTAGAGATTACGACGGGACCTCTGGGTCAGGGCGTTGCTGCAGCGACTGGTTTCGCGTATGCGCAGCGCTTCGAACGTGGTCTCTTCGACCCCGA
>JAFMDO010000020.1 GCA_017857245.1 Pontimonas sp.
GGCGGTAGTGGACCATGCTGGCTTGAATCCCCAGAATCAGGGCGGAAAAAACAAGGACGACCGCCGGTAAAACCATCATGGTTTCTGCCGTGATCGACCCTCTCTCAGCCTGCAAAGGTGAGCGCACTGCGCACCAAATCCAGCAGGATTGTCCGCACTTCGTCGCTGCGCATTATCACCACAAGCAGGCCGGCAAATCCGACGGCGGCCATGGTGGCGATGGCATATTCCGCTGTCGCAGCACCCTCTTCTCCGGTTTCGTGCGAAACCTGGCGCGTGTTGTTCATATGGTGTCCTTTCTCCCGATGGCCTCGTGGCCACGGGCACACCGTGGCAGGAAAAATGTTTTCACCCTTCCCGAACCCCACAACTGGCCACCAGGACCCAAACGGTGGGGATGTGGACAGCTAGGTTGCTGTGGCCTGGGTCCAGAGCGCTAGCGCCATGGGAACAATCGCCACCAACACAAATGCGGGCAACACGAGAACTCCGAGAGGAATCACCATCGTCACCCCCAGGCGATTGACCGAAGCAAGAGCCTCACTGCGCCACCGGTGTCGGATCAGTCGGGCGCGAGCTCGAGCCAAGCCGCTCACCGGAACCCCCACCCGCCGAGACAGGGCTGTCAACGCTTCGCCTTCCGACCCGGTCGAACCCTCCAGTTCATATTTTTCTAGCGCCTCCCCTACTAGCGACCATGCCTGCTCGGGGAGCGCTCCCCCGGCAGTGGCAATGGAAAATAATTCCAACGCCAACTCTTCGGGATTTCGATCGGGTAGGGCATCGCGTTGCAGAATGCGCATCCACCACCAGGCGGCTCCCATGAGCGCAATGGCGAGACCCAGGGCCATTAGGCCCAGCGGTGTCGCAAAAAGAATTCCCGCAGTGTCGGCACCCGTCACAGCACCACCCCCCAGTGCGAGCAGAGGCAGCACCATCACCAGGCGCATCGTTGCCGCGGGACCTGTCAGGGTCGCAGCGATTTCTCGGCGAGTGTGGTCACGATCCATCATCGAGGCGGCAAGCACCTCGAGGCTTGGGGCAAGAGGTGATCCGGAATCTCTCGCGACGCTCCATGTGGCACCGAGCATGCGCCACTCGGGAGCAGCGTGAAGGGTGGCCCTCTCGATAGCGTCGGCAAGAGTGCCCGAATGCTGGAGTGCCTCCTGGATCGCCCTCAGCGGGCTCTCGGAGTCCAGGTTTCCCGGAATCTCTTGCCACGCAGAAGTGGCGGAAAGTCCCGCTTGCACAAAAGCCGCCAGATACTCCAGCGTCTCTGAGGGAATGTCCTCTCTAAGAGCGGCGTGTTTGGGCCATTTCTTCCACCACCACACGAAGCACTCCTTTCTTATCCAGCACGGGTTTCCCCACACTGATCGCGCGGCTGCCATCATCCGTGCGAGACAGGTGAAGAAACAGATCTATCGCTGACGCGGTGTGCAGGGCGACCTGTCTCGAACTCAGCCCTGCGAGAGAGGCCAAAGAATCGAGCCTCAGGGGAATGTCCTCCAGCGAAGTCGCATGAAGCGTTGTGGCACCGCCTCGATGCCCCGTGTGGAAAGCGCGCAAAAGGTCCGCCAGTTCGGCCCCGCGACACTCCCCCACAATCAAGCGGTCCGGCCGCATCCGAAGCGCTTCTTTGACCAGCCTCGACAGGGTCACTTCCCCCGCACCTTCTACATTGGTCTGCCGACACTCCAGTGCCACCACATGGGGATGATCAATGGACAGCTCTGCCAAATCCTCCAACACCACCAGCCTTTCGGTGGGGGCGGCGTGTGCCATCGCTGCACCCAGCAGAGTGGTTTTGCCTGAGCCGGTTGCCCCACTAATCAACAATGTCTTTTTGTTCCTCACAGCACGGATCAGAAAGGGGATGACGTGGTCGGCATCTTTCATAGCCAACTGATCCAGCTGGGGTTTCTGGTGACGGTGAATACGCAACGAAATTTCTGGCCCCAACCGGGCAATCGGGGGTAACACCACGTGAACGCGGACGCCGCCGCCAAGATTCACATCGACCAGGGGATTCGCTTCATCAACGTGTCGTCCACCCCGTTCAATCAGACGCCGGGCAATATCTCTCGCGTGATCGGGGGCGAGGTGGACACCGTTGACACGGTAGGCCCCTTCTCCGGTGTCAACGAAAACGCGTCCTTCGCTCGTGAGGAAGACGTCACTAACTCGAGGATCATCCGCCACCTCTCCCAGAGGACCCAACGCGTCACGAAGGCCAGGGGTGATGCCCGCGCGAAGGGGTGGCAACAACCAGTGGGAGTCAGGCGACATGGCCCCCAGGCTTACAGAGCCAGTCACGTCCGCGCAGAAGTTATCACCAGCCTGCACAGATGAGCGTTCGGCGGGCTTTGGCCCCTGTTCTACACTGGTTCGGTGTCGCCGATGACACGCCAGCCCAGGAACTGTGGGCCGATACCAACAAGGATGATGATGTCTGAGTCCACCAATATTGATTCCCTTCTCCACGAAGAGCGCCAGTTTCCTCCCAGTGCTGACTTCGTCACCAACGCCGTGGGAAAGCCCGACCTCTACACGAGGGCATCGAAAGACCGCCTGGGTTTCTGGGCTGACCAAGCGCGCGAGCTGCTTCACTGGCATACCCCGTTTACTCAAACACTGGACTGGTCAGGGGCCCCCGTTGCCCGCTGGTTTGGCGATGGTGCCCTGAATGTTTCTTATAACTGTCTCGACCGCCACGTCGAAGCAGGATTAGGTGACCGTGTTGCCTTGCACTTTGAAGGTGAGCCTGGCGACCAAAAAAGCATTACCTATGCCGAGCTGACGGAAGCAGTGAAAAAAGCCGCAAATGTTATGGCCTCCCGTGGTCTTCGCCAGGGCGACCGGGTCATTATTTATATGCCCCTGATTCCCGAAGCGGTCATCGCGATGCTCGCAGTCGCGAGACTTGGCGCTATTCACTCTGTTGTTTTTGGCGGCTTTAGTTCAGAAAGCTTGCGGGCGCGCATCGATGACGCCCAGGCGACCATGGTGGTAACCGCCGATGGCGGACACCGCAGGGGCGCTGTCTTCCCCCTGAAAGATGCTGTTGACCACGCCATCGCCGATGGTGCCAGCAGTGTCGAGAATGTTTTCGTGGTCAAGCGCGGCGGAAACGACGTCGAGTGGGTGGCGGGACGCGACCTGTGGTGGCACGAAGAAATGGCGGGTGTATCAGACGAGCACACCGCGGAAGCCTTTGAATCAGAAAATCCGTTATTTATCCTCTACACCTCCGGAACAACCGGGAAACCTAAAGGGATTTTGCACACCTCCGGTGGATATCTCACCCAGGCGGCGTTCACTCACAAGAACGTTTTCGATCTGCATCCAGAGACCGACGTGTATTGGTGCACGGCGGATATTGGCTGGATTACCGGGCACTCATATGTGGTTTATGGGCCGTTGGCCAATGGGGCAACGCAGGTGATTTATGAAGGCACCCCGGATACCCCGCATCCTGGTCGCTGGTGGGAGATTATCGAAAAGTACCGAGTCAGTATTTTTTACACCGCCCCCACCGCCATTCGCACGTTCATGAAATTGGGGCGGGAAATCCCGCAGAAGTTTGACCTCAGCTCGCTTCGACTACTGGGTTCGGTGGGAGAACCCATTAACCCCGAAGCGTGGATCTGGTATCGGGAGGTCATCGGTTCCGGGATAACCCCCATTGTTGACACCTGGTGGCAGACCGAAACAGGCGCCATCATGATCAGTGCTCTTCCCGGTGTGACGGCGACGAAGCCTGGGAGCGCGCAAGTGCCACTTCCGGGCATCAGCATCGATGTGGTCGATGACGCGGGTGTTCATGTCGGCCCCGAGGCGGGTGGGCTTCTGGTCGTCACGGAACCCTGGCCATCGATGCTGCGCGGAATTTGGGGCGATGAAGAGCGGTTCAAGGAGACGTACTGGTCAACGTTTCCCAACACCTATTTCGCCGGCGATGGCGCCCACCTCGATGCTGACAACGATGTGTGGCTGCTCGGTCGGGTAGATGACGTGATGAACGTCTCGGGCCACCGACTCTCCACCATGGAAATCGAGTCAGCTTTGGTGGCCCACCCCATGAGCGCGGAAGCTGCGGTTGTGGGAGCAAGCGATGACACTACGGGGCAAGCGATCGTGGCTTTTGTGATTCTCAAATCCCGCTTTGTCGGGACGGAAACAGATGCCGCGCTAGAAGGTCAGCTCCGCACCTGGGTGGGGGAACAAATTGGAGCCATCGCCAAGCCACGCAAAGTCTTTATTGTCGCTGAGCTGCCCAAAACCCGCTCGGGCAAGATCATGCGAAGACTCCTGCGGGATATTGCCGAGGGTCGCGAGGTGGGGGACACCACGACCCTGACCGACACGACGGTGATCCGGACGATTAATACGTCCGTGAATGACTAGTCGCCAAACTCTAGAATAAGTTCGACCTCTACCGGGGCGTCCAGCGGCAAGACCGCCACCCCTACGGCAGCCCTGGCGTGGGCTCCGATGTCACCAAAAACTTCACCGAGGAACTCGGAGGCACCGTTGAGCACCTGGGGCTGAGCAATGAAATCGGGTGTGGAGGCCACAAAACCATTCACCTTCACCACTCGGGTCACTCGGTCCAAAGAACCCAACAATCCTTTGGCCGCCGCCAAGGCATTGAGGGTGCAAATTCGGGCGAGCTCCGCCGCCTCGGTGGCAGAGACGTCGCTGCCAACCTTGCCGGTGGCGACCAGTTGCCCGTCAACGAAAGGCAGCTGTCCCGCGGTGTAAAGAATGTTGCCCGTCGTCATCGCGGGGACGTAGGAAGCAACCGGCTTGGCAACGTCAGGAAGGGTTATACCCAATTCACTCAGTCGTGCATCAATGTGACCCATTTAGGACTCCTCTAGGGGGCGTTTGAAATATGCCACTAGGCCGCCCTCGGGGCCGGTGACAACCTGAACTAACTCCCACCCTTGCTCGCCCCAGTTGTTCAGGATCGCCGCGGTGTTGTGAATAATGAGCGGGGTCGTGAAGTATTCCCACTTGGTCATATCTGTGCCTCGTTTCATCGAAATCCTAGGGCTCATCCTCTACCCTTGAAAGTATGTCTTCATCTGACCGACGCCCCAAAGGGCTCTTCCAGGCACTGGCAACGATAACCGGTTTCGGTGCTCTCGCGGGAGTAATGGTGACGGCCATGATTTCGCCGGCGCTAGCGGTTACCAGCGTCGGGGCAAACAGCGCCATTGGTGTTTTTAGTGCCCTCCCTGAGTTTATTGAGCTCGGCGAGCAAGCACAAAAGAACACCCTGTGGGCAACCAGATCCTCTGACCCTGCCGATGGGTATGTGGCCTTCGCCGAGGTGTATTGGCAAGACCGGGAAGAAGTCCGCCTGAGTCAAATGTCCCCTTACCTGGCCATGGCAGCCATCGCCGGGGAGGACCGTCGCTTTTATGACCACACCGGGGTCGATGTGAACTCTGTAGTCCGAGCAGCGCTCGGCAACGTGTTCTCCGGTGAAATCGAAAGTGGTGCTTCCACGCTGACGATGCAGCTGGTGAAAAACACCTACATCCAGCGGTCCCAATATTTGCCTACCGAGGAAGAACGCCAGGAAGCGTATGCGACGGCGATTGCCACAAGCTTTGAAAGAAAACTCAACGAGATGAAGCTTGCTATCGGTCTGGAAAAGCGATTTACCAAGGATGAAATACTCGAGGCCTATCTCAACATCACGGGCTTTGGCGGCAACACCTATGGCGTTCAGGCCGCCGCGCAGGAATACTTCGGAAAAACTGCAAAACAGCTTTCCGCTGCGGAATCTGCCAGCCTGATGGCAATCGTGCAATTTCCCACCACCAGAAACTTGGGAGACCCTGCAAACTACGCCGCCAATGAGGAACGTCGCGACATCATCCTCGCTGCCATGTTTGCGGAGGAATATCTCACCGAAGCGGAATACACCACCGCCATCAACACTCCCGTGGATGACTCCTTCGTCACCATTTCCCCTCCCACTGCGGGTTGCCTAGCAGCAGACACCTACGCCCGATTTTTCTGTGACTTCGTCATTAAAAACGTGGAGAACTTCGACACGCTTGGGGCCACACCCGAAGAACGCAACACCCGGTGGCGCAAGGGGGGACTCGATGTGTACACCACCCTGAACATGTCCCTACAAACCACCGCCCAGGACCGCATCTGGGAATTGGTCCCCAATGACGAAGAGCGTCTGCAACTGGGGAGCGCCAGTACCAGCGTCGAGGTCGGCACGGGTCGCGTGTTGACCATGGCCCAAAACAAGATATTTGACGACTCAGAAGAAGGTGGTGGAATTTCTGCCACCGCCGTGAATTTCAACACTGACCGTGCGTACGGGGGATCCAGTGGATTCCAGGTCGGTTCGACCTATAAGGTCTTCGCACTGATTGCCTGGCTCCAGCGCGGCTACGGTCTCAACGAAGTTGTCGACGCCTCTCGAATGGAACTCGAGCAGGCAGTCTTCCTCGATACCTGTGGTGATGGTGGCGGGCCGTGGGCAGGACTCTGGGAGTTTAGAAACTCCGCTGACCTGCTTTTGCCAGCGGCCACGGTGTTCGAATCAACGGTACGCTCCATCAACTCCGCCTACGCAGCAATGGCAGAACAACTTGACCAGTGTGAAATTCGCACGGCGGCGGAAGCGCTGCTCGTGCACCGCGCAGACAGCGGAATTTTGCAGACTAACCCTTCAGCCGTGCTGGGGACCAACGAAATTGCCCCCTTGACCATGGCGGGAGCTTTTGGCGGTATCGCCAATGGGGGGGTGGCCTGCGAGCCGATTGTGGTCGACCGTTTCGTCGAAGCCGGTGGCGGCAGAATTGAGGGTCAATCGTCAAAGTGTCGCCAAGGCATTACCCCCGATGTTGCCGCAGCGGTAGCAGCACCCATGCGGTCCGTGATCACCGGCGGCACAGGTTCGCGGTCTAATCCCGGCGGCGATGTCCCGGTGATCGGCAAAACGGGAACAACGGACTCTCAGGTTCAAACCTGGATGGTCGGCTCCAGTACCAAGGTGGCTACCGCTGTGTGGGTGGGGAATGTCCTCGGCGATTACAAGATGAGCAACTACCGCAACGGCACCGTCCTGCGCCATGACATTTGGCGCATCATCATGCAAGACGCCAACGAACAATATGGCGGGGATTCTTTTCCTGCGGCCCCCGATCGTTTGCTGCAGGGCAGCGGCATTGAATTGCCCAGCATCACAGGAATGGCGGTTGATGAAGCCACCATCCTGTTGGAGAGCCTGGGCCTGAAGCTCGAGGTGACCTCGGGGATTGACGTGGGTCGAGTCGCCGTTTTTGAACCGGTCGCTGGGACATACCTCGCCCGGGGCATGACTGTTCGCGTAACCTCGGTTGGTTCGGGACCAGGAGGCGAGTTGCTCGGCAACGTTGTTGTTCCAAACCTTGTGGGGCTCTCTGTGCTGGACGCAAACACCACGCTGGATTCAATCAACATGACCGGGGCTCGATTCTTTAGCTGTGGCGCGGGAAGTGTGAGCTCAGATCCAGTCGATGGGACCGTCATCTCTCAGAACTTGGGAGCAGGTAGCGTCGTGTGGGATTACGCTGGGCTCCAAATCAGGGTCGCATGTGGCGTGGCACCAGCACGCTCAGAAGATTAGCCATGCGTCGCTCCTCGCTCGCGCTCGCAGGCCTTGGCGCCACAGCCCTCGTGGGGGCCCTCTGGGGAGTCACGGCAGAGCGCACCAGATTTCAGCTCCGGCGAGAAACAGTACCTATTTTGGATGCGGGAAGCGACCCGATCAAGATTTTGCACCTCAGTGACCTGCATGTGGCGCCCTGGAATACGGGCGCCATTTCGTGGATCCGGGCGCTTGCCGAAAGTGAACCAGACCTTGTGGTTGGCACGGGAGATTTCTTTGGACACCCCGAAAGCCTTTCCGCCATCACCGAAGCACTTCTGCCCTTGGCAGGAATTCCTGGCGTGGTTACCCACGGCTCCAATGACCGGGTCGCCCCGCGATGGAAAAATCCCTTGGCCTATCTGTTGGCGCCCTCCACGCCGGGTGCCAGCGAGGGAATCCCGCTTGATTTTGCCGGGCTCACCCACCTCTACACGGAGGTTTTGGGATGGAAGGACATCGACAACTCCGCCGTGCGGGTCAGTATTAATGGCTCAACCCTCGACTTTGTCGGTGTGGGTGATGCCCACCACGGATTGGACGACCTCGACAATCTACCGGGCACGGTAGAAGCTCTTCGTGAGAGCGAAGAAGGTCGCTCACGACCCCACCATTCCATCACCACCATCGGCATCACACACGCCCCTTATCGGAGGGTGCTCGATGCTTTCGTCACCCAGGGAGCCGAGGCAATATTTGCCGGTCACACCCATGGCGGTCAGGTGTGTCTGCCCGGTGGTCACGCCTTGACGACCAACTGCGACCTGCCACTCGATCAAGCCTCAGGCTTGAGCATCTGGCGTCATGCGCAACGCTCGAGCTATCTCGAGGTCTCTGCGGGGTTAGGAACCAGCATCTACGCACCGGTTCGCCTGTTTTGTCCGCCAGAGGCGGTTCTTGTTACTTTGGTCGGCGACGACGGCGGGTACGCATAGCTCCCACCGGTTGTGCCTAATACCTATTTTTCGGCTCACTCGGAGCTAGCTGAAGTCTGAATCTGGAACTAAGGATTCACCCTCGTGGGAGACATTGGGATAACCGCTGGCAAGGCGCCCACCACTCTCATCGAGATAACACTCGCCACACAGTGACTCGTACGTCACCTGGTCGCCATCAATGGCCACCTGGGCTCCATCAAAGACAAAGGTTCCATTCAGTGTTCGACCATTGAACATGGCTTTTCGCCCGCACCGGCAAATTGTTTTGAGCTCTTCCAGAGAATGCGCCACCTCCAGCAATCTCCTGGAACCGGGGAATGCGACCGTTTGAAAATCCGTTCTAATCCCATACGCCAAGACAGGAATCCCCCGTCGAAGGGCAAGGATCAGGAGGTCATCGACCTGTCGGGGAGAAAGGAATTGGGATTCGTCCACCAAGAGGCACGAGATGGTCGCCCCTTCTTCACGCTTAATACGCTGGGATTCGACATCCACCAGGTTCACCACATCCGTGGTGGGGCTGATGACCAGGTCAACTTCTCTCGAAACACCGAGCCGGGAGACAATCATGCGGTCGCCCTTGGTGTCAATCACCGGTTTTGCAAGCAGGACCCGCTGCCCACGTTCCTCGTAGTTATAGGCCGCCTGCAACAGAGCCGTCGATTTGCCAGAGTTCATTGCGCCATATCGGAAATAAAGCTTTGCCACCTATGCCACCTTTGCTTGAGCCATGTCCACCACATTACGCAAGAGCAAAGCCCTCGTCATCGGGCCGACGCCGCCAGGATTGGGAGATACCGCAGCGGCAATCTCCCACACGCTTTCGTCAACATCCCCCACCACCACGGAACGGCCTTCTCTCACCTGTCGGCTCACGCCGACATCCAGCACAATCGCACCGGGCTTGACCATATCGGCAGTCACCATGCGCCCCACGCCCGCTGCGGCCACCACCAGGTCCGCTTGGCGCAAGAGTGCGGCAATATCCCGGGTTTTGGTGTGGGTGAGTGTGACGGTGGCATCGATGCCCTTGCGGGTCAGTAGGAGCCCAATCGGGCGACCCACGGTCACACCACGACCGAGAACCACAACGTGCTGGCCCTCAAAGGAGAAACCTGAGCGGTGCACTAACTCCACGATCCCCTGCGGCGTGCACGGCAGAGGCGAGGTTAGTTCTCCTGAAACCTTGTTCACTAATCGGCCCAGATTCATGGGATGAAGGCCATCAGCATCTTTATCCGGATCGATGGCTTCCAGTATTTCATCGGTGTCGAGGTGCCCGGGCAGAGGCAACTGCACGATATATCCCGTCACCTCTGGGTCAGAGTTGAACTGAGCAATAGCTGCCAGTACTTCTTCCCTGGTCGCCGTGGCGGGGAGGTCTTTTCGGAAGGAGGCAATCCCCACCTCTTCGCAATCGCGGTGTTTTCCCGCCACATACCATTGTGATCCGGGGTCATCCCCCACCAGCAGGGTGCCAAGACCAGGCATTATTCCCTGCGCCTTGAGTGCCTCGACTCTCGCCCGGAGTTCGTACTTGATCTCCGCAGCGACAGCCACTCCATCCAAGCGCTGTGCAACCACGCCCTACCCCAGTTCGGGATAGAGAGGCCAGGCACTCGTCAGGTCGTTGACCCGCTGTTGAAGAGCTGGAACATCGGGATTGGGCATCAAAGTGTGAGCGATAATGTCAGCGACTTCGTGGAATTCGGTGTCACCAAATCCTCTAGTGGCAAGCGCTGGAGTTCCAATTCTCACACCGGAGGTGACCATGGGGGGCCTGGGGTCAAAAGGAACCGCATTGCGGTTCACAGTGATTCCGACCGTGTGGAGAAGGTCCTCTGCTTGCTGTCCATCCAATGGCGAGTTCCTCAAATCCACCAGGGCTAGGTGCACATCGGTTCCCCCGGTCAACACGTCCACTCCGGCACTCTTGGAATCTTCAGATACCAGGCGAGCAGCAATCGCCTGGGCTCCTCGGATAGTGCGTTCCTGACGGTCTGTGAACTCTGGTTCCATCGCCAACTTGAACGCGATTGCTTTGGCGGCAATCACGTGCATCAGTGGGCCACCCTGCTGGCCGGGGAACACTGCAGAGTTCAGCTTCTTGGCCAGTGTCTCGTCGCGGCTGAGGATAAGACCCGACCGCGGTCCGCCGAGGGTTTTGTGAACGGTGGTGGACACAACATCGGCGTGGGGCACGGGGCTGGGGTGGAGGCCCGCAGCAACCAGGCCAGCGAAGTGAGCCATATCGACCCACAGGTAGGCACCCACTTCATCGGCAATGGCGCGAAACGCCGCGAAATCTGACTGGCGGGGATACGCCGACCAGCCCGCAATGATGACTTTGGGCTTGTGCTCGAGAGCTTTGTCTCTCACCACATTCATGTCGATTAAGAACGTTTCGGGGTCAACCCCATACGAGGTGGCGTTGTATACCTTGCCCGAAAAGTTCAGCCGCATCCCGTGGGTAAGGTGGCCACCGTGGGCGAGCTCCAGACCAAGAATGGTCTCACCGGGTTGGGCTAACGCGTGCAGAACGGCAGCGCTGGCGCTGGCACCGGAGTGAGGCTGGACGTTGGCGTAGGCGGCGCCAAAAAGCTTCTTCGCACGGTCAATAGCGAGGTTTTCGGCGATATCAACAAATTCGCACCCACCGTAGTAACGCTTTCCCGGATATCCTTCGGCGTATTTGTTGGTCAAGACGCTGCCTTGGGCCTCCAGGACAGCGTGCGGGACAAAGTTTTCGCTGGCAATCATCTCCAGAGTGGAGCGCTGACGCCCGAGCTCTTTGTCCAACACTTCTTGGATCTCGGGGTCAAGCTCAGCGAGTTTCTGGCTCATGGTGTTCATGGGTTTCTCCCTTGCGTAGAGGAATAGGGGGTTGTCCACTAAGCCCAGGCGCACGGCCAGCACACATTCTTTACGCTCCCCGATGGTGATCCACCTTCGCGCCAGTTGCGTCCCACCAGCTTACCCACAGCGCGGGTGGGAAGTCCGTGGACCCTCTGGGAAGGGGCTCTACACTAGGCACGTGCAGGAAACCTTGTCCCACTTCATCATCACCCTCGCGTGTGATGACCAACCAGGCATTGTCCACGCGGTCAGTGGCGCCCTGGTTCAGGCACACGGCAACATCACCGAGTCCCAGCAGTTTTCGAGCGACGACACTGGCCGCTTTTTCATGCGCCTTCAGGTAGAAACCGCCTCCTCCTTCGAGGATGTCTCGGCCGCACTCGCCCCCGTGATCAAAAAATATGGCCTGACCGCCGAGGTCAATACGCTGGGTCGGCCGCTTCGGACATTGGTGCTGAGCTCTAAGGCCAGTCACACCCTCACTGACCTCTTAGTGCGCCAGCGCGATGGCCACCTGTCCATCACCATCCCCCTGGTGATGTCCAACCACGATGCCCTCGAACCGCTCGCGTCGTTTTATGGCGTCCCGTTTTGGTCTCAGCCCATTTCTTCCGAAAAAGACAAGGCGTCGTTTGAGAATCATCTTCTCGACATGGTCGAGAAGATGGACATTGAGCTTGTGGTGTTGGCCCGCTACATGCAGGTGTTGAGCCCACGCGTGTGTGATGCTCTCGAAGGCCGCGCCATCAACATCCATCACTCGTTCTTGCCGGGATTCAAGGGGGCTGACCCGTATCGTCAAGCCCACGAACGCGGCGTCAAACTCATTGGAGCCACCGCTCACTTTGTCACCAGCGATCTCGACGAGGGTCCCATCATCGAGCAAAACGTTATGCGGGTGGATCATTCCCAATCACCTGAGGAACTGAAGGCGACCGGTCAGGATGAAGAATCTCGCACGCTGACCCAAGCGGTCCGGTGGTTTTCCCAACACCGCATCATGGTGGATGGCGTTCGCACCATCATCTTTAACTAGTTGAGGCCCCGGTTTCCCGGGGCCTCAAGCTTAGATTTTCTTTATGCGCACCTGCAGAGCTCGTCTGGCGCGTAACCAGCCAAGGCCTCGTCAATGTGCTCTCCGCAGCCGGTCCAGGTGACCTTGCTGCAACGGTTACAACGCGCTGGGCTACACACGATGGTTCTCCTTAGGTGTTGAGGTTCTCACGACCCGTCCAGTATATACCCCTGGGGGTATTGGGACTATCCGCCGAGACGTTGGCTGAGGTTCTGATCCAGTGTGGCGAGGAACCCCTCTGTTGTCTGCCAGGTTTGGTCGGGACCCACCAGCAAGGCCAGGTCCTTCGTCATCGCTCCCGCTTCGACGCTGGTGATAACAACGTCTTCCAGGGTGTGGGCAAAATCAATAAGAGCCTGGTTGCTATCGAGCTTTCCGCGGTGCATAAGGCCCCTCGTCCAAGCAAAGATGGACGCGATCGGGTTGGTCGAGGTGGGGTTGCCCTTCTGGTGCTCGCGGTAGTGGCGGGTGACGGTGCCGTGGGCAGCCTCTGCCTCCACAATGGCGCCATCGGGCGTGGTCAACACGCTCGTCATCAAACCGAGCGACCCAAAACCTTGGGCGACGGTGTCGGACTGGACGTCACCGTCATAGTTCTTGGTGGCCCAGACGTATCCACCCTCCCACTTCATGGCAGAAGCGACCATGTCATCAATGAGGCGGTGCTCGTAGGTGATGCCGGCTTCGGCGAACTTGTCTTTGAACTCTGCCTCAAAGATTTCCTCAAAGAGGTCCTTGAAACGGCCGTCATAGGCCTTCAAGATGGTGTTCTTGGTCGAGAGGTAGACCGGGTAGTTGCGAGAGAGCCCGTAGTTCAGGGAAGCACGCGCAAAGTCGCGAATTGACGAGTCCAAGTTATACATGGCCATTGCAACGCCGCCGCCGGGAGCTTGGAAGACCTCGAAGCTCTGCGCCTCGCCCCCGCCATCGGGCTGGAAGCTCAGGGTCAACGTTCCTGGGCCATCAAAGACAAAATCAGTAGCGCGGTACTGGTCGCCAAAGGCGTGGCGGCCGACGATGATGGGCTTGTTCCAGCCTGGAACGAGCCTGGGGATATTCGAAATAATGATGGGCTCGCGGAAGATAACGCCACCCAAAATGTTGCGGATAGTCCCGTTGGGGCTGCGCCACATCTTTTTCAGGCCGAATTCCTTCACCCGCTCTTCATCGGGGGTGATTGTGGCGCACTTCACACCCACGCCGTGCTTCTTGATGGCGTTGGCGGCGTCAATGGTGATCTGATCATCGGTCTCATCACGCTTCTCAATGCCTAAGTCGTAATACTCAAGGTCGATGTCGAGGTAGGGGTGAATGAGGCGGTCTTTGATGAACTGCCAGATGATGCGCGTCATTTCGTCGCCGTCGAGTTCCACAAGAACACCGTCAACCTTGATTTTTTCCACGTGCATATCCCTTCGAAAGTCCCGCTACAGGCGGTGGAACAAGTCTAACCGACAAATACAATGTATCTTTACATAAAGATACATTCCCCTTCTTCTCCCTCCCCCACTAGCGTGGATTGATGGAAACCTTCCGGCTTGAAGAACTCTCCGCCACCACGGCGTTGCAGGCGAACACGCTTGAGTTGGTGCCAGGCCAAGAAGCATTCGTCACGCCCGTGACCTATGAGCAAGCGGATGCCTCCCTCGATCACAGCAAAACATGGGGCCGCGTGATTCTCTCCGGTGACGAGGTTGTGGGATTTGTTCGGGCCCATTTTGACCAGACTCACGCCCAGCCCGAACTGCGCAGTTGCCTTTGGCGGGTCAGTGTCGCAGCCGCCTGGCAGGGCAAAGGGGTAGGTCGATTTGCCATTCAAGCCGCGCAAGAAGAAGCGGCTGCTCTGGGCCACAGCACGCTGACCGCAGTCTGGTCCAGCGACGAAGCAGGCCCCGGACAGTTCTTTCATAAACTGGGCTTCGCCGACACCGGCACCACCGAATACGGTGACCAGATTGGCACCCTCAGTCTTTAGTGAAAGAAGTGCCGCTCTCCGGTGTGGAATAGCGCAATGCCCGCTTCCCGGGCTGCCTCAATCACTTCTTCGTCTCTGAGGGAACCACCTGGTTGAACCACTGCGCACACCCCCGCCTCCACAAGAATCTGAAGCCCATCGGCAAAAGGGAAGAACGCATCAGAGGCTGCCACGCTGCCACGCGCGCGATCTCCGGCGCGCTCCACGGCAAGCCTGGCGGAATCCACTCGATTGACTTGGCCCATCCCAATTCCCACGCTCGCGGAGCCTGACGCCAACAAAATGGCGTTGGACTTCACCGATCGAACCGCTCGCCACGCAAACTCCAAAGAAGCGAGGGTGGCATCCTCGACAGGTTCCCCTGCGACCTGAGTCCACTGGGATGCGGGGGTGAAATGTTGATCGGCCTCTTGAACCAAAACGCCACCGGAGATGTGCCGCCATTCCTGTGTTGGTGGCGCGAAGTTTTCTGGCAAAGCCACCACACGAAGGTTTTTCTTGGTGGCAAACACCTCGAGTGCTTCCTGGCTAAAGCCTGGAGCCACCACAACCTCGGTAAAAATTTCCGCAATCGATCGCGCGGTGTCTTTATCCACCACTCGATTACTGGCAATCACCCCACCAAACGCCGACACCGCGTCGCACTCGTGGGCGAGACGGTGAGCGCTCGCCACATCGGGGTCACTCGCCACCCCACAGGGATTTTGGTGTTTAACAATTGCGATCGTGGGAGCCTCATGGTCATAAGCCGCCCTGATGGCCGCTTCCGCATCGAGATAGTTGTTATAGGACATCTCCTTACCCTGCAGCACCTGTGCCAGAGCGAGCCCGGGAGTCTCCGGGTGAGTGACAAACACGCTGGCGGTCTGGTGGGAGTTTTCGCCATAGCGAAGGTCGCCGATCTTGTCGGCGTGAAAACTGACCCGGGCGCCCCCGCCAAACCACCCTGCGACAGCAGAGTCATACCGGGCAGTGTGGGCGAAAGCTAATCCGGCTCGCTCTCGACGAAAGCTCTCCGTGGTCCCACCCTCAGCCAGCTGGCTGAGAAGCGTTTCGTAACTCGAGGGGTCAACAATGATGGTGGCATTGGCGAAGTTCTTCGCGGCCGCTCGCACCATTGCTGGCCCACCAATATCGATGTTCTCGATAATCTCTTCGCTCTCGGCACCGGAAGCCAGAGTGTGAACAAAGGGGTAGAGGTTCACAATCACGAGGCCAAACGCTTCGATTCCCAGTTTCTTTAGCGCGACAACGTGGTCGGGTTTCCGCAAATCCGCCAGGATGCCGCCATGAATGGCGGGGTGGAGGGTTTTCACCCGGCCATCAAGCGCTTCGGCAAAGCCGGTGACCTCGCTCACATCGGTGACCGAAATCCCTGCTTGACGCAATTGCTGCGCGGTGGAACCCGTCGAGACAATCTCTATTCCATATCCCACCAGAGCCCTCCCAAGATCAAGAAGGCCGGTCTTATCGCTCACAGACACCAGCGCGCGGGTGGGCATGATGCGATGTGTGGAAGTCATGGTGTCCTTAGGGAGTGGGGATGAGGGTGGTGAGAACTTCGAGCAACAGCTGTCGTTCGAGAATTTTGATGCGATCGTGCAGGCTTTCCTCCGTGTCGCCGGGGAAAACTGAAACCCTGCTCTGGGCGAGGATTTCGCCGGTATCGACCCCGGCATCGACAACAATCACCGAAGCGCCAGTTTCCACCACCTTCGCATCAAGTGCATCCCTGACAGCATGCGCGCCAGGGAATTCCGGCAGGAAGGAGGGGTGGGTATTGATGATGCGGGACTCGAATCGAGCGAGAAGAGAGGGGGGAAGAAGCCGCATAAAGCCACTGAGAACAATCAGATCGGGAGTGAAAGTATCCATCGCGTCACCGAGGTCGCGCGCCCAGGCTTCGCGATTCATGCCCTTCTCGAAACCGAGAACAAAAGTGGGGATCCCCCGCTGGTGGGCATGCTGGAGGCCTGCGGCCTCCTGGTCTGACCCCACAGCCACGACATCAGCCGCAATGCGGGAATTTGGCAGGGAATGCAGGAGGGCTTCGAGGTTCGTGCCGGAACCGGAGATGAGTACCAGAATCCGTGATCGCACGCCTCAACCTTATCGGCGGGTCGAGGAGAGGGAGCGGGCGAGCCCCCCCGAGAGGAAGCCCAACAACACGCCGGCAAAGACTTCGGTTCCCCACCACAACGCAATCGTTGCGGGGTCTGGTCCCACCTGAACAAAACGCCCCGGACCCATCTCCCCACTAGCCAGTGCCGCCAATAGTGCGCCACCTCCGGCAGCAACCACAGAAGCAAGTAGGGCTGAAAACAGTGACATCAAGGCTGGTTGGGCAAACCATGGAGTCCCGGAGTCCCCCACCCACAGGCCCCCTCGGGTCTCCCCGAGCAGCCGTGTTCGCGCAGCGATCCCCGCCCCGAAAGCAACCACCGCGGGGAGGGCAATGATGGCAAGTGACCACGAGGGAACCGCTTGCGGAACAATCCCTGCGAGGGGAAGAGCGGGAACGGCTTGAAGAGATGTCCCCAGTGGGGACACCATCGCCCCCGCGCCGAGGGCGAACCCTGGGCCAATCAGCCAGGAAAATACCCACACCACCACCGTGGGCAGCAACGCCAGCTGGGCAATAGACAACGCAATGATTCCGTAGGCGCCAGGTTGGAGTGCTTCATAGAGGGAAATCACCGAGGAAAAATTCAGTACAAGCAACACCGAAACCACGAGGGCGGCTACGCCAACCATGGCGATGAGGGAGCCTACACCGGCTGCAAATCCAGCACGAATGATGGAGGAGGCGACCTGGGGAATCCTGTCACGGATAATTTCTCGCCCCGCAGTGTTGGGCCCAGCCCAGGTGGCCAAGGCAAGCCCTGCCGCCAGAAACAACGCGGGTCGAACGAGGGCGTCCATGATGTCAATCGTCACTATGCCAGCAGGCAGAAAAAACACGAGAAGAAAACTGAGGCCCACCATGGTGCCGATGGCCAAAAACCAGGTAAGAAAGGGAAAACGCCCGGTCCCCTGGCGAGCTCCGATGCGATATCCCCACAGCAGAGTCAACAGGGCAATCCCCAACAGGGCGACGGTGACCTGAAAGCTTTGTCCCAGCGCCCCGAGACCCAGAGATTGCGCCAATTCCTCCGGAAGTTCGATGGCCAGTGGCACCGAGTGGCCCAGGAACCAGCCCTGCACAGCGACAGCCCAGGAATCCACCAACTGGGTAGAAAACCCATCGCTAAAAGCCCACACCAGAGTTAGGGGCGCAAAAAAGATACCCACGCCAAGCCCTGCAAGCACCACGACATCGAGGATGGTTGCGAGAAGAACGAGGCGGGCTTTCATGGCGGTTTGAGCCTATCGCCAGCCACCCCCAGGGCCGGGATGACCTACAGTGCTGCCATGACCTCGCGCATCAGTGCTGCCGCTTCGCTCGGTGTTTTCCCGACCTTCACGCCAGCAGCCTCGAGGGCTTCTTTTTTCGCCTGTGCCGTTCCGGCCGAACCTGACACAATTGCTCCCGCGTGACCCATGGTCTTACCCTCCGGGGCAGTAAAGCCTGCGACATAACCCACCACCGGTTTCGTCACGTGAGCCTTGATGAACTCAGCGGCGCGCTCTTCGGCGTCGCCACCAATTTCACCAATCATGACAATGGCTTTGGTGTCGGGGTCGTTCTGAAATGCCTCCAAAGCGTCGATGTGTGTCGTTCCCACGATCGGGTCACCACCAATACCAATGGCGCTGGAGAAACCGATATCGCGCAGCTCAAACATCATTTGGTAAGTCAAAGTGCCCGATTTAGACACCAAGCCAATCGGGCCAGACTGGGTGATGGTGGCGGGGGTGATTCCCGCAAGCGCAACACCGGGGGTAATGATTCCCGGACAGTTGGGCCCAATAATCCTCGTCCCACCGACAGTCTGGGCGTGTGCCCAAAGCTCCGCCGTGTCTTGGACGGGAATGCCCTCGGTGATGATGACCAACAGAGGAATGCGAGCATCGATTGCCTCGATGGCCGCATCTTTGGAAAAAGCGGGTGGAACAAAGGCCACCGAGACATTGGCGCCAGTCTTTTCCATCGCTTCCTGAACCGTGGCAAACACAGGCAACTCTTTGTCGCCGTGGGTCACGGTGGTTCCTGCCTTGCGAGCATTCACTCCACCCACCACGTTGGTCCCGGCAGCGAGCATCAACGCGGTGTGCTTGCTGCCCTCACCACCGGTGATGCCCTGAACGATGACAACGGAGTCTGAATCCAAAAAAATCGACATAGTGTTCTTCCTTACTTCGCTGCCAAAGCGGCAGCTTTGTCTGCGCCTTCGTCCATGGTTTCCGCCAGTGTCACAAGCGGGTGGTTCGCGGCGGCGAGGATCTCGCGACCCTTTTCCACGCTGTTTCCATCCAGGCGAACAACCAGGGGCTTCGTGGCGCCGTCCCCAATCATTTCCAGGGCCTTCACGATGCCGTTTGCGACAGCGTCGCAGGCAGTGATGCCACCGAAGACGTTGACGAAAACGCTCTTGACCTGTGGGTCACCAAGAATCACATCGAGACCGGCGGCCATCACATCTGCAGATGCTCCCCCTCCGATGTCTAGGAAGTTTGCGGGCCTGACTCCACCGTGGTTTTCCCCGGCGTAGGCGACGACGTCGAGTGTGGACATCACCAGACCAGCACCGTTTCCGATTACTCCAACTTCACCATCGAGCTTCACGTAATTGAGATCGTGGGCTTTCGCTTTTTCTTCGAGCGGGTCAGCCGATGCGGAATCAGCGAGGTCCGCGTGATGAGGCTGGCGGAAGCCCGCATTCTCATCCAAGGTGACCTTGCCATCAAGCGCCAGAATTTCACCCGACTCGGTCAGCACGAGCGGGTTGACCTCCACCAGGGTGGCATCTTCTGAGGCGAAAACCTCATACAAAGACACCAACACGGGGGCAACGGAATCGATCAGCTCGTCGGGGAAACCGCCGAGCCTTGCGATGTCCTTGGCCTTAGGCAGGTCAATGCCGTGGCTGGGATCAATAGCAACACGGGCAAGGGCATCGGGGCGCTCTTCCGCGAGTTGTTCGATTTCCATTCCGCCCTCGTAGCTACACAGCGCCAAGTAGTTACGGTTGGCGCGATCGAGCAATACGGAAAAGTAGAACTCTGTGTCGATGGCGGCGCCCTGGGCAACCATCACACGACGAACCACATGACCTTTGATGTCGAGGCCCAGGATTGCTTCAGCGGCTGTTTTTGCGTCCTCGGGGGTTGGGGCAACTTTGACTCCACCCGCTTTCCCGCGACCTCCCACTTTGACCTGGGCTTTCACTACGGTGAGGCCACCGATTTTTTCAGCGGCCGCCTGGGCCGCTTCGGGGGTGTCAGCGATGATGCCTGCCAAAACAGGAACATCGTGGCGCTCGAACATGTCACGGGCTTGATATTCGTAAAGATCCACGCCAGGGGGTCCTTCCGGGTTGTCGGCTAGGAATGAAAGAGAAGATGATTCTCGCGATACCGCTCTCCTCGACGAGTGCGGGGAATCGATGACAAGCCTAGCGCGCAAACAAGAGGCATCGACACGGTCTACAGCTTGGTAATTGGGGCAATCTTGATCAGAAGACGCTTAGTGCCCTTGTGATCAAAAACGACCTCGGCCACCTTCTTCGCACCTTCACCCGAGACCATTTTCACGACACCCGGGCCAAAATCAACGTGTTCAATGTGATCGCCTGGCGCCAGGGTCAAATCCCCGTTATCCCTGACCGCGGCGGTAACACGGTTGGCCCATTCCGTCTTCTTGGGTGCACGCGGAAGTTCATCCGATATTCGCGGGCTTCTGCTCGAGCCACCGGTTGACCCCTGCCACGAGCTACTTCTCACGGAGGACCCCAAAACATGGCCACTTCCTCCGGTGGCGGCTTGAGATTCTCGCCACGAAATAAGGGATGCGGGAATCTCAGAAAGGAACCTGCTGGGGGTGGCAATGGCGGTGTCACCAAAGGTGCTCCGCGACATCGCTAAAGAAAGGTGAAGTTTCTTGCGCGCTCTCGTGAGCCCGACATAGAGAAGGCGACGCTCTTCTTGCAAACCACCCGGCTCGTTCGCACTCATCCGGTGGGGCAGCAGGTCTTCTTCGACTCCGGTAAGAAACACCACATCGAACTCGAGGCCCTTAGCGGTGTGCAGTGTCATGAGAGAAACGGTTCCCTTTTCGTCATCCAGATCATCTGCCGCTGCCACCAAGGACACTTCGGTGAGGAAATCAACCAGCCCTCCATCGGGGTTGTTGCGGCCAAATTCTCGAACGACTGACACCAATTCCTGCACGTTTTCTGCCCGTGCCTGGTCTTGGGGGTCAATGCTGGCCTGCAAAAGAGTCAAATAGCCCGTGTGTTGCAAAATCATCTCCACCGTTTTCACGGGGGGATCTTCCACCATGGTCGCCGACGCCCCATCGAGGGCTTCGCCGAGGGAGAGCATCGCCTGCGTCACTTTCGGGCCAAGACCCAGTTCTGCACTTACACGCAACGCCTCGCGAAGGGTGATCCCCTGCCTATCCGCGAGTCCCACTAGGGCCGTCTCGGTGGCCGGGCCAATGCCACGCCTAGGCGTGTTGAGGATGCGGCGGAGGGCGAGTGCATCGGCAGGATTGGCGATGGCAATGAGGTAGGCCATGACGTCTTTGACTTCTGCCCGCTCATAAAACTTGGTGCCGCCAATGACCCGGTAAGGAAGAGCAGAGCGGATAAGAATGTCTTCGAGAGCTCGGGTCTGGGCATTGGTGCGATAAAAAATAGCCATTTCCGAGTACGG
>JAFMDO010000057.1 GCA_017857245.1 Pontimonas sp.
CAGCCCTGGTAACCGGGGTTCGCGATTACGTCGACAAGAACGGTTTTGCGAGCGTTATCTTGGGGCTTTCGGGGGGTATCGACTCAGCCGTATGTGCGGCTATTTCCGTCGACGCACTTGGGCCAGATCGTGTTTTTGGGGTGGGAATGCCGAGTATTCACTCCAGCCAGCACTCGCTGGATGACGCTGCGCAACTGGCAACAAACCTGGGAATCTCCTACCGGGTGGAAAGCATCAAAGGCCTTGTCGAGCCCTTCGACACACAGTTAGGACTGACCGGACTGGCAGCAGAAAATGTTCAGGCTCGGGCTCGAGGCGTGCTCCTGATGGCGCTCTCCAATGGTGAAGGACACCTCGTCCTCACCACCGGAAACAAATCTGAGCTTTCCGTGGGGTATTCCACTATCTATGGCGACTCCGTAGGAGGCTTTGCCCCCATCAAGGACGTGCCTAAGACCCTGGTGTGGGAACTCGCCCGCTGGCGCAACAACCAGGCTCTGACGCTGGGCCTCATTGGACCTATTCCCACCAATTCGATCGATAAACCACCCAGCGCAGAGCTTCGTCCCGACCAGAAGGACCAAGACAGTCTCCCGGACTACGAAATTCTCGATGAAATTCTCGAATTGCTGGTCGTCCAGGGCCTCGATGCGCCCCAGATTATTCAGCAAGGCTTCGAGCCTTCCCTCGTTGACGACATCGTCAGCCTTGTCTCGCGGGCGGAATGGAAGCGCCGTCAAGGCGCCATCGGTACCCGCATCTCCAGCGTCTCCTTTGGCCGAGACCGCCGGCTTCCTGTCACCAACAAGCTGACAAGTTTTGAGAGCCCCGAGTAAGCTCGCCTCATGTCCACCTCGCCCAAGAAAGTCCGTGTTCGCCATTTTGCTCAGGCGAAAGAGCAGGGCATCAAGATTTCTGGGCTCACCAGCTATGACTTTCTCACCGCGGGTGTCTTCGACGAGGCGGGGGTTGATTTTCTCCTTGTCGGCGATTCTGCCGCCAACGTCGTGTTCGGTTACGACACCACCGTGCCCGTGACCGTGGACGAACTTATCCCCTTGGCCAGAGGCGTTGCCAAAGCCACAACCCGGGCGCTGGTAGTCGCTGACTTACCCTTTGGCTCCTATGAAGCAAGCCCGGATGAAGCCCTCCACAGTGCGATTAGATTCATGAAAGAGGCGGGTGTTCACGCCGTGAAACTTGAAGGTGGTGTCCGCTCTCAGGAACACATCGCACGGATTGTCGAAGCAGGAATCCCGGTCATGGGTCACGTGGGTTTCACACCCCAAAGCGAGCATGGCCTCGGCGGCCACGTTGTGCAGGGCCGAGGCTCAGGCGCAGAAGCCCTCATGAAGGATGCTGTGGCCGTCCAAGATGCAGGGGCTTTTGCTGTTGTTATCGAAATGGTGCCGAGTACGATCGCCCGCCAGGTGAGTGAGGCGTTGACAATTCCCACCATCGGGATCGGCGCCGGGCCTGGCACAGATGGCCAAATTTTGGTGTGGTCAGATCTCGCCGGACTCAACACCGAGCGTGTCCCGCGGTTTGTCAAGCAATACGCGTCGCTGCGCACGGTGCTTTACGACGCAGTTAGTGAGTGGCGCGAGGACATCTCCGAAGGTGTGTTCCCTGGGCCAGAACACGGTTTCGAAGAGAGCTAAGCCTCTCCCCCGGCGTCTTCCGCTTCCCACGCCCTGGCGCGTTCGCGGGCAATCTCTGGCGCTCTGGCGGCCTCGTCTGCGGAATCGAAGGGGCCATCACGCTCCATCCCCAGCGACTGCGGCCCTTGCTCAACCTCGCCCGTTTTGTGGTTGTACCACCACTTCGCTGTGTCTGCCATGACTCGTCTCCCGTTTAGACTTAACCGTGCCAAAAAACTCTTCAGGAATTCTTATCCCCGGCACTCTCTCACCCCAGCGGCCACTGGATGCCTCCATCGTGGCACCGGAATACGTGGGGAAGAAATCGCCCCGCGACCACGAGGGGGATGATGTCTACTCTCCAGAGGAGATTGAGGCCATCCGTAGGGCGGGCAAAATTGCCGCCGGAGCTATCGAGGCCGCCGGTGCCGCCGTTGTTCCCGGTGTGACCACCGATGAACTGGACGCAATCGCTCACGACTATGTCACCAGCCACGGTGCATACCCGTCAACCCTGGGTTACCGCGGATACCCGAAATCGTGTTGCACCTCGCTGAATGAAGTCATTTGCCACGGCATCCCTGATGACACGGTCGTGGAAGAAGGCGACATCGTGAATATCGACATCACTGCCTATATCGGTGGCTTCCACGGGGACCTCAACAAGACTTTTATCGCTGGCACGGCCAGCGAGGAAGCAACCCTGCTGGTGGAGCGAACCGAAGAATCACTGCGACGCGCAATTAAAGCGGTTGCTCCGGGGCGTCAGATTAACGTGATTGGGCGCGCTATCGAGGCCTACGCCTCGCGCTTTGGATACGGAGTGGTCCGCGACTTCACCGGACACGGTGTGGGGTCTTCTTTTCATTCCGGCCTGATCATCCCCCACTACGACGCAGCTCCCCTGTATGACCAGCGCATGGAGCCTGGAATGGTGTTCACGATTGAACCCATGCTCACCCTCGGCACCATTTCCTGGGATATCTGGCAGGACGGCTGGACAGTCACCACGAAGGACAAGTTACTTTCCGCCCAGTTTGAACACACTCTCGTGGTGACCGAAACCGGAGCAGAAATCTTGAGTCTGCCATGAAACAAGCGATCGGAATTGATATCGGTGGCACCGGAATCAAAGGCGCCAGGGTTGATCTAGCCACTGGTGCCCTGCTCTCTGATCGCATCAAGATCCCCACACCCGCAGGTGCCCACCCCGCCGATGTGTTCAACGTGGTCGAGACCATCGTGAACCGCCTCACCCCTACCGGTGGCGAATCCATCGGGGTGTGCTTTCCCGCTGTCGTGACCCACGGGCGGACTCGCTCGGCCAGCAACGTCTCCAACGACTGGATTGATTTTCCTGCGAACGAGGAACTCACGAAGGCCCTTGGCCAGCCGATTCAGATGGTCAACGATGCGGACGCAGCAGGCGTTGCCGAAGCCCGATTGGGCGCAGCTAACGGTGTCGCAGGGCTTGTCATCCTGACGACACTGGGCACCGGAATCGGCAGCGCCTTCCTGATGGATGGTGTGCTGGTTCCCAACTCCGAGCTTGGGCTTCTGGAGATGGAGGGACAGTGGGCAGAGCGAAGCGCCAGCAACTCGGCTAAGGAACGAGAAAATCTGAGCTTCGAAGCGTGGTCACAGAGACTCACTAAGTTCTATCGCCATGTGGAGGATCTGTTTTCCCCCGAATTGTTCGTCATTGGCGGCGGAATTTCGGCAAGCCACGAAGAGTTTTTCCCCCTCGTGGACGCCCGCACACCACTGATACCGGCCCGTTTCCTGAATAACGCGGGAATTATTGGTAGCGCGCTTCTTGCCGGCGAGCAAATCTAGGAACGAACGACGAACTCTTCCAGGGTGGCAGCCAGCTGGTCATCCACCACAACGTCAAGCGAAGTACCCGTTTCGTCGTAGTGCGTTGACTCGATAATTGCTTCGTTATGGAGCCTTGCCACCAATTCCCCCCGATCAAAGGGAATCGTAACGCTGAGTTTGGTGGAGGGCTTGGGTAACACCTCATCTATCCGCGCCAGAAGGGCCTCAATTCCCTCGCCGGTATACGCGGAGACAAACAGGGCGTCTGATTCCACACCTCGGAGTTGCAGAACCATCCCCGAATCCACGATGTCTACCTTGTTAAAGACCACAATCTCAGGGATGTCACTCGCGCCGACCTCAGAGATAACTGCCCGCACGGTGGCGAGCTGTGCACCCGGATCAGGGTGGCTGGCATCCACCACGTGAACAATTACATCAGCACTACCGACCTCCTCCAAGGTTGACCGGAACGCCTCCACGAGCTCGTGGGGAAGGTTTCGCACGAAACCCACCGTGTCTGTCAGAGTCATCGCACGACCTGAGGGAGTCGTGCTCTTTCTGACTGTCGCGTCAAGGGTGGCGAACAATGCGTCTTCAACCAGGACGCCAGCATTGGTCAACCGGTTCAGAAGAGACGACTTACCCGCATTGGTATAGCCGGTGATCGCCACGTTGGGTATGCCCGTCCGGCGCCGATTAGCGCGTTTTGTTTCGCGCGAAGGCCCAAAACCTTTGATTTGGGTCCGCAGTTTGGCCATGCGGGTGTTGATTCGTCGTCGGTCAAGCTCAATCTTTGTTTCACCCGGCCCGCGGCTACCCATCCCCGCTCCAGCGCTACCGACCTGGCCTCCAGCCTGACGGCTCATAGATTCACCCCACCCTCGAAGCCGA
>JAFMDO010000058.1 GCA_017857245.1 Pontimonas sp.
GGCGTCCCCACACGACCGGTTTCACCGGTGGAGTAGGGCGGGAAGTTGTAGTGGTGCATGTAGCGCTTGCTCGTGACGGGGTTCAGCGAATCAATCTGCTGTTCCAACTTCAACATGTTCAAGGTGGTGACACCCATGATCTGGGTCTCGCCGCGCTGGAACAGGGCAGAACCGTGAACGCGAGGAATGATGTCGACCTCGGCGTCAATGACGCGCAAGTCTGACAATCCACGGCCATCGATACGGATACCTTCTGCCAACACGCGGGTGCGCATGACGCGCTTGGTGACCGACTTGTAGGCAGCAGACACCATGGCGTTGGAACCCTCAGGCAAATCTCCTGAGGCGACCTTCGCCGCAACGGCCTCTTTCACGCTGGACTTCAATTCATCGTCTGCGCTCTGACGTTCCTTCTTGTCGGCGATTTGATAGACCGCGGCGAGCTTTGTCGCTGCGAGACCATCAACAGCTGCCAACACCTCGGGGGTGTAGTCAGAGAAGACCGGGTAGTTCTCAATTTCCTTTGCCGACTGATCAGCAAGCTTCTGCTGAGCATCGACAAGCTGCATCAAGAAAGGCCTAGCTGCTTCCAGGCCCTGGGCAACAACTTCCTCGTTGGGCTTGGTTGCGCCGCCCTGGATGAGCTCCCAGCTGACGTCGGTGGCTTCTGCTTCGACCATCATGATGGCAACATCGCGTGAACCATCGGGCATTGTCACCACGCGACCAGCAACGACAATGTCGAAGACGGCTTCAGCCAGCTGGCTGTGCTTGGGGAAGGCAACCCACTGGTCACCAATGAGAGCCAAACGCACCGCAGCAATCGGTCCGCTAAAAGGCAGACCCGAAACCTGGGTGGACGCAGAGGCTGCGTTGATAGCGAGAGCGTCATAGAACTCATCGGGTGCCATAGACAACACCGTGATGACAATCTGGACCTCATTGCGCAAACCTTCGACGAAGGACGGGCGCAATGGCCGGTCAATCAGACGGCAGACGAGAATCGCGTCGGTCGACGGGCGACCTTCACGACGGAAGAACGAACCGGGGATTTTTCCCGCAGCATAGGAACGCTCTTCCACGTCAACGGTCAACGGGAAAAAGTCGAAACCTTCTCTGGCGTTTTTTGAAGCACTGGTTGCTGAGAGCAACATGGTGTCTTCATCCAGGTATGCGGCGACCGCACCCTGTGCTTGCTGGGCCAAACGGCCCGTCTCAAAGCGCACGGTGCGCTTGCCATAAGAGCCGTTATCAAGAACAGCTTCGGCGAATTTAATTTCTGGACCTTCCATTAAGGTCACTTCTCCTTTATTTCAGCAAACATCACCGGCATGATTGCCGGTAATGGTGGCTCGCCCAAGAAGCAGGCATGAAGATATGCCACACACGAGTGAGGGACTGTGCCTGGCCAACAGTAGAAGTGCACTGTCTGTGACAGTAGACCACCACCGGTGACCAGCTCCTTACCCACCTACTCTGTGGAGAGCCGTATTTGTTTATATGCCCGCTGTGCGAACTCTCCCAGGCTACCGCCTCAACCCTTAAAAAGCGATACCCCCACGCCAGGTGGGGGTATCGGCGGTTCGCAACCTAGCGGCGCAAACCAAGCTTTTCGATTAGAGTCCGGTAGCGCGAGATATCGATGCTCTGCAAGTAACCCAACAGACGACGCCGCCGACCGACCATCAGCAACAGGCCACGACGCGAGTGGTGGTCGTGCTTGTGCTCCTTGAGGTGCTCAGTCAACTCGGTGATTCGATGGGACATCAACGCAATCTGGACCTCAGGAGAACCAGTGTCACCGGGGTGGGTTGCATAGGTCTCGATGATTGTTGCTTTTGCTGCTTGGGACATAACCATGTCAGCTCTCCTTTTGTCTCGCTGCGCGGCGCCACACCGAAATTGGTGGGGCTCTCTTGATCCGCGGCCGTTTCACGGCACAAGTGAAGACTCTAGCACCCCCAGTGGAGGAGCGTCCTCGGAGTCTGTTGCCCCACCAAAGGGCTCAGAACCGTTACCAAGGTGTGACCATCGAAACTCTTGCTAGTGACGTGAGCCTTTGGAACACTGGAGACTAGTTACTCGCCGCTCAGAAGCGCCGGAGGCAATAGCCCCGCCACTGGGCGGCGAGGTTCTTAACCGGCCTGTTATTGGTCTTCGTCGACCGGGGGCAAAAGAATGATTCCCGTGGCCAGCGAAAGCCCACTCAGGCGCTGCGGGGACAAGACAGAGTCCAGCTCTGCTTCATCCATCAAGCCCTGGGCAATAACCAGTTCCCGAACGGTTCCACCGCCCGCAAGCGCTTCGTGCGCAATCGCAGCAGATTTCACATACCCGATGTAAGGAGTGAGAGCTGTCACTACCCCCACGCTTTCCTCGACCATCTGGCGCAAGCGATCTTCATTGGCCGTAATCCCATCGATGCAGTTGAGGCGAAGGGTTTTACACGCATTGGTCAACCAGACCAGGGACTGCATCAGCGATGAGGCGATGATGGGCTCGAAGGCGTTGAGTTGCAATTGCCCCGCCTCGGAGGCGGCCGTCACCGTGGCATCAGAACCAATAACCGCAAACGCTACCTGGTTCACCACCTCCGGGATGACCGGATTCACCTTGCCCGGCATAATCGAGGACCCTGCCTGGCGGGCGGGGAGATTAATCTCACCAAAACCTGCCTGAGGCCCACTGGAAAGCAGTCGAAGATCGTTACAAATTTTTGACAGTTTCACTGCGGCCCGCTTAAGGGTTCCCGACAGGGTCATAAACACCCCGGCGTCACTGGTGGCTTCAATGAGGTCGGGGGCCGTTCGAATATCGAGGCCGGTCAGCTCCGCAAGGTGGGCACGCACCGCTTCGGGATACCGGGGATCGGCCGTAATGCCCGTGCCGATTGCTGTCGCCCCCAGGTTCACCTCGCACAGAAACGGGATTGTTTCGTGGATTCGCTCGTGATCTTCCACCAGGGTCGTGGCAAATCCGCCAAACTCTTGCCCCAGCGTCATCGGCACAGCGTCCTGGAGCTGTGTCCGTCCCACTTTCAATACGTCGACAAATTCACGGCTCTTTGCCGCAAACGACTCAGCAAGAAGCTTGTGTTCGGCATAGAGACGCCCCACACCAAACACCATCCCCAGCTTGATAGCGCTGGGATACACGTCGTTCGTGCTTTGGGACCGGTTCACATCATCTATCGGGTGAAGGTGCTGGTAATCGCCTTTTTCAAAGCCCATTATTTCCAGGCCACGGTTGGCAATGACTTCGTTGGCACACATATTTGTGGATGTCCCCGCCCCGCCCTGGACTGCACCCAAGACAAACTGCTCGTGGAGTTTCCCCGCAACAAGCTCTTCGCAGACCTGATCGATAATCTCCGCCTTCTTCGACGAGAGCACTCCGATGTCTCGGTTTGCTCTCGCCGCTGCCTGCTTCACCCTTGCGAGACCACGAATCATGTCTGGATAGTTCGAGATGGCACGCCGGGTAATCGGAAAGTTGTCCAGCGCGCGAGCGGTGTGTATGCCCCAATAGGCCTGGGCAGGCACTTCAAGCTCTCCCAAGGAGTCTTTTTCGCGCCGCATCGGAATATCGTCAGGATGCACACTCTCGTCCATCCCCGGTCGATATATGGCGTGTCCGTCATCTTCTACCGAGATTGAAGGACCGGGACCTGTGGTCTTCACCACAACACCACCTCTCTGTGGTGGGCGCTGATGCGCCCTCAACCACAGTGTAGGAGCCCACGCTCACATCGTGGCTCACCCACTGCGCTGTTACGCTATCGACACTTCCCGCTATGGAGAATAGGAACCCGAGATGTCTGAATCCGCCCCCATTGATTTCTATGGCGCCAGCTGGTGCGGAGACTGCGTGCGCGCACAAGCCCTGCTCGAGCACTACGGCGTAGCCTTCGAGTATCACGATATTGAAGCGAGCGATTCTGATAAAGCGAAAGCTATTGAACTTTCCGGTCGGCCCAACATCCCCGTCCTCGCGTTCTCGGATGGAACGGTATTGACCGAACCAAGCAACCCGCTGTTGAACGAAAAACTGACTGCTTTGGGACTGATCTAACTTAGTCAGCCCACCACCATAGGCTCGGACTATGCACTACCTGGATGACGCTTCATGGGTTATGTCCGCGAGTGACCTCACCGCCTTTTCGCACTGCCCCTGGCGGCTTGCGCACACGATAGACGCGAAGCTTGGCAAAGTGGAGCGGGCATCAGACATAGCCGATCCGATGATGGAGCTTGTCGCCGAATTGGGCCTCGCCCACGAAGCCCGCACCCTGGAGCAACTCACGCTTGCCCTGGACCTCGTAGTAGAGATTCCCTACAATCAAG
>JAFMDO010000059.1 GCA_017857245.1 Pontimonas sp.
CAAGACCTGGATCCAAGACGGCGGAACCTTCGTCAGAAGCAATCTCCAAACCAAGGAAGCGCTGGATGCTGACGTCTTCGCTGGAAGCGAAGGTGTCAACGTTGGCGCTGGTGATTCCGAACTCTTCAGCCTGAATGGTGGCCAAGATTGTCCAGTTGACAATCTGTGCCCACTGGGTGTCGCCATCCAAGACCGCAGGTGCGAGGGGCTCCTTGGAGAAGACCTCGGGGAGAATCACGAGAGCGTCAGCTCCATTGGGGTATGCCGAACGCAGACCCGTCAGCTGGCTGACGTCGGAGGACCAGCCATCACACTGTCCAGCCAAGAAGGCTTCCAGGATGAGGTCGGTCTCGTCGAAGGAACGAACTTCCCAGCCCAGACCCAAACGGGAGGACTCGAGAGCGGCGTTACCTTCGGTCGTGGTGCCCTTAGCAACACAGACAACAGCACCGTTCATGTCAGAGACGCTGGCATAGCTGCTGTCAGCAGAAACCATCATGCCCTGACCGTCATAGAAGTTCGGGTGCAGGAAGGTGGCGGCTTCGCCACCATCGCGTGATGCTGTCCAGGTGGTGTTACGGACGAGTACGTCAACAGCGCCACTCTGAAGAGCGGTGAAGCGGTCAGAGGTCTCGAGGTCAACCATCTCTACTGCGGTGGCATCACCGAGCACAGCGGCTGCGATGGCCTTACAGAAGTCAGAGTCGAATCCGACGTGGGTGCCATCCTCCTGCAACACGGCAAAGCCGGGCAGAGCGTCACGGGTTCCACATTTTACAACGCCAGCTTCCGTGACGGAGGCAAGAACCGACGATGCGGTTTCCACGGTTGCGGTCTCGGTGGTCGCAGTCTCTGTCGAGGTGGTGTCCTCTTCAGCGGCCGCGCAACCAGACACAACGAGTGTCACAGCGGCAAGAGCCGCCATGGTAGCTACAGTTTTCTTCATCAAATTCCCCCTATAGGTAATTTTTGAGTTGTGCACAAATGCGTGCACCACCTCAAGTTACTCTCCGCCTCTCGGGAGACGACGCGGGAAGTGTGATTGTTACTCAAGTGAGACGCGAGCCCTTTATCCGCTTATCTGTGAAATTCATGATGCTTCCGTCAGATTCACCCGTTATTGTAGAAATACGTGCCGTTGATGACGATGTCAGCGAACCAAGCGAAAGAGCTCAGATGACCAATCGCCCGTGGCTTGCCCACTATCCCGAAAACGTGGACCACGAACTGGCGACTGCGCCGTTTGCCACCCTTCCCGAACTGGTTCGCGCGGCAGGAGGCTCCTACGCCGACACCAAGGCGTTCACGCAGTGTATGCCTAACGGAATGAATGGTTCCCTGACCTACCGGCAGGTCGATGACCTCTCTGATGATTTTGCGGCGTATCTTCGCGAAGTGGTAGGGGTGAAGCAGGGCGACCGCATAGCGGTTCAGATGCCCAACTGCCTGGCCTATCCCGTTGTTGCCTTCGGGGTCTTCAAAGCCGGATGCGTTTTGGTCAACACCAATCCTTTGTATACCCCGCAGGAAATGACCCATCAGTTCGCCGACTCGGGGGCAACCGTTGTGGTGGTCATTGATATGTTCGCGGACCGTCTCCCGACAGTTCTGGAACACACCGACATCACGACCGTGGTGACTGTGCGCATTTCTGAATACTTCCCACCCTTGATTCGCGGCGTGATCCGTATGGTTCAAAAATGGTGGAACCGCTCGCTTCCTGCGGTGACGGTGGAACACCGCACCTTCACCGAGGTGATGGCCCAAGGGAGGAAAGCGAAAAACGCAGCGGCACTCCCCTCCTACCTCAGCGGGGTGGGCTCGGAAACCGTTGCTGCCCTGCAATACACCGGAGGCACCACGGGGGTCTCTAAAGGCGCCATGCTCTCTCACGGCAACCTCGTCTCTAACACCCTGCAGATGATTTCGATGAATGGCGTCTATATTCGCCCCGGTAAAGAGGTGGTCGTCACGGCTCTTCCGCTGTACCATATCTTCGCTTTTACGGTGAATTTGCTGGGCTTCTACCATTCGGGGGCTCGTAATATTTTGGTTCCCACTCCACGTCCACCGAGCAACCTCAAAAGAGTTCTGGAAAACTACAAGGTCACCTGGATTACCGGTGTTAACACTCTCTTCAACGCACTCCTGAACGAGCGATGGTTCACAGACAGCCCTCCCAAGCACCTGGTGGCTTCCGCTGCCGGAGGAATGGCGCTTCACGAGTCCGTTGCCACCTTGTGGCGCGAAGTCACGGGGACACCCATTGTCGAGGGGTATGGCCTGACCGAATCGTCCCCGGTGTTGACCTTCAACCCTCTGGGAGGGCTTGGAAAAGACGGGTCCATTGGTATCCCCGTCCCGTCGACCGATATTGATTGCGTGGACGACAACGGAAAATCCGTCCAGGCTGGCGAATCCGGAGAGCTCATTGCGAAGGGTCCGCAAATTATGCAGGGCTATTGGCGCCGGCCCGAGGAAACGAGGGATTCCTTGCGGGAAGGATGGCTCCACACGGGCGACATCGCCACCATGGACTCCGATGGCTACTTCACGATCGTTGATCGAAAGAAAGACATGATTTTGGTCAGCGGTTTCAACGTCTATCCCAACGAGGTGGAGGAACAAATCGCCAGCGCGCCAGGAGTGGTTGAAGTGGGGGTCATTGGGGTTCCCAACGACAAGACTGGCGAAAGCGTCAGCGCCTTTGTTGTTGCGGCCGTTCCGCCTCCCTCGAAGGAAGAAATCCTGGCCCACGCGAGAGAAACTCTTGCCGCCTATAAAGTTCCCTCGACTATCACTTTCGTTGACGAACTTCCCAAGAGTCCGATTGGCAAAATATTGCGCAGGGAGCTTCGGGATTCACTCCTGGCTGCCAGCGCTGACCAGAAAGGTGGCACAGCATGATTGAGACTGTGATTCTTGCAGCCGAAGCGGTTGCCGAACCCACTGTTGTGACCCCGTTTGAAGAGGCGCTCCTGGGCGGGTTGGTCTTCGTCATTATGTTTGGGCTCGGTGCAGGCTTGACACCGCGTGACTTCCGGCTGGCCATTCGCCGGCCCTGGGGCTTGATTATTGGCTGGGTGACGCAATTTGGGTTCATGCCCCTGATCTCTTACCTGTTGGTTGTCACCCTCCTCTTCCCCTTTTTCCCCGTCGATGATGTGGCTTTGATTGCTTTGGGGGCTTTGCTCATGGGGAGTGTTCCGGCAGGCACGACGTCGAACATTTTCACCTACTTCTCCAAGGGCAACCTCGCCCTCAGTGTCATCATGACCGCCAACTCCACCCTGTGGGCCATCGTGATGACACCGCTGGTGATTTGGATTTATGGCGGGGCACTCTTCCCGGCGGGCTCAGATGTCGAAATCCCCACCAGGAATATTGTCCTCACCCTGGTCATTTTGTTGATTCCGGTGGTGTGTGGCATGTTGATCCGACGCTATAGCGCCAACATTGGCGCCATTTTGGAACTCATGGGGGGCTTCTTCGGTCTGTTCTTCATCGTGTTCCTCCTGGCCACCTGGGTGCCGAGGAACTGGGAGCTGTTGACCAACACCACATGGCAGACCTACATGGTGGCTATTGGTTTAGGCCTCTTTGGGATCACCCTCGCCTATATCTTTGCGAAAGCTCTCAGGCTGCACCCGATGAACGCCAGAACGGTGGCTTTGGAGACCGGCATTCAAAATGGCCCGCTGGCGATCGCCATTATTTTGGTGACCTTCCGGGGGAACCCAGGCATTGACGAGATTTTGTTGGTGCCAGCTCTCTACTCGCTGTTCATCGTCATCGTCTCGACTTTCGTCACCTTCGGGTTCCGCAGAGCCAACCTCAAAGAAGAGCAGAAGATCCCGAACCTTCTTTAGTGGAGGTTCGGCAAGTACCCGAAGACGACCTCTTTAGCGTCCGATAGCGGACGCTGCGGGGCAGTCGAACGGGTCCCTGGCGGCTAATCCAACCTCATTCAGATACCTCACGACAATTCCGTAGGACTCGAATAACCCTGCCTCGGTGTAGGCAATCTTTTTCTCCCTGCAAAACTCCCGGACAAGTTTTGCCGCAAAGAATAATTTGGGCCTTGCCATGCTGGGGAACAGGTGGTGTTCTACCTGATAGTTCAGGCCACCCATAAAGTGGTCCATGAAAAGCCCGCCGCGGATGTTTCTGCTGGTGAGCACCTGGCGGCGCAAGAAGTCGACTTTGACGCCGGGCAGGATTTGGGGCATTCCCTTGTGATTCGGGGCGAAGGAGGCTCCCATATAGACGCCAAAGAGGGCCATGTGGGTCACTAAAAATACGGCTGCGAC
>JAFMDO010000060.1 GCA_017857245.1 Pontimonas sp.
AACCCCCGAGCGATCCGAAACCATCGATGGCAAACCCCGCGATAGCGGAACCCAGTGCCGCGCCCACCAGTTGGCCCGAACCCATCCAGCCATAAGCCTCGGCGGTTTCGGAGAACTTCACACTCGAAGAAACGATCGCGAACATCACTGCTAGAGCGGGGGCGATTCCTGCTCCAGCGATGAGAAGTGCGAACGAGATCCACCAGAAGTCCAGGATGAGGCCCGCCAGCGCAATTCCGATGAAGACAACGGCCATCCTGGTCGCTAGCGCCCAGGGCCCAATGGGAAGTCCCCCCAGCGCTAGCCCGCCGATGATGGAGCCAAAGGCCCAAATAGCCAAGACGTACCCTGCCTGAGCTCCCTGCTCACCAAAGACCGATACAACGGCGACCTCGACGGCAGCGGCCGCGCCGATGAGAAGGAATCCGACCACGGTGGCAAGCAGAACCGCTGGCTTGTTCAACACCACGCCCAGTTTGCTTCGACTAGGTGGGATGGTGACCGTGCCAACCTCGCGGCAGGAAAGGAACCACGCTCCGCCCCCGATAAGGAAAACCCCGGCGACCATGATGGCCCAGGTGGTGGAAATTTGTGTGGCAACAAAGGTGGTGATCACCGGCCCCGCAATCCAGATGATTTCTTGGGCTGAAGCGTCGAGGGAAAATAGCGGGGTGAGTTGTTTGGAATTCACCATGGTGGGGTAGATCGTGCGAACTGCGGGCTGGATGGGCGGGGTCGAAAGACCGCCGATAAAGCCGATGGCGATATATCCACCGAGGGGGAACTGACCAAACGCAATGCCTGCCATGGCCAGCAAAGATACGACGATCGTGAGGGTGATGACCGGCCGCATGGCCCAGTAGCCCATCCAGCGCGATGTGAGGGGGCCTGCCAGTGCTTGCCCCAGGCTGGTGGCGGCGAGCACGAGGCCTGCGAGGCCATAAGAATCAAAGATGTGCTCGATGTGGAGAAGGTAGGCCAGGGACAGCATCCCGGAGGGAAGCCTGGCGGTGAGCTGTGCGGAAATAATCGCGGCGACACCCCGAGTTTTCAACAGGTCAGCATACTTTTTCACAGTCTGACCAGCCTATTGCCGAGCGGGGGTGTCAGAGGTGCCTGAAACAGTGGCCATTGGGCGTGTAAAAATATGCCCCGGCCTGTGGATAACCCCGCGAAGTTGTCCACAGCTGTGGATGACACGCCCACAAGATATGGTGTCTAGGATTTGTCAGGACCGGCATATATAGTGGTCAAGCCGTCACAAAGAAAAATGCCCTCTGAGCACCGTGCGGGACAGAAAAATAACCAAATAACCGAAAAATAGCGGTCCCCAGAGGGAAACGCAGAGGAGAAAAAAATGAGCATTATGGTGGTGAAGCGCAACGGTGAGCGAGAGCCCTACGACGCTAACAAAATAAACTTGGCCATCGAGCGCGTGGCGGAAGGTCTGGAAGACTCCATTGCCTGGGTGACCCAGATCGCCAGCGAGCTGGAACTGACACTTTTCGATGGCATCACTACCCAGCAGCTCGACGAGGCGGTCATTCAGGTCGCTCTGCAGAACGTCAAGGATGACCCTGCTTTCGATGTTGTTGCAGCCCGCCTGCTGGTGAAGACCATCTACAAGAGTGTCCTCGGCGACTACACCTCCCCCGAAGAGCTCAAAGCCCTGCACGTTCAGCACTTTGAAGAAAACGTGAGGCGCGGGGTTGAGGAAGGTCTGCTGGACGAGCGTCTCGTCCAGATGTTTGATTTCGACACCCTCGCAGCGGCCCTGGAGCCCAGCCGTGATGACCTCTTCAAGTACATCGGTGTTGTCACCCTCAACAACCGCTACGGCGTTAAAGGCCGCAACGGTGACCCCCTAGAGGTTCCCCAGTACTTCTGGATGCGGATCGCCATGGGCCTGTCTTTGAACGAAAAAGACCCCACCACGCACGCGCTGACGTTTTACGAAAAAATGTCGAAGCTCGAATATTTGGCAGCCGGTTCCACCCTGGTTAACGGTGGCACCAGCTACCCCCAGCTTGCCAACTGCTTCGTTATGGAAATGCAGGACGACATTGAGCACATCGCGAAGACCACTCGCGATGTCATGTGGCTGACCAAGGGCACCGGTGGGATCGGGCTGGCCGTGACCAAGTTGCGCGCGCAAGGTTCCCCCATCCGCTCCAACAACACCAGCTCGACCGGCCCCATCCCCTTCATGCACACCATTGACTCGGTGCTCCGTGCCGTGAGCCGTGGCGGCAAGAAGTTTGGAGCACTGTGCTTCTACATGGAGAACTGGCACATGGATTTCCCCGAGTTCCTCGACCTTCGCGCGAACTCTGGAGATCCTTACCGTCGCACCCGCACGGCCAACACCGCCGTGTGGATTTCTGATGAATTTATGAAGCGCGTCGAAAACGATGAGCCCTGGTATCTCTTTGACCCCCTCGAGGTCGCCGACCTCAACGAGCTCTATGGCTCGGCTTTCTCCAAGCGCTATGCGGAATATGTCGAAATGGCAGAAGCCGGCAAGCTCGGCATGTTCAAGAAAATGGGCGCCAAGGAGCAGTTCAAAGCCATCCTCGTTTCTCTGCAGGGCTCCAGCCACCCGTGGCTGACCTGGAAAGACACGATCAACAACCGTGCCATCAACAACAACTCCGGCACCATCCACCTCTCCAACCTCTGTACGGAGATCTGCTTGCCGCAAGACGTGGATAACGTCTCGGTCTGTAACCTCGCTTCCATCAACCTCTCCCAGCACGTGGTGGATGGCAAGATGGATTGGGTCAAAATCGAAGAGAGCGCTCGCGTTGCGGTCCGCCAGCTCGACAACCTGATCGACATCACTCGTTCCAGCGTTGCCGAGGCCGACTACTCAAATGAACAAAACCGCGCCGTGGGTCTCGGCGTGATGGGCTTCACTGATGTGATCGAGCGCTTTGGCCACAGCTATGAAAGCGAAGAGGCCTACGACCTCATCGACGAAATCATGGAGCATGTGTCCTATGCGGCCATTGATGAGTCAGCGAACCTCGCTGTGGAGCGCGGTTCCTACGCCAACTTCGAAGGGTCACGCTGGTCGCAGGGGATTGTTCCTCTCGACACCGTGGACATGACCGAAGCGGACCGCGGCGTTCCCGTCGAGGTCAACCGGACTACGCGTCTGGACTGGGATCGTCTGCGGGAGAAAGTCAAGGGCGGTATGCGTAACGCCACCCTGATGGCTATCGCTCCCACAGCATCCATCGGGCTTGTTGCTGGAACAACTCCGGGACTTGACCCACAGTTCTCTCAGATCTTTAGCCGCTCAACCAGCTCGGGTAAGTTCTTGGAAGTCAACCGCAACCTGGTGGAAGCACTCCGTGAGCGCGGCCTCTGGGAATCCACCCGTGAGGACATTCTTCGCAACCAGGGTGACATCCAGAACATCGACTCGATTCCCGCTGAAATGAAGGAAACCTTCAAAACCAGCTTCCAGCTCTCGCCCTACTCGTTCCTTGAGGTGGCAGCCAGAGCACAGAAATGGATTGACCAGGCGATCAGCCGCAACATGTATCTGGAAACCAGGGACATCGATGACCTGATGTCTATCTACACCGGCGCGTGGAAGCGCGGCGTGAAGACCACCTATTACCTGCACATGAAGCCCCGCCATACGGCAGAGCAGTCCACGGTAAAGGTCAATAAGGCAGAGCAGATCAACGGCTCGGGTTCCTCCGCCCCCAAGAAGGGCTTTGGATCCGCGAGCGCTGCGGAGCCAGTTGCGGCAGCCGCAAGCCCGAAAAAGGGCTTCGGTTTCGGCGGCGCACCGAAGGCAGGCGAGTAATGGATTCGATGACCGACACCACCGTCGGGGGTTACTCCGTGCCGGTGGACCCCATGGATCTGTTGCAGTGCGACAGCTGCCAGTAAAACCTCAACAACTACCTCATCAACACGAACTAAGGAGCACATAATGGGCATTCTCGGACAGGGCGTACAAGAAGGACTTCTTCTCAAGCCCGTTAAATACCAGTGGGCCATGGACCTCTACGACCAGGCTGTTGCCAACACCTGGTTCCCCAACGAAATTCAGTTGGGCGAGGACATCGCAGACTTCAAGAAGATGACGGATGAAGAACGTCACGCCATTACCTTCTTGATGAGCTACTTCAACCCCAGCGAGCTGTTGGTCAACAAGGCCCTCGCCTTCGGTGTCTACCCCTACATCAACGCTCCCGAGGCGCACCTCTACCTCGCCAAGCAGATGTGGGAAGAAGCCAACCACTGCATGAGCTTCGAGTATGT
>JAFMDO010000021.1 GCA_017857245.1 Pontimonas sp.
CCACTGCCAGAGCCAGATCAGCTGGCCCAGGGTCGGCAACGAAACGCGCGTGGCCGCTAAAAACGGGATCCACGATGCTCGCCTCCACCGGGCCTAAGCCCACGACAACGGGAAGTTTGGTCACCACGGCTGGTTTAGCTCCGCCCTTTTCCGAGGGCAGCAACCTCGGCCACCTGGTCGGTCAGCGCTCGACGCAGGGCGAGGGCATCTGATCCCAGCGCCAGGAAGTCAAGACCGTAGGCCTGCATTGATGCGATTCGTGCCGGATCAGAAATCAGGGAACCGGCGGGAATCCCTGCCTTCTGCGCCCCGCGCACGAAGTGCTTCATCGCAACAATGAAGTCCTTGTGATCGAAGTCCTCGGGCACCCCCAAGGCAAAGGAGAGGTCTAAAGGTCCTAGGAAAACAGAATCTACTCCCGGAACAGCAGCGATGTCGCCCACCGCTTCCAGCGCACCGGTGGTTTCGATCTGAACCATGCAGACCCCGCGGGAGGTGTCCCTCACCGAATGTGCGCCCCATCCCGCACTGCGGGTATAGGAAGCAACCCCTCGTTGACCCGATGGCGGGTAGTCAAACCAGGAGCTTGCTTCCCTTGCGTGGTCAAGCGATTCGATGCGAGGCAACATCACTCCAGCCACCCCCTGGTCGAGCACCCACCCCACAACAGCGCGCTCTGGCTGGGGGACGCGCACAATCAACCCGATCTCGGCGGCGTTCGCGGCCTGCACGCTAGATCCCACATCATCGAGAGTTCCGCCACCGTGTTCCAAGTCGAGAACGACCCACTCACATCCGGCCAGTGCTGCCACTTCGATGGCCGGGCTGGACCCAAGCCCCAGAAACGTGCCGGGGCTCAGCCCGGAAGAGCTCAGTGCGGAGCGAAGCCGTTCCACTGCGGGAGCGTTATTCATCCGTGCCACTTCTGTCGGGCCAGTCCGGCTTCGTATTCGTTGCGCTTATCCGCCACCCAAGGCTGGTCGGATATTTCCGCCGGAGCAACATCCCACCAGACTTCTGAGCCTGGAAGGTTGGCGTGGGGAATAGTGGGAACAACGATCACGACCGGGCCATCGTGGTCTCTGGCCTCCAAGAGAGCTTGGCGGACATCGCTGGGAGTGACGGGCCGCAGTGCCTTCGCGCCCATACCCTCGGCCATTTTGACGATGTCAATGTCGATATATCCGCCATCGAGGCGTCCGGCGCCTTTTTCGGTGACCATGGAGTCGCCCTCGCGGTAGCGGAATTCGTTTCCAAAGTGCGAACCGGTTCGCCACATCTGCAGGCGTCTAATCACCTGGTAGCCGTGATTTTCCGCCACCACAATGGTCAGGGGCAGATGTTCTTGACAGGCGGTCACCAGTTCCGTTGGCGCCATCACGAAGGTGCCATCTCCGATGAAGCTCAACACCCGCGTCTTCGTATCCGGTGTTGCCCAGCGAACGCCGATTGCCGCGGGAATTTCATATCCCATGCAGGAGAATCCGAATTCCAGGTGGCAGTGCCGACCGTTTGTGGCATCCCAGACTTTCTGGAGATCACCGGGAGGGCCTCCCGCCGCGGCGATAATGATGTCGCCCTCCAAAGAGGTTTCCTGCATGATTCCGATCAGTTGGCCTTGGGTCAGGATGGCATCGGTTGTGTCGGAATCAGGCAACGTGGCCTGGTCGAAGGCCACGTCGGGATCCAGTGCCGCCACTCGCACAGCGGACCATTCCGCCATCGCGCTGGTGACCTGAGTCATCCAGGATGTCTGCACACGATACGACCCCAGGGCACTCCCGAGTGCTGCGAGGCCCTTCTTGGCATCGGCGACGATGGTGGTAGCACCCTGTTTGATGCCATCACCTTCGGTGACATTGAGAGACACAAAGGTGACCTCGGGGTTATCAAACATCGACTGCGAACCGGTAGCAAAGTCACTGAGCCTGGTTCCCACGTGAAGGATTAGGTCAGCTTCGGCCACCAGGGCATTGGTATGAGGGGTTCCTTCCAGCCCGATTCCTTGAAGGTGCCACGGATCGGGATGTTGGATAGCACCTTTCCCGCCGAATGTTTCGGCCACCGGGATTCCCGTGTCGTGGCTAAATTTCTCGAGCTCTGCTGTTGCACCTGAGTAGTGAATTCCGCCGCCGGCAATCAGAATCGGCTTTTTTGCCTGGGAAATAAGCGCAGCGACCGCCGCGATTTCGTCGACATCTGGTGTCGGGCGACGAATGATCCAGTCGCGTTCTTCAAAAAACTCCACGGGGTAATCAAAGGCGTGGGACTGAACGTCTTGAGGAAGTGACACCACGACGGCCCCGGTTTCCACAGGATTTGCTAGAACCCGGAACGCTTGGGGAAGTGACACCAAGAGTTGTTCCGGTCGAGTGATGCGGTCAAAGAAGCGTGCAATGGGACGAAAAGCATCGTTGACCGTCACCTCGGGTTCGCCTGGTCGCTCCAACTGCTGCAAGACCGGGCCTTGACGCCTGGTGGCATAGGTGTCACCGGGAAGCAGCAAGACGGGGAGGCGATTGATTGTTGCCAGCGCTGCGGGGGTAACCAAGTTCATGGCCCCGGGACCCACCGATGCGGTGACGGCGAGGGTTTGGTGTCGGCGCCGGGCCTTGGCGAAAGCAATGGCGGCGTGGGCTAAGCCTTGCTCGTTGCGACCCTGGACGAAAGGTAAGTCATCGCTGTATTGATCGAAGGCTTGACCCAGACCGGCGACGTTGCCGTGGCCAAAAATACCCAGTGCTGCGGGGATGAATCGTTGGCGGTTGCCATCCGCAACGGAGTATTGGACCGAAACGAACCTTACAAGCGCTTGGGCTACGGTCAGGCGGATGGTTTTTCCTGATGGGCCTGTGCTCATTACAATCTCCTTTTCTTCGGGTTAGGACTGGACACGTGAATGCAGAATGACAGTCTTCCAGTCCGTCATTTCGTTCACCGCGGCCCTGACCCCTTCTTTGCCGATACCACTGGATTTCATGCCACCGTACGGCATCAGGTCCGCCCGCCACAGGGGCGTCCAGTTGATGTGAACAATGCCGGAGTCAATATCGCGCACGGCTCGAATGGATTCGTCTTGGTCGTGGGTGAACACTCCCGCTCCTAACCCATACTCGGTCGAATTAGCCAGGCGCAGAGCGTCTTCAAAGTTTTCTGCCGTCGTGACGGAAACGGCAGGACCGAACAGTTCTTCCTGGGCGAAGGGGTGATCACCTGGGACATTGCGAACGATGGCGGGGGTGAGGATGGTTCCCTCTCGCTGCCCACCGGTGATCAGTGCGGCGCCATCGGCGACCACTTTTTGGATGGCGTGTTCCACCCGGATCGCTTCTGCTTCTGAAATCAGGGTTCCCACCATCGTGTCATCGAGGGCGGGGTCCCCTACGGTAATCGCTTGTACGCGGGGTGTGAGGGCAGCCAAGAAATCTGCCTCGATGGCCTGGTCCACAATGATGCGTTGGGCAGCAATACATACTTGGCCGGCATTGACATAGCCGCCCAGCGTGATGGAGTGTGCTGCTTGTTCGATATCCGCAGACTTCGTCACGATCACGGGGGAGGATGCCCCAAGCTCCAGCGAGAGCTTCTTGATTCCTGCGATTCGGGTGATCCGGTCTCCCACGGCAGTGGAGCCAGTGAAGGAGACCTTATTCACCCTTTGGTCTGTGATGAGCTTTTCGCCCAGGCGTGCCCCTGGGCCATTGAGGAGCCCCAGTACGCCCGGTGGCAACCCCGCATCGAGGAAGCACTGCGTCAGGGCGATGGCGGTGAGGGGGGCGGTGAGTGCTGGCTTGAGGATGACAGCATTTCCCGCGGCCAAGGCGGGACCTACTTTGTGCAGCACGAGGAGGGAGGGGTAGTTGAAAGGCGTAATCGCGACCACAACACCGACGGGTTGAGCAAGAGTGAAACCGATCTTGTCAAAACCGGTACCCGCGTTGGCATCCAGGGGAAGCGAATCGCCATACCGGTGGGCGCCTTCGAATGCCGAGAGCCGGATGATTTCTCCCGCTCGTGAAGCTTCGCCCCTGGCTTCCCGAATACTTTTGCCCATTTCGTTGCTGATAATCCGCGCTAGTTCTTCACTGCGGGTGTCGGCAATCCTGGCGGCCTCCAGCAGAATTATGGCTCGCTGGTGAGCGGGAGTTTGGCGCCATAGCTTGGCTCCTGCAACGGCAGCCTCAAGCGCAGAATCCACATCGCTCTCGCTGGCGATCACTACTTCACCCAGCGCAGCGCCAGAAAAGGGCGAGGCGACAGTGTGGATAGTGGACGATGCGGGGTGTTTCCACGCGTTATTAATGAGTAGTCCGGGGGTGGCCACGGTGCCTCCTGTGTCAAGCAAACAATCTTTGTTATCACAAAGTGTAGGCATAGATTAGGCCGTTGCCACCACCCATAGGTGACAAAAATTGACCTTTGGAAATGTCGCTGGCAGCAAAAATGGGGGCAAAAAAGCCTGAAATAGAGCCATTTTGACCCAGAGCGACTCCGGATCGAAAGGTCACTATTCGATAACATCTCGGGTTTCGTTTCCCCACTATGTCATAACAAAGTACATACTAGGTCTCGGTGTGTCTGTTCGGATGCACTCTTTGGAAAACTAAGTAACTCAAGGATGAGAGGCCGTATTTTGGATATCAAAAAACTCGCCGTTCTCACCGGTGTTGTTGCTCTCACTCTCGCCGGTTGTGCAGCGGGAACTGATAGCGATGCCGGTGAAACTGCATCAACCGAAACCGCCGCAGCTGAAACTGTTGAGGCTGTTGCCGTAAGCGACATCAAGATCTGTGTTTACACGCACGGCGATGGTGGAACCTTCTGGTCAGTCGCACAGGCTGGCGCAGAAAAAGCTGGAGAAGACCTCGGAATCACCATTGATTACCAGGGCTCGACCAACGACTCTGCACGTCAGGCCGCAACCATCGAGGGCGCTGTCTCCGCTGGTTGTACTGGTGTAGCCGCTTCTGCTCCGGACCCCGGTGCAATCGAGCAGGCCATGCTGGGACTTGCCGACGCAGGTATCGCTACCGTGACCATGAACTCCGGTTCTGATGTCTTCAAGAGCCTCGGTGCGTTTACGCACGTTGGCCAGGACGAAATCGTCGCCGGTCGCGAAGCTGGATACAAGTTCAACGACCTCGGTGCCACCAACATCCTCTGCCCCATTCAGGAAGCAGCGAACGTTGGACTGACCGACCGTTGTGCCGGTGCACGCGAAACCTCAACGGGTTCCGTAACCGACTTCAACCTTGATGGTGGACTGCAGGACCTCACGGCCGCATCCGCAAAAATCAAGGCAGCTCTCGAAGCCGACCCCACGATTGACGCAGTCTTCGCACTGAACGCAGACATCGCAGCCAAGGCTGTTTTGCCCGCCGTTCAGGACCTGGGCCGCGACATCTTCATCGGTACCGTTGACATGTCCGAGGACGCACTCAACGCCATCTCCGCTGGAGACATCGTGTTCGCCATCGACCAGCAGCAGTACGCACAGGGCTACCTCTCGGTCGTCTTGTTGTACTTGAACGCTACCAACGCACACTCGCTTGGTGGTGGACTGCCGATGTACACCGGTCCTGGATTCGTTGACGCAAGCAACGTTGAGCAGGTCATTGGATTGGTTGCAGCGGGTACCCGCTAAGTAACACCAGTTCATGCGCTGGGGGGATTGACTAGGGTAAGCCTTAGCCAATCCCCTCACGTGCTTACTACCTTCTGCACGACCGAGAGAAACAGAGACAATGACGACTCAAATAAAAGACGAGCGGGTGTCGCAAACCTCGTTCGCTACAAAAATGCTGCAGCGCCCCGAATTAGGTGCGCTGATCGGCGCCGGTGTAATCTTCTTCCTTTTCTGGAGCGTTGACACCACAGGAAACTTTGCCGCCATCGGCGGCACCGCCGGATGGACGGATATTGCCGCCCCGATCGGAATCATCGCGGTGTTTGTCGCCTTGCTCATGATCGGAGGCGAATTCGACCTCTCAACCGGAGTCATGGTCGGCACCTCCGGACTGATGGCCGGGTTGCTCACTACGGAGTACAACCTCAATGTCTGGGTTGCCATCGCTCTTGTCTTTGCCTTCGCGCTTCTCGTGGGCTTCATCAACGGCATGGTCGTCGTGAATACCGGACTTCCCTCCTTCATCGTTACACTGGCAACCTTCTTCGTGTTGCGCGGTGCGAACCTGGCTGTCACCAAAGAACTCACCGGAACGGTCCGGGTAGCAAACGTCGAAGACAGTAACGGCTTCGACCAGGCGCACGCGATCTTCGCCTCCAAGATGATGATCGGCACCTCGAACTTCCAGGTGTCCATCATTTGGTGGATTCTTGCCACGATCTTTGCCACCTGGTTGCTGACCAGGACCCGCTTTGGAAACTGGATCTTTGCTTCCGGTGGTGACAAAGTCGCCGCCCGTAACGCCGGAGTTCCGGTCAATCGCACCAAAATTATTTTGTTCATGATGTCCTCGTTGTCCGCGTCGTTTGTGGGAATCATGTTCGTGCTTCGTTTGCAGGGCATGCAGGCGGGGCAGGGCGTGGGTATGGAGTTCTTCTACATCATTGCCGCAGCCGTGGGAGGCACGCTCCTCATGGGTGGTGCAGGCTCTGCTATTGGAGCGTCCATTGGAGCGGCCATTATGGGAATCGCTGACATCGGTATTCCCTACGCTCTCTGGGATCAGGACTGGCGTTGGACTTTCATCGGCGTCATTCTTTTGGCAGCAGTGTTGGTCAACACCTGGATAGGCACGAAAGCAAAAGGAGCAAAACGATGACTGATATCGCTTTGGAACTGAAACAGGTAGGCAAAGCATTCGGAAGCGTTATCGCGCTCTCTGACGTGTCCGTCAAAGTCCGCAAAGGAGTGGTCACCTGCATCTTGGGAGATAACGGTGCCGGTAAGTCCACGCTGATCAAGACCCTCTCTGGTGTGCACAAGCCCTCCAGTGGCGTCTACGAGGTCGATGGCGTTCCGATGACATTTGGGTCTCCCCGTGATGCCCTTGCCAACGGAATCGCGACGGTCTATCAAGACTTAGCAACCATCCCGTTGATGTCGGTCTGGCGTAACTTCTTCCTGGGCAATGAAATCACCAAGGGTTGGGGTCCGCTGCGTCGACTCGATGTCAAGAAAATGCAGGAGCTCGCTAAAAAGCACCTGATGGAAATGGGCATCGACCTTCGCGACACGGGTCAGCAGATCGGCACGCTGTCTGGTGGAGAGCGCCAGGCTGTGGCCATCGCTCGCGCCGTGTATTTCGGGGCGAACGTGTTGATTCTGGATGAGCCCACCTCCGCTTTGGGTGTGCGCCAGTCGGGAATCGTGTTGAAGTATGTGTTGGCAGCGAAGGACCGCGGTGTTTCCGTTGTTTTCATCACCCACAACCCTCACCACGCCTATCTCGTGGGTGACTACTTCTATCTGCTCAACCGTGGCCAGCTGGCGAGCGAGTATGAGCGAGCAAAAGTGGAACTCGACGAGCTCACCAAAGCCATGGCCGGTGGCGCTGAGTTGGACACGCTCACCAAAGAAATTCAGGCTGTTCGCCTCGGAAAGTAGTGGCTTCCCTGTTACTGTCCCTTATTGCAGGGCAGTAACAGGGTGAAGCGCTCCGTCTGCTTCTGCAGCGAGAGCACTCAAGCAATCTTTGACGTTCACTTTCCCCACGCCAAGCTCTGACTTGACCCGCGAATTATCCAGCGATGTGTCGATGGGAACAGGTTCACTAAAGAGTGCCTCCGCAGGTGGCGGGCCAGAGCGCAACAGGGATGAATCCAAGCCGAAGACGTCGCAGGCTTGTTCGGCGAGTTCTCTGCGAGTGAGGGCATCATCGGCGACAACATGGAAGCACCCCGATGCCTCTCGCTCGATGATGCGGTGAATCGTGGCACCAATTTCCGAGGCGAGTGAGGGTGTTGCCACTGTGTTCACGCCCGGGCCGTCAAAGACCAAAAATGTTTCCCCCGCTTGCAGGGCGTTTACCATCGCCGTCACAAAATAGCCAAAGCCGACATCTTGGCTCCTGGGCAGTTCCGCCACCAATCGGTTTCGACCCATCACACCGCCGATGCGGCAGATCACGCCGGTTTCAGGTGCCAGATCGCGAATGACTTGCTCGCCCAGGGCTTTCAGGAAACCGTAGGTGTTCACGGGTCTGCCGTAGCTGGACTCGGGAACCTTATGAGAGCTGCCATCCATTACCCAGTCGGTGGAAATATAGATCGGCTTGGCCCCCACCGTTACCGCAGCCGAGGTCACGGCTTGGGTGAGCCCTGGATAGGCGCGATAGGCGGTCTCGGCATCCAGATTCTGGAAGTCGTTAGCGATCGCCGTGTGCACGAGAGCGTCACAGTCGGCAATAGCCGACGCCACCGCACCAGAATCCGATGTATCGAGTACTTCGTAGTTCCAGGGCACCGCCATTGTTGGCGTTGCCCTGGTCAGCACCAAGACATCGTGACCGGCGGTTCCGAGCACCTCGGCGATGTTGCTGCCCAGGAATCCTGTGCCACCGGTCAGAGCGACCTTAGCCACGACTAGTTTTGGGGGAAGCCGAGGTTGAGACCGCCGTGGCTGGGGTCCAACCATCGCGACGTGACAACCTTCTGCTTGGTGAAGAAACGGAAACCTTCTGCGCCGTGGGCACGGGAATCCCCAAAGAGTGACTGCTTCCACCCGCCAAAGGAGAAATAGGCCATAGGTACGGGTATGGGCACATTCACGCCCACCATTCCGACCTCGATGTCGACGACAAACTTTCTCGCAGCTCCACCATCGTTGGTGAAGATTGCTGTGCCATTACCGAAAGCTCCGCTGTTGATCAGCGCCACACCCTCTTCATAGGTTTTCACTCGAACAATGGAAAGCACCGGACCAAAGATTTCTTCTTGATAGACCTTGGAGGTGGTGGGGACGTGATCGATCAGGGTGGGTCCCAACCAGAAGCCATCGGCGTCACCGTCGGGCTGCACCCTGCGGCCATCGGCCACAATCGTGGCGCCATCTCTTTCGGCGATGTCCAGGTAAGAGGCGACCTTGTCGCGGTGAACCTTGGTGACCAGAGGTCCCATATCGCAAGAGCGTCGTCCATCGCCGACCTTTATGGCCGACATTTTGGTGTGGATCGCCTCGACCAGGGTGTCCCCAATGGGATCGACGGCAACCACCACGGAAATGGCCATACAGCGCTCGCCCGCGGAACCAAAACCTGCGTTCACTGCGGAGTCAGCAACTAAGTCAATGTCGGCATCGGGTAGAACCAGCATGTGGTTCTTCGCACCACCGAGTGCTTGGACGCGCTTGCCGTTCTTGGCGCCTGTTTCATAGACATACTGGGCAATCGGGGTGGAACCCACGAAGGAAATGGAGGCAACATCGGGGTTCTCGAGAAGGGCGTCAACAGAGACCTTGTCGCCGTGGACCACGTTGAAGACACCGTCGGGAAGGCCGGCTTCTTTCCACAGGTCAGCAATCCACATGGAAGCAGAGGGGTCTTTCTCGCTGGGCTTGAGGATCACGGTGTTCCCGGCAGCAATGGCGACGGGGAAGAACCACATCGGGACCATCGCGGGGAAATTGAACGGGCTAATGATCCCCACCACACCCAAAGGCTGGGTCAAGGAATACACATCGACGTCAGTGGACGCGTTCAGGGAGTAGTCGCCCTTCAACAGGTGGGGGAGGCCGCAGGCAAACTCCACGACCTCTTGTCCTCTCGTGATTTCTCCCAGAGCATCGGAGAGCACTTTGCCGTGCTCTTCAGTAATGATCGCAGCCAGCTCACCTTTTCGTTCCTCGAGTAGCTCGCGGAACTTGAAAAGGATCGCAACCCGCTTAGTCATGGAGACCCTGGACCACGAGGCAAATGCGGCGTGTGCAATCTTCACCGCTGCATCTAGGTCTGACGTTGTCGCCAAGCGAACCGATTTTGTTGCCACACCGCGTGCGGGGTCAAAAACATCGGCAAAACGCTCAGATTCGCCAACAAACTCTTGCCCGCCGACGTGGTGGTTGATGATGGGGTTAGTCATGGTGGCTTCCTTTATTTGGGCTCATTTTAGCCGTGGACAATATCGACAGCACGGGAAATGGCATCAGCGGCAGTACCTGAGGCCGGATATAAAAGACTTCTTCCCACCACAAGGCCACGAACGCCTGGCAAGGTGAGAGCGTGGGCCCAGTCGGAGTAAAGAGCCTCGGGGTCGCTTTGTTTATCCCCGCCAAGGATTAGCGTGGGAAGTGTGGTGGATTCCATCACTCTCGCCATGTCCGGGACAAAGGGAATCTTGAGCCACGTGTAGGCGCTGGATCCTCCGAGTGCTGCGGAAATAGCAATGGAGTGAATGACAGCTTCAGCGGTCAACACGTTAGTGACTTTTCCGTCCACCCACTCGCTCATGAAGGGCTCGATCATGATCGGTATCTGTGCGGCCACCGCATCATTCACAGCCTCCGCGGTGGCAATCAGGGTGTCGGCTGTTCCGACGTCTTGGAGGTTGATTCGGGTGAGGGTTTTGGCAAAATCAAGACCAGCGCGCGCAAGGGAATCGATGGAATAGGCGCCAAATCTGTCGTCCATTTCAAAGGATGACCCGCGAAGTCCGCCCCGGTTTAACGAACCCACGACAATTTTGTTCTCGAGCGCGCCCAAGAGCGCTAAATCATCGATGATGTCGGGGGTAGCAAGGACGCCATCGACTCCCGGGTTCTCTAGAGCACCAGCTAAGCGCTCAAGGAGCACTTCGCGGTTCGCCATCGCCATGGCCTCGCTCCCGACGCCCATCGCTGCTCGCCCGGGATGGTCTGCCGCCACGATCATGAGGCGTCCATCGCCGCTGACGATGTCTCGTCTGCTTCGAGAAGCGAGCGCCTGGGCGATAGCCTCAGGCTGGGTCGCTCTCGTGGCGCGCAGCGCCATGAAATCAATATCAGACATGGTGTACCTCCAAGGCAGTGAGAACTTCTTCTTCAAAGGGCATGGCAGTGGAGCACTCGAGGCGCCCGGCGACGATGGCCCCCGCAGCGTTGGCAAACCTTAGGATTTTTTCGAGATCCCAGCCGCTGAGGAGTCCGTGGCACAAAGCCCCACCGAAGGCATCCCCGGCACCAAGACCGTTGACAACGTCCACGGCGAAGGGTTCGACTTCGATGCGCTCGGAGGCCGTTTTTGCCATCACTCCTTTGGGGCCGCGTTTCACAACAGCAATCGAGACGCCGCGCTCTAGGAGCGCATCGGCAGCGCGGTCGGGATCGGTCTCACCCACGGCAATTTCACATTCTTCGCGGTTACCGATAGCCACCGTGGACTTCTCCAGGGCTTTCTGCACTTGCTCGGTGGCATCAGTGGTTGATTCCCAGAGTTCTGCGCGGTAATCCAGGTCCAAGATCGTGTGTTCCGCGCGCGCACGAACCGCCAGGGCGTGGTGGTGCGCAGACCGGCTTGGTTCCCTGGTGAGCCCGGTGACAGTGGTCCAAAAAATGTTTGCCGATTTGATGGCGTCTTCATCGAGTTCATCAGCGCTGATCATGAGATCCGGTGCCACAGGGTCGCGATAAAAATACAGCGGAAAATTATCGGGTGGGAAGATTTCGCACAACACCAGGGGGGTTTTGAGCCCTTCAACATCAGAGACATAGCGAGAGCTCACCCCTAAGCGCTCCAGCTCGTCGCGCACATAGACGCCGAGTGGGTCAGGGCCGGTGCGGGTAATTACGGCGCTGCTTCTGCCATACCGCGCTGTGGCGACGGCGACGTTGGTAGGGCTTCCGCCCAGGAATTTGCCGAAGCTGGTGACTTTATCCAACCCCACATTGCTTTGCAGGGGGTAAAGATCGATTCCCACGCGCCCCATCGTCAAAACATCAAGCGGCATAGGGGCTGGAGCACTAGTCATAAAAAATCACTTCATCTGGGCGGACACTCAATCGTACTTTGTCCTTACAAATTCTTCTACCTGGCGGAGACGGAAATCGTGGTCCCCGTCTGGGCCGATTCCGTGGCGGCATTGGCCAAGACAAGAGCCATCCGGCCGTCTTCGAACGTGGGGGTGTTGGAGGCCTCGCCCCGAATGCGCTTGATGAACTCCTCCAACTCGTTTCGATAGGAGTCCATGTAACGCTCGAGGAAGAAGTTTTGATACGGCGGCTTCGCCTCGACCAGGTTCGCGGTGTAGTGCTGAACGTTCGTGTCGGTGATGTTCTCCGCCCGAAGCATCCCCTCGCTACCAAACGCCTCCACGCGCTGGTCGAACCCGTAGGAAGCGTGGCGGGAGTTGGTAATCAAGACCAGTTCGTCATTGCTTCCCCGCAGGGCCACCGCGGTCGCGTCGTAGTCGCCAAGCCCCTTGATATCGGAGGAAAACTGATTGAAACCCTGGGCGGTGACAGAAACAATCTCGGGCACAAAATAGCGGGCCATATCAAAATCGTGGATGGTCATATCTCTAAAGATTCCGCCGGAAACCGCGAGGTACTCGGTTGACGCGGGAGCCGGGTCACGGCTGGTGATGAGGAGCTGTTCCAGGTTCCCGATATCCCCGGCCAGAACCCTTGAGCGCACCGCAGCAAAATGCGGGTCGAATCGGCGGTTGAAGCCCAACCCAATGGGAACCGTGGTGGCATTGGCTTTTTCGCGAAGCCGATCAACAGCTGCGATGTCGAGGTCAATGGGCTTTTCACAGAGCGCCGGGATTCCCGCGTCGATGGCTTTCTCGATCAGGTCAATGTGGGTGGTGGTGGGGGAGGCGATGATGATGAGGTCAAGATCCCCAGCGCTAAAGAGCTCATCGGGATTGCCGGTGGCCTCGCCGCCGTACTCCTGTGCTGTCTGCTGCGCGCCCTCGAGGAATACATCGGAGACGCGATGCAGCACCGTATCGGGGTGACTGACCACGCTTTTGGCATGGACTTGTCCAATGCGTCCGGTACCAATGAGTCCTACTCGAAGTTGATTCGCCATCATCACTCCCTGTTGTTTGTGCGGACAAAGTCAAACACAATGATGGCAGGTTTTCGCCTACGTTGCGCAGAGTTTTTCCTGTGGTTAATGACACGGGCGAGGCGCTTCCCCCTCATCTGCAAGAAGGCCCGGGGTGGGGGAAAAGACCTTCATTCCATTGGCTTGGGCTGCACCAGAAAGTCGGATGTCATACGCGGTCGTTATCCACAGACCCGCTACCCTGTTTCTCGCCCACATCGCTCTGCATGGTTGTGCGGTGTGGAACACATAGCGGACACGGAGCTTCTTTGCGAGGGCTCACCACCGTCCGCCTGTCACCGAGTGTGGGTATCCGGATGACTACTACTCTGTGTTTGTGAAGGACACGTCGCGGGTGGAGAAGAGCCGCACCCGCAAGGCGTCTGTCGGGGTGTCGCTTCTCGCAATCGTGGCCCTCACCTCGTGTGTATTGCCCAGTAGTGAACCCGTGGTCGTGCCAGAGCCTGTGGTGCTGGAACTGGTGCCCGCTGAAGTCGTGGAAGAGGCGCCTGTTTCGCCGGAGCCCGAAGCGAGCAGTGACCCACTGCAGGAGCGCATCGATGAAGCGATTGCCGGAATGGACCTGCGCACCCAGCTTGCTGGATTAATGGTCGTCACGGTGGCGGGGATGGATCCAGCACGCCACCGTGAATTTCTTGACCGGATTCCAGCCGCTGGCTTTCTCCTGACCGGTAGCAACCTCGTAGGCGACACTTTTGCGATTCGCGACCTCATCGGCGCCATTCACCAGGGTCAAGACTTCCCGCTCGTGATGGCGGTAGATCAAGAAGGCTCCCCTGTGGCACGAATTTCTGGCGACCAGTTCCCGGGCGCCAGAGTGCTGGGTGCAACTTCTGTTGAAGCAACCGCCGAGGCGTTTCTTGCCCGGCAGCAACTCGTTGATCGCGCCGGCGCCAATGTTAATTTTGGGATCGTGGCGGACGTGAGTGGCGGCCCCGGCGCCTATATCCACTCCCGTTCCTTTTCTATGGACCCCATCGTGGTCGCCAAGCACGTGGGGGTGGCTCTCGGGGCAAACGTGGACGAGGTTGCCCAAACTCTGAAGCATTTCCCGGGCCACGGTATGGTCTTTGCCGATTCCCATCGCACCATCGCCTCCAGTGATCTCAGCTATGACCAGTGGTTGCAAACCCATGCGCTTCCCTTTATCGCAGGCATCGATTCAGGGGCAGAGCTTCTGATGACAGCACACATCCGAGTGCCAGCGATCAGTAAGGACCCGGCGACTCTCTCAGATGACTGGTTGAGAATTGCCCGCGAAGAACTGGGCTTTGAGGGCGTCATCATCACCGATGACCTTCGGATGTTGCAGGCTTCGGGTGAGGCTGCGTATTCGGATCCGGGAACTGTGGCGGTGGCGGCACTGGCTGCGGGCAATGACTTACTGTTGATGGCGGTTGACCCGGGTGTTGACCCCGACTTATCGACCTATGACGACGTCCTGTCAGCTCTCGAGCAAGCGGTACAAGAGGGAGTGGTCAGCGAAGAGCAGGTGCGCGCTTCTCTCGCGCGGGTTCTGACACTGAGAGAGCGGCTCGGAACCCCCTAAGGCTTCTCGCCCATTTTCTTCAGCTCTGCATCAACATCCGCGTCGGTGATGGATTGCTTCGTGCCATAGGCATCCCACCAGATAAAGGGAACCGCAACGGCCATTCCGCCAATCGCCCAACCCGGCCAAAAGTAGCTGTCAGGGCTGGTAAAGAACCAAATGGCCGTGACGAGGATAGAAACAAAAAGCCACACAAAGAGGTAGCTGGTGAAGTCCTTTTTGCTCTTGATTCTCTTGCGAGCCACGTCTCGAATATCCTCGGGTCCCTTAGCCATGCTCTCTCCTAGTCGATATCTCTGCGCATACTGGTGATGAGAGCCAGGATAGCGAAAACGAAGGCGTAGCCTAAGAGGAACAGAATGGAAAGAAGCGGACTCAGGAAGGAATCGGTGGTGAAGTTCACCAGATCAGATTCGACATCCAGAGACACGATCGCGGTCATCAAACCGGTGAGAGAGTATTTGCCGGCTTCTGGCACCAGCAGCAAAAGAATGGGCTCGATCGCAAAAAGCCACAGCAATACGCCGATCAGTGCCACCACTTGGGACCGCAAGAGAGCGCCAATGGCGGCACCAAGAATCCCGAGCGCCACACCGGAGACAATTCCTGACAGCGCAGTGTTGATAAAGATTTCTTCTGACGCTTGGGCGGCATCCGGATAGAACCCCAAGGCGATGTAACCCGAACCAATCCCTGCGCCGGTGGCCACAACTTGCAGAGTCAGCCCTGCCCACCCGGCGGCGACCATCTTGGCCAGCAGTACCCGGCCGCGTTTGGGGACGGCGACAAAGGTCGCCACTGCGGTGCCGTGGCGAAATTCACCCGCAACAACCAGGACGCCGAGAAGCATCGCAAAGATGTAACCCGAAACCGCATTCGCGTAGACAGAGTCGACCACGTTCTGCTCGGCTAGAGTGCCAAAGCCCAAGCCATCTTCAGAGGAAGCCAAAATAACGGGGGTGCTGGCGGTGCCCAGCACGCTAAAGAGTGCTCCGGCGATCATTAAGCCCCACATGGCCCGCTGGTAGGTGATCTTGCGAAGTTCTGCACCCAACAACCTCATGAGAGACCACTTCCTGTCAGGCGAAGAAAGGCTTCTTCAAGGCGTTCCCCACCGGTGACCTCGGCCACCGAACCAGCGGCAACCACCTTGCCTTTGTTGATGATGATGACATCATCAACAATCGTTTCTAGTTCGGCGAGTTGGTGAGAAGACACGAACACGGTGGTGCCCTTTTCTGCTTGGGATTTGATAAATCCGCGTAACCAGGCAATCCCCGCTGGATCAAGCCCATTGGCTGGTTCGTCCAGGACCAAGACTTCTGGTGAACCGAGCAGTGCTGAAGCGAGAGAAAGACGCTGCTTCATCCCCAGCGAAAAGCCTTTGACTCTTTTGTTCCTGGCATCAGCCAGTTCAACCTCCGCGAGGACTTCATCAATCCTGGATTTATCAATGCCCCCCATGCTGGTGAGTACCCTCAAGTTTTGATACGCGGTAAGCCCTGGGTGAAAGCCCCGCGAGTCCAACACCACCCCCACGCGCGTTTGCGGGTTTTTCAGCTTGCGGTAACCGCGACCCAGAATGCGAGTTCGACCTTTAGTGGGAGTGGCCAGGGCGACCAGACACCGCAAAGCGGTGGACTTCCCGGCGCCGTTGGGGCCTAAGAAACCGGTTACCCGGCCGGGTTGCACCTCGGCGGAAAAATTATCCACCGCAACTGCTGTGCCATAGGTTTTCGTCAGGCCTTTGAAGACAATTGCTGCCATGGAGCGCTCCTTGTGGGTTCAGGCCAGCCTAGCTTTTTCTGCGTCGCAGGGCTCGAATGACAAAGAGCAGGGTTGTCACCACAGCGAGTAAACCCACCCACGGCAGCAGTATCCCCGCCCACACGACCAGCCCGGCAAAGAACGCGACAATGCTCGCGAGGCCCCGCAGAATTCCGTCGACAAACCCTTCGGGGTCTGTGGGGGTGGCATCGGCTGAGGTGAACAGGTTCACGCTGATGGTGGCAAAGAGCGTCTGATCACTGAGATATTCCCGCTGGGAATTCAAAGAATCAAGCTCTGCTTGGCGGTCACTCAACGCTGACTCGATGGCGATGAGGTCGCTGGTGGTTTCGGCCTGCTCCAACAAGAAACCCAGTCGCTCGATTGCTGATTCCAATACCGAAATTCGCGCGTCGAGGTCAATTTTTTGCAACGACACGTCGTAGGTGTTGATCGAGGATTCTTGGACGTCACCGATTTCGCTGATCGCCGCCACTGTTGCCTCCAGTGCGCCAACGGGGATGCGGATTTCCAGGTAGGCGCTGGGGGAACCGTAATCTATCGGGGAATAATCTGAGCGCGAGGAAATTCGACCCCCCGCATCCACAACAAGCCCCGTGATGTCATCAGCACTGGCGCTGGGCACCTCCACAATCAGAGACAGATACCCGGTGGTGATGACATCGGGCTCTGCAGAAAGCGAGCCTGATTCACTCACCCCTATCTCGTCGCTTCGATCGAGCATCATGACCGATTGATCAGCGGGGGTGGGCACGGCCATGTCGGAGACAAAAGCGTCCTCACTGGCGATATCGACCCCAGCTGAGCAGCCGGTCAAGGTGAGGGTGGCTAGTGCACAAAGAGTCGAAAAACGCAGAAAAGTCATGGCATGAATATACGCCTAGCGGCTATGATTTAGCGCGCTGTTGGGTAATGATTCGAGTAGCAGGCAGCCTGATCGAGATCAGCAAACACGTTCTGGTTTCGGACAAACGCGAGCTTTGCCTCGGTGATCACCGCGTCGTGTTCTGATTCGGTCAGGGAGACGCCATCGAGGGCTTTGCGATAGATCTGTTTGAAGGACACCAGATTCTGCTAACTGGGTTCCTCGGTCCGCGAGAGAAACCTGCGGAGGGACTCCATGGTTTCCTCGGGTTTATCTCGATGCACGCTGTGTCCAGCGCCGGGGATGAGGTCATAGCTCCAGGTGGTGTGGGCGGCAATCATTGCGGCCGCCTCTTGTCCATAAAACATGCTGCCGCGTTCTTTTTCCCCGCCGATGACGTGAGTGGGGAGGGCGAGAGAGTGTGCATTTTTCATCACATTCCAGGGAGAGTTATCCATTACCGTTCGCTCCAATGCCCAGAGGCTTGCCTGCTGGTGGGCGTGGACTTTGAGTTGGATATCCAGGGAATGCCAGTGGGGGTGAAGCTCCCGGATCTCTTCCACGCCGTGGAGGGTGTGACCCAGGCGCTGGTTTTTTAACACCTCGCTTCGGGTGTGGTCATCGATATCGAGGGCTGGGTCAATCAAGACCAATCGTCTGGCCCAGTCCGGGTGCTGTGACGCGGCAACCACCGCGCTCGCTGCACCGATGGAGTGCCCGATCACCGCATCCCATGGCCTTGCAGGTTCAGGCGCGACCAGGGCCACGTCGCTGGCAAAATCAGCGATGCGATAGGTGCTCGTTCGAGGGGCTTGACCATGGCCACGCAGATCAACTGCTACGGCGTGATAGCCATCTTCTGCCAGGGCTTCCATTACTTGCCAACAGGTGGCGGCGGAGGACCCCAACCCGTGGATCATGAGCGCGTGTTGGGTGGCCAGGGGATTCCCCCAGGAGAGGGTGGGCAAAGTCACAGTCATGGCGATATCCCCTCACCGCTATGCGGTGAGGGTTCGCTCCATGAACACGGAATGTTCATCCTCGAGATAGCGACCAAACGCTTCGCGTGTGACGTAGCCCAACCGGGAATACAGGGACAGGGACTCGGGTTGCTTCACTCCCGTTTCCAGCCTCATGAGAAATAATCCCCACTCGATGGCGAGTGCTTCCACTTCGGCCATGAGTGCTGTGGCGATTCCCGCGCCGCGGTGAACCTCGGAGACAAACAGGCGTTTGACCTCGGCATACCCATCCTCGCGGTAGTCCACGAGACCGATCATCCCCACAGAGGATTCGCCGAGGAAGGCACCCAACAACACGGCATTGGTGCCGGAGAGTTCTTCTGCTGACACCAGGTGATTGGATTCAGCCGGGTAAAGAGAGCTCAAAAGAGCACTGGATTGTTCCATTAGCCCAGCGACTTCATCAGGCTGGGCTGTGCGAATAATGACGGAACCATACAGGGTATCCATCCCTTAAGCCTAGCTTCGGAGGGGAATTTTGCGCCGTAGCTCAGGCGTGTTCTCACACATCCACAAGCACCCCGGGCGCCCGCTAGCTAGAGCCGATCTTTTGTCGGGTCTCCTACTTCGTGTCCATACATTTCCTGGACAACAATCTCGCCCTCAATCAGCCCGGGGAGGCCTGCCTGGATGGCCGCCACCGAAGGGGCGTTGTTGTGGACGTGCCAGTGAGCCTGGGTCGTCCACTTTTCGATCATGACCAGTTTTCCGCTGACTTCCTGGTGGAGGGCATAGAGCTCACACCCTTCTTCCTGATGAACCTGGGGAATCACGCTCTCGATGAGAGCGATGAGCTCGTGGGTCTTTCCCGGTAGGGGCTGGAAGGATGCGATAACGATGCAGGGCTGTGGCATGGCAAAAGTGTAGCTCTCCCAAACACCCCTGCGCTTCGACGACTCTCCTTGCCCGGTCTAGCATGGAGGGATGCTAAATCCCTACCTGATTACCGGTGTTCTCTCCATTGCTCTCTGGATCACCATTCGCGAGCAGGCTTTTGACGCAAACGCGACGCTGGCGTGGGTGGCCACCATCGTTTTGCTCGGTTGGGGTGGCTTTGGTATTTTTTCAACCCTCAAAAAAAAGCCGGATCAGGACTGACCCTTTCGCCGGGGGCTTCTGGCTACTTTTCCAAATAGGAGACCGTGGTCTGTGTGGAAAAAGGCGGGATGGTTTCTCTTTTGCGCGCCTGGGCGTGATTGAGGGCAACCTGTGCAGAAATGAGGCCGGCGAACACCACCGCGATGGCGAGCACGTACATGCCCACGCCGCCCCACCCACTGGGGCCTGTGGGATCGATGAAGAAGTAGGGGTACCACTCGACACTGGGAGCTCTGAGAAGCGTTAGGCCCAGCCAGGCCACGGGGTAGGAAATACCAATCCAGACTGTCTTCCAGCCAATGCGCGGTCGGGCGCTGCGCATCACCCAATCGGTGACCAAATACACCGGAATGATGACATGGGTGACTTCGTTGTGAAAACCAAAGTCATCGGGGCCGCGCAGCAAAGCGTTATAGACAACTCCCACGACAAAGGCGTAGGCAACGAAGTTGGCTCTGATCGTCGTATACAAAACCGTGTCTGCTTGCCTGGATAAAGCGAGGTAACCGCCAGCTAACAGCACCACAATGTTGGAGTAGCTGGTCTGGTTGGTGAAATAGGCGAAATGCTTGCCCGGCTCGAAGGTGCCCGCTTGTACCTGATCGGTCAGCAGCACTACATAGGCCGCAACGATGGTCAACCCCGCCACGATATCGAGCCCGGCGCGAATGCGACGGGCAAGAGGAATCTGATCCATGGCGCTACTCCCTCCCACTTTTCTGGGGCACATCTAGACCCTTTGTTGGCCCGCTCGCAGGATAAAAACTACGCTTGCTGCATGCCTGAAGAATCTACCGGAATATTTGACCTTGTCACCGGCTTGCCGCTGCACCCCCTCATTAACCACGTCGTGGTGGTGATGGTTCCCCTTGCCGTTGTGACCATGGTTCTGGTGATTATTGTGCCG
>JAFMDO010000022.1 GCA_017857245.1 Pontimonas sp.
CCTCGATTCGGCGGTCCAGGTTGCGGTGCATCATGTCGGCACTGCCGATATAGACAGCGGGCGACCCGGCATTGTCGAACCAAAAAATCCTTGAGTGCTCTAAATAGCGCCCCAGGACGCTTGTGACCCTAATTGTTTCGCTCAATCCGACAACACCGGGAATAAGCGTGCAGATTCCCCTGACCCAAATCTCGACGGGCACACCGGCCATGCTGGCCCGGTAGAGAGCATCGATGATGATTTCGTCCACGAGGGAATTGAGCTTCAGACGAATCCGGGCAGGCTTGCCCGCTTCGTGGTTTTTGATCTCCGTTTTGATGAGGTTGAGCAAGCCTTTTCGAAGGTATCGCGGAGCGACAAGAAGTCGTTTGTATTTTTTCTCCAGCGCATAACCAGACAGTTCATTGAAGAGTCGGGTCAATTCTTTCCCCACCTGCTTGTCTGCGGTGAAGAGCCCATAGTCTTCATACACCCGGCTGGTTTTGGGGTTGTAGTTTCCTGTCCCCACGTGAGAGTAATGCCCAAGGGTTCCGTCTACCTCTTGGCGGATAATGAGCGTCAACTTGCAATGGGTTTTGAGCCCCACAAGCCCATAGACCACGTGAACTCCTGCTTTTTCGAGCTTCCTGGCCCAGGAGATATTGGCCTGTTCGTCAAAGCGAGCTTTGACTTCCACCAGTGCAAGAACGGCTTTCCCGGCTTCGGCAGCCCGGATGAGTGCACCAATAATCGGGCTATCCCCGCTGGTTCGATACAGGGTCTGTTTGATGGCCAGCACGTTCGGGTCGTGGGCTGCCTGCTCAAAGAAGGCTTGAACACTGGTCGCAAAAGATTCGTAGGGGTGGTGAACCAATATGTCCCCCGCACGAATGGAGCGGAAAATATCGGGTTCTTCCGTGGGCTCGGAGGGGAGTAATTGGGTTGAGGTAACAGGAAGGTGGGGTGGGTATTTCAGCGAGGGCCGCTCGATAGCAGCAATTTCGAAAAGCCCAGTGAGACCCAAGGGCGCGGGTAGTCGATAGACCTCCTGCTTGGTTATTCCCAATTCACCGATGAGTAGCTCCAGCGTGACGTCGTCCATGTCATCGGTGATTTCGAGCCTGATGGGCGGACCAAACCTTCGCCGGAGCAGTTCTCGCTCCAGCGCTTGGATGAGGTTTTCACTCTCATCCTCATCCACTTCCACGTCTTCATTTCGGGTCACACGGAATTCGTGGTGCTCGAGGACTTCCATTCCGGGGAACAGCTCTTGAACATGGTTGGAAATCAGGTCCTCAATGGGGATATAGCGCTCTCGTCCGGTCCCATCATCGGGCAAAGCAATAAAGCGCGAAAGAATGGGCGGGACTTTGAGCCTGGCAAATTCGACGGTGTCGGTCTTGGGGTTTCGAATCCGAACGGAGAGGTTCAGCGAGAGACCAGAGATGTAGGGGAAAGGGTGGGCGGGATCTACCGCCAGGGGCATCAGCACGGGATAGATTTGCTCGCTAAAGAGCTCATCCAGGCGCTCACGGTCGGCATCCCCGAGGTCACTCCAAGATTCGATATGGATATCCGCCTCATCCAGAGCCGGTTTCACGAGGTCAGAGAAGGCCCGTGCGTGGCGGTCTTGCAAAGCGTGAGCCGTGTGGGAAATATCTTCCAAAACCTGCTGGGGAGACCGACCCGTGTTGGTGGGGACAGCAATACCGGTGACCATGCGCCGTTTCAAACCGGCCACTCGCACCATGAAGAACTCATCGAGGTTACTGGCAAAAATCGCCAAGAAATTCACTCGCTCCAGCAGGGGGACTTCCACGTCTTCGGCGAGTTCGAGCACTCGTTGGTTGAAAGCCAGCCAACTCAGTTCGCGATCGAGAAAACGGTCATGGGGGAGATCGTCGGAGTGAGGCGGTGTGATTTCATCGAAGTCCTCGGCGAAGTCGCCGCCTACCCCCGCGGCGACGTCATACTCGGGGCGAATCTCATCCATGGGCGTCATTGTGTCACCTCCGCCGCCAGGATGGCGAAAGAATGAAGAAACCGTCGCTAGAGGCCAGTGGGGTGCTGGCTGGTGGGTGAGGGCTGGTTCATGTTCTTTACTTCTTCCGAGGCTTCGGCAATGGTGAATCGGTAGCCGACGTTTCTGACCGTTCCGATGAGGGACTCCATCTCACCAAGCTTCGCGCGTAGACGACGGACGTGAACATCCACCGTTCTTGTGCCACCAAAGTAGTCATACCCCCACACTTCACTGAGCAACTGTTCCCTGGTGAACACCCGTTGCGGGTGGCCTGCTAAAAACCTCAATAACTCAAACTCTTTATAGGTCAGATCGAGTGCCCGACCGTTTGCTTTCGCCTGGTAGCTGACTTCATCAATGGTGACCCCGCTGGCTGAAATCATGTTGTCACCCGCTGCCGCGGTCCCCTTGGTGGTGAGCAACCGAATTCTCGCGTCTACTTCCCCCGGCCCAGCAGTGGCGAGGACGACATCGTCAAAACCCCACTCCGCATTCAGTGCCGGCATTCCCGACTCGCTGACCACGACAAGGAGGGCTGCGGAAAGACCGGTGGTGGTGAGTATTCGACACAGCGCTTTTGCGGCAGAGAGATCGTTCCGGGCATCAACCAGCACAACGTCAGATTCTGGTGCGCTCACCAGCGAAGCGGGTTGGGCGGGAATGGTGCGAACACGGTGACCGAGAAGGTTGAGAGCAGGGAGCACTACAGAGGCTTCCTCGGAACTGAGCGCGAGAATGCTTGCCATAACCGCTCACCTCGATTCTTGCTTGTGCAGTGACCCCATTCTAACCGGGCTCTAGCATGGGGGTATGGCACCTATCCTCACCAACGTTCTTCCTGCGTGGGTCGTCATGCTCGCCGGGGCGTTGGCGGTCACTGTTTTCGCGCCAGAGGGGTCGTTGTTTCAAGGGCTGGTGGCGGTGTTGGCTGCGGCGATTGTGGTTGCCTTTGTCCTACAGATCGCCTTTTATCGCGCCGAGGGTCTGGTTTCCAGGTTGTCGCTAGCGTTGACGGGCAACGTGGTGATCACGGCAGCGTTTGCCATCGTTTTCCAGGTTCTCGCTCAGATACAATAGGGGCATGCTCCTTGCCATTGAAATCTTCTTCCTCGGTCTCCTCGTGCTTGCAGGAGTAGCAATCGCGTGGTTGTCGGGGATTGTTTTGCTCAATCTTTACAAGGGCCAGCGCTAGAGACGTGGCTCCCGCTCCCCACGAGCACGCACCCGATAAGCCCCGCGGGGGAGATGTATTTGCTTCGCAAAGGGCGTTTCTCCAGGGGAAAACGTGGTGGGATGCCAGCGCTCGCGGCATCGTTACTGTCGCGGGACCAGATCGTCTGACCTGGCTGCACTCTTTGACCAGTCAAGACCTTCTGGGCCTTCGGCCAGGAATCACAACCGAATCACTCATCCTCAGCCCCCAGGGGAAGATAGAACACTCCTTCCTCGTCACTGACGATGGCACGGTGTCGTGGCTGTTGACAGAGCCTGGACACCGGGATGCCGCAGCCGCTTGGCTGCAGTCGATGAAGTTTCGAATGGACGTCGTCATTGACACCCCCGAAGATTTTGTGATTGCAGGACTCTGGGGAACCCAGACGGTTGCTTCAGAAGCGCACTTTCCCATCACCTTCAGAGACCCCTGGCCACAGGTGGGCGTTGGATCTGTGGGGTACCACCAGGGGGACCACCCCGGGTCTGGATGGGACATGACCTATGTCCTGTGGGGAAGCGATTCCTCCGGTTTACTCGAGAACCAAGCACCCATCAGCGATCAAGCGTGGGAGGGCTTATCGATTGCAGCCGCCAGGCCCTCCGCCACAGAAGTGGATGAGAAATCCCTTCCCCACGAATTGGATTGGCTGCGCACCGCAGTGCATTTGAATAAGGGGTGCTATCGGGGACAAGAATCGGTGGCAAAAGTCCATAACTTGGGACACCCACCTCGGCGCCTCACTCTTTTGCATCTCGATGGCTCCCCCTCGCTCCTGCCGGATTCAGGCGACGCGGTGGAAAGCGAGGGTGTGAACGTAGGACATATCACCCGGGCAGCATGGCACTACGAACTGGGACCTATCGCTCTGGCACTGCTCAAGCGAAAAGCATCTGCGGCAGACGTGAGCGTGGTGACGAAAGAGGGCACGATTGCTGCCGCTCAAGAAGTGTTGGTCCCGGAAGATGCCGGACGAGCGATGCCCCGGCAGCGCCTGGGCTAGGAGTCGCTGGATAAGCTGGAGGAATGGCACACACACTGATTCTTCTGCGGCATGGTCAATCTGAATGGAACGAAAAGAACCTTTTCACCGGTTGGGTGGACGTTCGCCTCACCGCTCAAGGCCAGGAGGAAGCATTCCGAGCCGGCACGTTGATGAAACAGCACGGTTTGTTCCCGGATGTTGTTCACACTTCCTTGCTCTCGAGGGCCATCCAGACCGCTAACCGCGCTCTAGAAACAGCCGACCGTCTTTGGATTCCCGTTCACCGCACCTGGCGCTTGAACGAGCGTCACTACGGCGCGCTGCAGGGAAAGGACAAAGCGGAAACGCTTGCCGAGTTTGGCGAAGAACAGTTTCAACTCTGGCGACGAAGCTTTGATGTTCCGCCACCGCCTATTGACCCCACCAATACCTATGCGCAGCAGGGGGATCCGCGTTATGCCGACGTGGAGGGGTTTGTTCCGAAGACCGAATCGCTAAAAATGGTGATTAACCGAATGCTTCCCTATTGGAATTCTGACATTTTTCCTGATGTTGCCGTCGGCAAAGTGACACTGGTAGTCGCGCACGGGAACAGCCTTCGTGGCTTGGTGAAGCACTTAGAGGGAATTGGCGATGACGACATCGCAGAGCTCAATATTCCCACGGGCATGCCTTTGGTCTATGAATTCACAAAGGGCATGAAGGTCAAGGGCCCTGGAAAATATCTTGACCCCACAGCGGCGGCCGCTGGTGCTGCTTCTGTCGCCAAGCAGGGAGCAAAAAACCGCTAGGACTCGCTCGGGTTCCATTCTCCCGACGAGAGATACATCATCTTCTTCGCGATGGAGACAGCGTGGTCGGCGAACCGCTCGAGATAACGTGATGCGAGGGTGGCGTCGACAGTAGTTTCAGCCCCCTGAACCCATCCTTCGCTCAACACGGTTTCGAAGACGGATAAGTGCAACTTGTCGACCTTGTCGTCCTCGTCGCGGATTTTCTCGGCCAGCGCGGTGTCTTGAGTTTTCAGCAGCTCCACGAGCATTGTCGCCAACTGGACATCGAGTGAACCCATCTCTTGGAAGGTGGGTCGAATGGACTTGGGCACCACTTTGTCGGGGAAACGGTACCGCGCGAGCTGGGCGAGGTGCTCCGACATGTCACCCATCCGCTCCAGCGACGAGCTGATGCGTAAGGCGCTGACCACGATGCGAAGATCTCTCGCCACCGGGGATTGCCGTGCAAGAATAGCGATGGCGTGCTCGTCTAGCTCGTTTACCGCTTCATCGATGATGCTGTCCCGGGCAATGACCGATTCGGCCAGCGTGACATCAGATTTGTTGAAGGCTTCGACCGCGTCCGTAATAGAAGTGACCACGAGACCGGCGATGGCGACGAGCCGATCCTGGACTTCGTGCAGTTCTTGTTGAAAAAGCTCGCGCATGTTGCTCCTTGTTGACCTCAAACCCCTTCGTACTACGCTCTCGCAGCAACGTTAACGCGGGGTGATGCGGGGGTTAACTCTCCGCTTGAACCCTACTTTAGCTCCTAAGGCTCCCAAACGGCCGGTGGCAACACCCTAGGCTTGAGCGATGGAATGGGTCTGGTCATCGGGCTGGAGTGTGGGACTGGGCGTTGCCATCGGTCTTCTTTTGGCCGCGCTGGTCTGGGCCGCAGTGGGCTGGAGCCGTCGGGGTGAAACCGTCCTGGAACAGCCGGTGCCACACGGCGTGGACACAGCGCTGGAAGTGATCGGTGCGACCGGGGTGGTCTTAGATGCAGACAACCGCGTGCTCCGGGCGGCTAAGTCGGCCATCTCTTTGGGCCTTGTCACTGACCGCGACGTGGTCTACCAACCAATCCTCGACTTAGTGCGGGAATCCCGCGAAGAGGGTATTCCTCTCTCTGAAGAGTTTGAGCTGCCCGGAGAAACCTCATCGGCACCGCCGGTGCACCTTTTGGTGAGGGTCGCGCCACTGGGACTTCGTTTGATGTTGGTGGTGGCCGATGATCGGTCAGAAATGTACCTTCTGGACTCTGTTCGACGTGATTTTGTCGCCAACATTTCGCACGAACTCAAAACCCCCATTGGCGCTGTCTCGCTGCTGGCCGAAGCCCTCCAGTATTCCGCGGATGACCCCGATCAGGTGCGGGCATTTGCCGCGACACTGGAAAAAGAGGGCCACCGTCTTGCGGAAATGACCAGCGACATCATTGAGTTGACCAAACTGCAATCCCTGGGCACGATTCAAGACCCCGAGGTCGTCTCAATCGATCGAGTGGTCGAACAAGCCATTGCTACCAATTCGGTTCTGGCGAAGAAATCTGGCATCACCGTGGCCATGTCGGCGACAAGCGGTGGTTTGGTCTTGGGAGATCCTGGCTCCTTGACGAGTGCGCTGCATAACCTGGTGCGCAACGCAATTATGTATTCCCCATCCCAGTCGCGGGTGGGAGTGGGAACCAGCATTAAAGGCGGGGTGATTGAAGTCTCTGTCACCGACCAAGGCCAGGGGATCGCCGAAGGGGACCTCGAAAGGATTTTTGAGCGTTTTTATCGCAGTGACCCCGCTCGATCGCGCGACACGGGAGGAACCGGATTGGGTCTTGCCATCGTCAAACACGTCATCAATAACCACCAGGGGGAAGTTCGGGTGTGGTCGCAATGGGGCAAAGGTTCCACCTTCACCATCCGTTTGCGCCAGGCCCCCGTGGGCTCTGAGTTAGGCGATGAAGGGGAGGTTCTGCCAGCACCCGTGGGAAAGAAGGTCATTCCTCGGCCGGCCGAATACCTCGCCACTGATGAAATTCCTGTGGTGAGTGTGGAAGAAAGCTCCGCACGGGGAGAGGGCAGAAGGCCGTGACGTCAATCCTGGTTGTCGAGGATGAAAAGTCTCTTAGTGAACCCCTGGCGTATTTGTTGCGCCGAGAGGGCTACGACGTTGCGGTGGTGGACAACGGTCTTTCCGCCGTGGAAGCCTTCACCGAAGACCCACCGGATCTCATGTTGCTGGATTTGATGTTGCCGGGGCTTTCGGGAACGGAGGTCTGCCGCCAGGTGAGGCTCACCTCTTCCCTTCCGATCATCATGTTGAGCGCGAAAGACGCCGAAGTGGACATTGTCGTGGGTTTGGAGCTGGGGGCAGATGACTACGTGACCAAGCCATATTCTTCGCGCGAGCTTCTCGCGCGTATCAAAGCAGTGCTTCGCAGGCCAGCCCAAGAACCTGAGCCCGAGGGTGGCGTGCTGGGGTATCACGAGATCTCCCTCGACACCGACCGCCATCAACTCTTCGTTCGAGGTGCAGCGGTCTCTCTTCCCCTCAAGGAGTTTGAGCTGCTGGAGTTACTGATGTCCAATGCTGGCCGCGTCTTGACGCGGGGCCAAATTATCGACCGGGTATGGGGCTCTGACTACTTTGGTGATACCAAAACGCTGGACGTCCACATCAAGCGGTTGCGATCAAAAGTAGAACTGTCGCCCTCGGACCCCACGCTGATTGTGACGGTGCGGGGTTTGGGATACCGATTCGAAGCTTAGGGAACGAGTAGTTCGTATTCAGCCATGGTGCCATCGAGCACGGGCACAAATAATAGTTCGCCAGGAACATCGGCGTACTGGAAATACACCGGGAATAGTGAGCCTGCTAAGACCTCGTCGTCTTCGATGATGATTCCTGCTGCGGGGTCATCCCCGAACCTGGTGAGAGCGGGCAGCGATGAAATGTCAAGCAATGAGTCGACTCTCTCTGAGCCAGAGTCGTATTGAACCAACAAGGAAACGTCCGCTCCGCTGGTGTTCACCACACTCATCACCAGGTTTGCTTCACCCTGATCGTTGGTGACCAGGAGGACGTTTCTGATTGCAATTTTTCCCATGGTGGCTCCAACACCGTCAGAGGGGTCGTAATCCTTTTGGGTCGCAATTTCAGCCGTGAAGGTGCATCCTGTGACTCCCAAAATCAACGCCGAGGCGAGAACCAGGGGGGCAAAAAAACCGCGTCGCACGGGATGTTCCTCCGGGGGCTGATCGATTAGGAGCCATAGTCACGGTGTGACAGCGGTTCTCAGCTTACTAGGGATTACCTTTCTCGCTCTCGCCAGAGCCGCCGCTGCGGGGGGCTTTTTGGCCCGGAAAATAGGGGGAAGGGCTGTGGTAAAATAGAAAGTTGCGAAAGGACACAGCGAATGCTTTTTGAAGTTGGCGAGACAGTGGTTTACCCCCATCATGGAGCGGCGACCATTACCGAAGTAAAGAACCGCACCGTCCGCGGTGAGAAGAAAATGTACCTCAAGCTCAATGTGAAGCAGGGAGATCTGACAATCGAAGTCCCTGCTGAAAACGTTGATCTTGTGGGTGTTCGCGATGTTATTGGGCAAGAAGGTTTGGACCAGGTTTTCGAAGTTCTTCGCGCGCCTTTCACGGAGGAGCCCACCAACTGGTCGCGTCGATACAAGGCAAACCTCGAAAAGCTTGCTTCAGGTGATGTCATCAAGGTTTCTGAGGTTGTCCGTGACCTGTGGCGCAGGGATCAGGACCGCGGTTTGAGTGCGGGGGAAAAGCGAATGCTCGCCAAAGCCCGTCAGATTCTGATTTCTGAGCTGGCGTTGGCGAAGAAGACGGATGAGGAAAAAGCCTCCGACGCTCTCGACGAAGTCCTCGCCTCCTAAGGCCATTGGGCGAGAGCGTTGAACACGGCACTCGTCATTGTTGCCGCTGGCAGCGGACAGCGGCTGGGCTCTTCTTTTCCCAAAGCTTTTGTTGGGCTTGCCGGTAAACCGCTCTTGCGGCACGCCCTGGAGCAGGCAGTGAGCTGGCACATCCCGCACTCGGTGGTGGTCGTTGTGCCTGAAGGATGGGTCGAACCGGCACGAGCGCTGGCACAGGGTCTGGTCCTTCCCGTCACTGTGGTGGTGGGGGGAGACACCAGGACGGCCTCTGTTCGCCAAGGTCTGCAGGCCCTGCCTGAGGGCGTCACCCGAGTGTTGATTCACGATGCTGCACGACCATTGATGACCCCCTCAGTATTTGATCGGGTCCATAGCGCTCTCGAGGCTGGATCTGCAGCCGTCATTCCAGTGGTTCCCGTGGTCGACACCCTGGTGACCAGGGACAGCACAACCGGGGCAACAGAAGGCGGCGTCGATCGGGACGCTCTTGTGGGGGTTCAGACTCCGCAGGGTTTTGACGCAGGACTCTTGTTGGCGGCCTACGAATCAGTGACCGGTGAGTTCACCGATGACGCTGAAGTGATGCGCTCAGCCGGACACAGAGTGGATTCGGTGGAGGGCGAAAGCGCAGGGTTCAAAATCACCTACCCGCAGGATCTGGAGCGCGCTGCGAGCCTTCTTGGCCACAGTCACACCCCTCTGGTGGGGTTCGCAATGGATGTGCACGCTTTCGATGACGAAAGCCCCCTGTATCTCGCGGGACTGGTGTGGCCGGGGGAAAAAGGACTCTCGGGGCACAGTGACGGAGATGTCGTCATCCACGCCATTGTCGATGCTGTTCTCCAAGCCGCGTCGCTGGGGGATTTGGGTCACCATTTCGGCAGTGATCGCGCGGAATTTGCGGGGGCCCCCAGCTCCGTTTTTGTAGAACACACGCGGGGGCTTCTGCTGGAAGCCGGATTGGTTATTTCTTCGGTGGGAGTCCAGGTTGTGGGCAATTCACCCAAACTCGCCTCTCGTCGCCTCGAAGCGGAACAACACTTGACCGCACTCGTGGGAGCACCCGTATCACTGTCTGCCACCACCACGGATGGGCTGGGATTCACCGGTCGCGGCGAAGGAATCGCTGCCGTCGCAAACGTGGTACTTCGCAGAGCTACCCATCACTAGTCGGTCTGGCACTGCCTTAGGACCCTCTATCCTCGCTACCATGGGGCAGTGCCCGTCAAACTGTTCGATTCCCAGGCCCATGAACTCGTTGAGTTCACGCCGTTAGTCCCTGGACACGTTTCGGTCTATGTCTGTGGGCCAACCGTTCAGTCTTCGCCCCATGTTGGGCACTTGCGAAGCGCCCTGGTCTATGACCTGTGGGCGAGGTGGTTGGAATATCGCGGGTTTCAGGTCACGGTTGTGCGCAACGTCACTGATATCGACGACAAGATTTTGGAAGCATCGAGTGGTTCAGCTGAGCAGTGGTGGGCGCTTGCCGAACGCGTCGAGGCGGAGTTCCAGGATGCCGCCGATGCGTTGGGGATTTCACGGCCCACAAAGCAACCGCGAGCCACGGGTGACATCCCCAGCATGCTGGAACTTATTTCCACATTGATGTCTTCGGGTCATGCCTATTCAGCCAAAGATGGCTCAGGCGACGTCTACTTTGATGTCTCGCAGTGGAGCGACTATGGCGAATTGACCCACCAGAAGGTCGAGGATTTACGCAGCGGCTCAGGCCACGGCTCGATGGAAGCGGGTGCTAAACGCAATCCGGAGGACTTTGCGCTCTGGAAAGGGCATAAGGCAAGCGAACCAGACACGGCTTCGTGGTCTGCCCCCTGGGGCGCTGGGCGCCCGGGTTGGCACCTTGAGTGCACGGCCATGGCCACCAAATATTTGGGAAGCAGTTTTGATATTCATGGTGGCGGTATGGATCTTCGGTTCCCCCACCACGAAAACGAACTTGCCCAGGCGCGCGCTGCCGGTGATGGATACGCCAACCATTGGCTTCATAACGCCCTTGTGACGGTTCAGGGCAACAAGATGTCTAAATCCCTCGGCAATGGTGTCTTGGCAGCAGAGATGCTCGCCGACGCGCGACCGCTGGTTATTCGGTATGCCCTCGCGAGTGCGCATTATCGATCAGAGCTTGATCTTCACGAAGGGTTTCTTGCGGAAGCTGGCACAGCTTTTGGCCGTATTGAATCTTTCCTCACCCGGGCTGAAACCCAGGGAATCACCACGGCTGGCGGCGAGATCCCGGAGGTTTTTGCCCAGGCCATGGACGATGACCTTGGCATACCCGCGGCGCTGGCCGTTCTTCACGACACGGTGAGACAGGGGAATCACGCCGCTGATGAAAGTGCATCCGATGCTTTTGTAACCGCGGCTCAACAGGTGCGAGCGATGCTCGCTGTGCTGGGGCTAGACCCCCTCGACTCCCAGTGGGACAAGGACCCGGGCTCAGACGATGTGCTGGAAGCACTGGTAGAAAATATTCTCGCACTGAGGGGGAAAGCAAAGTCAGAAAAGGACTTTGCCCTTTCTGATGCTTTGCGAGCGGCGCTCGACCGATCAGGGATCGACGTTCAAGACGAACCAACAACCAGCACCTGGAGTATTCGTGGCTAAAAAAGGACACCCCACCCCCAGAAAAGCCAAAAAACCGGCAACGGTGGGGACGGGCGGGCACGGTCGAAAGGCCCTCGAAGGTAGAGGCCCTACGCCTAAAGCCGAAGATCGTGGGTGGCACCCCGCAGGGAAACGAAAGGCTGCCAAAGAGCGACTCGACGTTGCCAGGGCGCGCAAGGGTGGCTCCGGCGCACCCAAGCGCACCGCCCGAGCACTCGGTAAAGATGCCGAAATGGTCACGGGTCGCAACGCTGTTCTCGAAGCTCTTCGGGCCCGAATCCCCGCACTCTCGCTGACCCTCGCCACCCGCATCGAAATGGATGACCGGGTGCGAGAGTCTCTCACGCTCGCGAACCGGCACGGTGTCCCGCTGCTCGAGGTGCCACGGCCTGAGCTTGATCGTGTCACAGGACCAGACACGGTCCACCAGGGAATTGCTCTCACCATCCCGGCCTATGACTATCCCCACCCCATCGAGATGGCAGATGCTGCCCTCAAACGCACCGCAGCCCCGATTATCGTCGCCCTTGACGGTGTGATGGATCCCAGGAACCTTGGTGCGATCGTTCGCTCTGTCGCAGCCTTTGGCGGCGCCGGTGTGATTGTTCCTCAGCGCCGTTCCGCAGGAGTCAATGCCACATCCTGGAAGACCTCCGCCGGTGCTATCGCCAGGACCCCTGTGGCGATGGCTGCCAATATGACGCAAACCCTGAAAGCTTTGAAAGACCGCGGGTTTTTTGTGGTGGGCCTCGATGGTGGAGCAACTGATTTTGTCCCCAACGCCGATATTGCTGCAGCCCCGTTAGTGGTTGTTGTGGGTAGCGAAGGAAAAGGATTGTCTCGTCTCGTCACGGAGACCTGTGATCAGATCTTGGGTATCCCCATTTCTGCCAAGACGGAGTCGCTGAACGCGGGAATCGCTGCGAGCGTGGTCCTTTACGAAGTGGCCAGAGCCAGGTTCCTGGGTCGCAAAGCCTAGATTCGATCCCGCCAGTTGACGTCAATGGTGGGGTTGGGCAATGTGAAGGCCTCGGTCGGGGGACCCGTCACCATGGCCTCATCCCTTCTGTGGGCGAGCACGTTTTCCATATAGGCGGCAACACTTTCCTTGAACCCCACGTCTCGGTCTTCTTCCCGTGACTTCATACCTCGGTGCTCGAGCCACTGGTGAAATATTTCCGCGGGTTCAAGTTTCCCCCGGAACTCTTTGGGGATTGCCTTCATGACTTTGTCATAGACCTGGGAGAGCCATTCGTGGGCGACGACTTCTTCATCCACCTCTTCCTGGGGGTAGTGAAACGCTCGAAAAGCATCGAGGTCATTCAATAAGCGCCTGGCCTGGTTTTCACCGGCGTCAATTCCTGTCAAACGAAGAAGCCGCCTGGTGTGGTGACCCGCATCCACCACCTTGGGCTGAATCGTGAGATTGGAACCTGATTCGTCGGTGGAAATGCTGAGGTTCTCAATATCGAAACCCAAGTCATTGAGTCGCTGAACCCTTTGTGCGATCCGCCAACGCTCGGACTGGTCAAAGCTTTCCCAGCCGGTCAATTCATCCCACAGGGAGCGATACGACAACAGGATCGATTCCGAAATTTCTAGTGGATCAATGTCCTCATCGAGCCGGCCACCTGCCTGCAGGTCGAGTAGCTCCCCGGCCACATTGACACGAGCGATTTCCAGATCGTTTTCGCGCTGACCATCCGAGAGCGATCCGGGCATCAATTCACCCGTCTCGGCATCCACCAGGTAGGCAGCAAAAGCCCCCGCGTCCCGGCGAAACAGGGTGTTGGACAGGGAGACGTCGCCCCAGAAGAACCCCACGATGTGGAGACGCACCAAAAGCGCCGCTAAGGCGTCAGCAAGCCTTCTGGCCGTATCGGGGCGAAGACTTTGGGAATAGAGCGCGCGATAGGGGAGAGAAAACCTCAGGTGTCTGGTCACCAGAGCGGTGGGAAGAGGGTCACCTGTATGGTCGGTTCTCCCGGACACAATTGCCACGGGTTCCACGCAGGGAACATCGAGGCGGTCGAGTTTTCGCAGCATGTCATATTCTCGGACCGCCAGCGCCTGGGTCGTTTCTTTGATAGCGACGATGTGGGGGCCTAAGTGGACAAACCGAACAATGTGGCGGGAGATTCCCTTGGGAAGCGCTGCCACCGCAGCCTTGGGCCATTTCTCCAAAGGACTATCCCACGGTAGCTCCAAAAGCTCAGCACTGCCCATCGATGCAGTGATGGAGAGCGAGGCGCTCATCGACTATTCCTTAACCATGCGGGTGGGGCTGCATATTCTCGTTGCAGCCCTACCCGCACGACGACTAAGAGCCTGAAGAGATGGCCTCTTTAGTGAGGCGAGCGCCACTGGCAGCGTCGAACACGTGCATGTGATGCTCCACGGGGAGCAGCGCAATCTTGTCACCGGCAACAGGGTGGTTGCGACCGTCCACGCGGACGACCATTTCGATGGACTCGCCGTTAACCTCGGTGTTGGCGTAAAGGTAACCATCAGCGCCGAGTTCTTCCACGAGATCGACGGTGGCCTGGATTCCTTTGCCGGTGGCCGATACCGTGAGGTCCTCGGGACGGATTCCCACGGTGACCTGTGACCCGGTGGCGCCATCGAGAGTCTTGCGGTCCACCTTGGCGGTGGCAGTGCCGAATTGGACGCCGCCGTCGACAACATCAGCGTCGAAGAGGTTCATGGCCGGTGAGCCAATGAATCCTGCAACAAAGGCATTGGTAGGGGACTCGTAGAGATCCCGCGGTGTTCCCACCTGCTGCAGGACACCATCCTTCAGTACGGCGATTCGGTCCCCCATGGTGAGGGCTTCGGTCTGGTCGTGGGTGACGTATACGGTGGTGACACCCAGGCGACGTTGGAGAGAGGCAATTTGGGTTCTCGTTTGGACGCGAAGCTTCGCATCCAAGTTTGAGAGAGGCTCATCCATGAGGAAGACCTGAGGCTCGCGAACGATGGCGCGTCCCATGGCGACCCGCTGGCGTTGCCCACCAGAGAGAGCTTTGGGCTTGCGGTCGAGGTAGGGCTCAAGGTCCAGCAGCTTGGCTGCGTCCTGAACGCGGGCGGCGCGGTCCTCTTTGTTGACACCTGCGATCTTGAGCGCAAAACCCATGTTTTCTGCCACGGTCATGTGGGGGTAAAGGGCGTAGTTTTGGAAGACCATCGCGATGTCACGGTCTTTCGGCGCGACATCGGTGACATCCCTGTCACCGATGAGGATGCGACCATCATCGATTTCTTCGAGTCCTGCGAGCATGCGCAACGACGTGGACTTTCCGCAGCCAGAAGGGCCCACGAGAACAAGGAACTCGCCATCTTCGACCCTGAGGTCGAGAGCGTCCACCGCGGGGGTGGTTGTTCCGGGATAGATACGACTTGCTTTGTCAAACGTCACTGACGCCATGATTTTCTCCTTCACCGGCAGGTACGTGCCGGACGATCCTTTGTGAATGGAACCCACCCCGCCCACGTTGGCTCGGTGTTGTAACTAGTATGCCAGCACCGCCCGAGCCGGCACCAGTTTTTCCCAGTAAAGCCTCGTGCCAGGCCAGGGTAAGATAGCGGGTTGGCGCACGCTCCAAGCTTGCTCCGAGATTTCCTCTGTCAGCATGGTATGGCAACTACGGTCCCTCAGGAAGAAAACGGTCATGAACGCTCCAGATAATCGCCCCACCAAGAACGAGAAACGTCAAGACGCTCGCGAGAAGGCGCGCTCCATGCGCGAAGCACAAATCAAGCGCTCCAAGCGCAATAAGGTCTTGACCCAGGCGAGCTGGGCCATCGGTGTGCTGGGCGTCGTCACTGTTGTCACTCTTCTCATTGTGACCTCACTGCGTCCTCCAGGGCCTGGACCAGCCAACATGCAAAGCGATGGCATCAAAATCGGCGCGGGGCTAACCGCGGCGCAAACCCCCGCACTGTTGCCCGATGAGCTTCCTATCCCCTCCGAGCCAAACGCCGATGGTGTTCCAGCGATCAGTGTGTTTCTTGACTACACCTGCCCCGCGTGCGCGCAGTTTGAGGGCTACTATGGTCCGATTCTTCGCACCTGGTTGGAAAATGGCACCGCCACGGTCGCCTACCACCCGCTGTCTTTCCGTGATTCACAAACCGGAGGAACGCGCTTTGCTACGAGGGCAGCAAATGCCGCCGCCTGTGTGGCGGACAAAGCCCCGGATTCTTTCTTCGATTTCACCCAGTTGATGTTCGAGAATCAGCCTCAAGCCCCTGCCAGTTATGAGCTCACCGATGCTCAGATGGTGGAAATAGCAGGCGCTAGTGGTGTGGAAAACATTGAAGCAGTGGCTAGCTGTATTGAGGAGGAGACGTTTTCCAACTGGGTCGGTCAGGCTACGGCCCGCGCGATGAGCTCGGGCCCGGTTCCGGTAAAGGATAGTGAAGTCGCGCTGATTAAGGGGACACCCACCGTTCTTGTCAACGGAAAAGAGTTCCAGCCTGAGGTTCATGGTGACTTAGCGAACTTTGTTGCTTCTCTCGAGGAGAGCGAGTAACCCACTCGTTCGGTACTCTTAGAGGCCTGCTCATGCAGGTAACGCCGGCTTGGCGCAATTGGTAGCGCATCCGACTTGTAATCGGAAGGTTACGGGTTCAAGTCCCGTAGCCGGCCCCACGAAAATTTATAGTTTCTTGCGATCGATGACCGAAGCAATCGCCAAGACCAAAGAGATGGCCCAGCTGGCCCACAAGAGCCAGACCTGCCACGACAGCGGTGACCTCAAGGTTCTGCGTAACAAACCGATTCCGGTTGCCAGAGAACTCAGTAGAGCACTACTGAACAAGAACTGACGCATACCCCTATTCTAAACGGCGCTTGGCGGCCCGTCTAGGAAAAGTGCCAATGCCGGGCTGATAATCTCACTCACGTGTCCCTCACGCCATCACCACCGTTGCCGAAGCTGGTGGTGGTGTCGAATCGTTTACCGATTGCCTACCGCGAAGATTCCACCGGCGCCACAATCCCCCTCCTGTCGCCTGGCGGACTGGTCGCTGCTCTTGCCCCAGCGCTCGCCGGAAGCGGTGCGGCGTGGGTGGGCTGGGATGGGACATTCTCTGGAAGTGAAGAACCCTTGGACCTGGAAGGGTTTTCCCTTCAGCCGGTCTCTCTTACCCAAGCTCAAATAACAAATCATTACGAAGGTTTGAGTAATTCAACCCTGTGGCCACTTTTTCACAACGTCGGGGTGAATCCCGAATACTCAGAGGCGTGGTGGGCAGACTATCTTCAGGTCAACCGACTTTTTGCCCAGCGAGTCTGCAATGTTGTAGCCGAAGATGGGACCGTTTTCGTCCAGGACTATCAACTGATGCTGGTGCCGGAGTTTGTCCGAAGCCTCCGACCTGACGTGGCCATTGGGTATTTCCATCACATTCCCTTTCCCGATGCCACACACGTGGCAGGGTTTGAGCACGCCGCAGAGCTTCTGGAAGGCCTCGGAGCCTGCGATGTTGTGGGTTTCCAGCGCCAGAGTGATGTGGATCACTTTCGCGCCTGCCTGCAGGAGCTGAATCCTTCGGTAGAGGGAACTTCCCTTCCCCACAGCGCCGCCTATCCCATTTCCATTGACAGCGCTGCGGTATCCACCGCGGCTTCGCAGCCGATGGTTCTTGCTAAAGCGCAGGAGTATGCAACGAGTTGGGGCAATCCGGAGTGGGTATTTCTCGGGGTCGACCGCCTCGACTACACCAAAGGTATTACTCAGCGCCTTCTGGCGTTTGAGGAGTTGTTGGCTTCTGGAGCGGTGAGTGCAGACACCGCTGTTTTTGTTCAGGCAGGGAGCCCCAGTCGAGAAAATGTTGCACGCTATCAACAATTGAGCGCTGAAATCGATGCCATCATCGAGCGGGTCAACACCACCTTCCCCTCCGTCACCGGCCGCCCTGCAGTCGTGTATCTGCGGGAAAATCTTCCCCGCACAGACATGTTGGCGCTTTTTGTCGTGGCAGATGTCATGGTGGTTAGCTCACTGGCTGATGGCATGAATCTGGTGGCCAAAGAATTTGTGGCCGCCCGCCACAACGACACGGGCGTGCTCATTCTCAGCACTCACGCAGGCGCTGCCGAGCAGATGCCAGAGGCATTGCTGGTGGATTCCTTTGTGGTGAGCGACATCACCAAAGTCATGCAGGAGGCGCTCATCATGGAAAAAGGTGAAACAGCGCGGCGCATGAAGCAGCTTCGAGCCGACGTAGCGATTCACGATGTTGCGGAGTGGGCAACCACCATCCTGGGGGACCTTTCCCAGGCGCGGAAAGCCTGAGTTATGGAGACCGACGAAAACCTGGTGGGGCGCAAGCGAGCATCGCGGGTTGTGCGAGTGCTAGCTATCGCACTCGGTGCTGCCGTGGGCCTTGGCGCCATCGCGGGTGCCGGTTTTCTGGGGTTTGCAAACCCCACCAGTGTGGATGCTCTCATCCCCGCTGTTGTGGAGGCAGAAGAGGCAGCGGTGCAGGTCACTGGGCGGTTGAATCCGCAGACTCCTCAGGCCAGTGTCCGCTTCCCCACGTGTTCCATTTCCTCTCTGCTTGATGACCCTCGACTGGATGTTTTCTCCGGTGTGGTGATGGATCCCTGGAGTGGCGAGGTGCTGTTTGCCAGGGCGTCTGAGGATTTACTCGCACCGGCGAGTGTGCTCAAGACAGTGACCGCGGCGGCTGCACTGAGTGCTCTTGGCCCCGATGCCACCTTTGCCACTACAGTTCGGGCGGGAGAGACATCCCAGTCAGTAGTTCTCGTGGGAGGGGGAGACCCCACACTTCGCTCCCGCAGGGGCGAGGGCGAAAGCGTTTATGTGGGAGCACCGTCTGTGACGGAGCTTGCAGAACAAACCATCGCAGCGGTTTCTGCGGGGTTGGAGGAGGGCACAAAAGTGTCCATCACGGAGCTGATTGTGGATGCCACCCTTTGGGATTCAGGGGACAACTGGGATGATTCGTGGGCAGAGAGTGCTCGGGCGAAAGGATTTTTATCCCGCGTCACCGCTCTCCAAGTCGATGGCGATCGCTCGAACCCCGCAGCGGCGATGAGCCCGCGGGGCAACGACCCCGTTACCCGGGCTGCCAACACTTTTGTTGATGCTTTGAAGGCGGCAGGGAACACCGCCCGTTCCGTCACGATTCGTTACCAAAACTCTGACTCGGAAGGCGCCGTGCTGGCGCGGGTGGAATCGAGGCCCGTGCAGGAGCTGGTCACCTACATGCTGAAAGAAAGCGATAACACGCTGGCGGAATTCCTCGCCCGGCAGGTGTCCTTGGCCGAAGGCTTGGATGGATCCCAGTCCAGCGTGGGCGAAGCACTCCACCAAGCACTCGAGCAGTATGGCGTGAGCGCAGAAGGCATCACCATCAGGGACGGGTCGGGACTGTCTGCAATGAATCAGGTCACCCCCGAATACATCGCGGGAATTTTGATGGAGGTCTTTCGAAGCGAGGGCAGTATCGGGTTCTTAGCAGAGGCACTCCCCATCGCTGGTGTGGATGGGTCTCTCGATGACCGTTTTGGTGGAGAAAATGCGGTCGTTACCTCCCGTGTGCAGGCAAAGACGGGCAGTATTTCGGGGACCCGCTCGTTAGCAGGATTTATTCACGGCGTCGATGATTCCGATCGTGTCTTTGCCTTTTTCGCTACCGGCACCGTCGATGATGATGCCCGCACGGCCCTGGAAACCGTGGTGGCAGGGGTGTATTCGTGTGGCGCGAACCTGGCAGACTTCTAAATGATGACGAACAACACGGAGACTAAGCGGGGCCTGCTCATTGTCGATGTGCAAAATGACTTTTGCGAAGGCGGTGCTCTCGGCGTCGCCGGCGGCGGCGCCGTGGCCCGGGGAATTAGTGACTATCTCAAAGATCATGCCGGCGAATACGCCCTCATTATTGCCTCGAGAGACTGGCACGACGCGGATAATGACAACGGTGGCCACTTTGCCGGGGAGGGTACTCATCCAGACTTCATATCAACATGGCCAGTTCACTGCGTTGCGGGCACTGATGGAGCGAAATATCATCCCGATCTTGCCACCGAAGCGGTGGCTTTTCACGTGAAAAAGGGACAGGGGGTCCCCAGCTACTCCATGTTTGAAGGAACGACCGATGAGGGTCACACGGTAGAGGGACTAATTTTCTCCCATTCCATTTCTGAAGTGGATGTGGTGGGGCTCGCCACGGATCATTGCGTGCGGGCAAGTGCTTTAGACGCCCGAAAAGCGGGTGTCTCGGTGCGGGTGCTGCGAGACCTTGTCGCAGCAGTGTCGCCTGTGACAGAGCAAAGCGCGCTCGAAGAAATGAGCAAGGCGGGGGTCACCTTTGGCTAAGCATGAAACCCCTACCTACACGGTGGTGT
>JAFMDO010000061.1 GCA_017857245.1 Pontimonas sp.
AAGCCCCAGTGGGTCGCGGTCCATGCCCTATGTCACTCCCATTGTTCGCAAACTTGCCAACGACCATGGAGTCAACCTTGAGTCGGTTACCGGCACCGGAGTGGGCGGTCGCATCCGTAAAGAAGACATCGTCGCTGCTGCCTCCGGGGCAGTGGCGCCTGCAGCGGCAGCCGCCCCCACGACCGTCGAGCCATCGGCACTTCGTGGAACAAATGTGCCGATGAGTCGCCTACGAAAGGTGATTGCGGAGCGCGCTGTTGCGTCGATGCAACAAACCGCACAGCTCACCACCGTTGTGGAAATCGATGTCACCGAAATCGCCGAGTTGCGCACCGCGGTGAAGGATCAGTTCCTGGCTGCCACCGGTCAGAAGCTCAGCTTCTTGCCCTTCTTCGTCAAAGCCGCCGCTGAAGCGCTCCGGGTGCACCCGATTATTAACGCTGTGGTCGAGGGCGAAACGATCACGTATCCAGCCACCGAGAACATCTCGATTGCGGTGGATACTGAGCGCGGCCTGTTGACTCCGGTATTGAAAAACGCCGGCGACAAGAACATCGCCGCCATTGCTGCCGATATCGCAGACTTGGCAGAGCGCACCCGAACGAACCATCTCAGCCCCGATGAGCTGGCCGGCGGAACGTTCACCCTGACCAACACTGGTTCCCGCGGAGCGCTCTTTGACACCCCGGTGGTGTTCCTGCCTCAAGTCGCGATCCTCGGCACCGGAATCGTTCAGAAAAAGCCCGTGGTGGTCACCCACGGCGGTGATGACTCGATTGCGATTCGCAACACGGTCTTCTTCGCCCTGTCCTATGACCACCGAATCGTGGATGGCGCCGACGCTGCCCGATTCCTCACCATGGTCAAAGATCGCCTTGAAACAGGCGACTTTGACGCCGATCTAGGAATGTAGAGAAACCATGGCTGACAAAAAGAAGAAGGTCGAAAAAGAGCCGGGCCGCATCAAGCAGCTGTGGCAGGTCCTTAACCTGACCCGGAAGACCGACAAGCTCCTGGTTCCCATCCTTATTCTCACCTTCCTGGCGCCCTTAGGGGCAGGAATCACGGTGGCACTGCTGCTCAGCGGTGGCAGTGTCCTCACCCTCATCCTGTACATCGTTACCGGACTGCTGTTGTCGGTGCTGGTGACCCTGATTATTTTGGGTCAGCGCGCGGAAAAAGCGGCGTATAAAGAGATTTCCGGCAAACCCGGCGCGGTCGGTGCCGTGTTGCGCAGCGCCCTACGTCGCACGTGGCAGGCCAGCGAGTTCCCGGTAGCAGTGAACCCCCGGACCCAAGAGGCCGTGTATCGCGCGGTGGGGAAGCCAGGTGTTGTATTGATCGCCGAGGGCTCACAAACAAAGATCAAAAAGATGCTCGAAGACGAACGGCGCTCGGTCTTACGCGCGATTCCCGAAATTCCCGTGCACTTTATTCACGTCGGGACAGACGCGAACTCCACCCCCCTTTATAAGCTGAACAAGCAGATGCGTTCCTTCAAGAACACGCTGCGTAAAGCAGAAGTCCTCGCCGTTTCTCACCGTCTCACCTCGCTCTCCAAAGGCAATTCGATGCCTATTCCCAAGGGAATGGACCCGTCAAAAGTTCGCGCGCCTAAACCCCGCTAGCGCACCACCAAGATGGTGCCGACTAACCGGTCGTGAAGCCCTCGCATATCCGAATCCACCAGCACCGCGGGTAGCACCAAAGTGATGAGTAGCGGTCTCACAATCGGTGCGACAACGCCGAGCGCGCCGCCTTTGATCGGTGCAATACGTATGCGCGCAACGAGGTGACCGGGCGACCCCGCCGCGAAGAGGCCACCGAGAGCCGAAAGAACGACAAACACCAGAAGGATCGCGAACCCTTCGAAGTTGAAGAAAAGCGCTGCAATCCCCAGCGACAAGGCCCAATCCACAACTAGTCCCGCGGCTCTTCGAAGGTAGGTCGGTGTGGACCGAGGGCCCTCCTGGGGCAACCCAAAGCGTTTGCCGGGCCAGTCATTCTCGTGTGATGTCATGGTCTCAGTCTAAAAGGCTGTAACACTGCCGAAACATTGCGGGAACGCGCGGTTAATTGCCTCCCAGTACTGTGGGGTCAGGTCCGAAACCTCGGGCCCCTCTATCCCACGAATATAGGAGTGAAGAGAATGTTTAAAGACTCTTCGGAAGTACTCGCCTACATCAAGAAAAACGATGTCAAGTTCCTTGACATTCGTTTCACTGACTTGCCAGGCGTCCAGCAGCACTTCAACATCCCCGCCGCCTCCGTCGATGAAGAATTCTTCACCGTCGGTCAGCTCTTCGATGGTTCGTCCATCCGCGGGTTTCAGGCAATTCACGAGTCAGACTTGCAGTTGATTCCTGATGTCACCACCGCGTACATGGATGCGTTCCGTGACGAAAAAACAATGATCATGCTCTTTGACATTTACAACCCGCGCAACGGTGAAATCTATAGCCGTGATCCCCGTCAGGTTGCTCATAAGGCCGAGAAGTATCTCGCCAGCACGGGTATCGCTGACACAGCTTTCTTCGCTCCTGAGGCGGAGTTCTACATCTTTGACGATGTTCGCTACGAAGTGCGTCAGAATCGCAGCTTCTACGAAGTCGACTCGATCGAGGGTGCCTGGAACACGGGGCGTCACGAAGAGGGTGGAAACCTGGCGAACAAGACCCCGTATAAGGGCGGCTACTTTCCCGTCAGCCCGGTTGACCACATCGCCGATTTGCGCGATGACATCTGCTTGAAGCTTGCCGATGCCGGTTTGATCGTGGAGCGCTCTCACCACGAGGTGGGCACCGCAGGTCAGGCGGAAATCAACTACCGCTTTGACACCATGGTGAAGTCTGCCGATGACATCTTGAAGTTCAAGTACATCGTCAAGAACACGGCGCTGCAGTGGGGCAAGACGGCAACGTTTATGCCCAAGCCCCTCATGGGTGACAACGGTTCAGGAATGCACACCCACCAGTCGCTCTGGAGCGAGGGCAAGCCCCTGTTCTATGACGAGGCCGGATATGGCGGTTTGAGCGACCTGGCCCGCTGGTATATCGGTGGAATCCTGAAGCACGCACCAGCGCTCCTTGCTTTCACCAACCCCAGCCTCAACAGCTACCACCGCTTGGTGGCAGGCTTTGAAGCCCCCATCAACCTGGTGTATTCGGCCGGTAACCGATCCGCTGCGATCCGGATTCCGATCACCGGAACCAATCCGAAAGCGAAGCGCATCGAGTTCCGTGCGCCCGATGCCTCCGGTAACCCCTATCTCGCCTTTGCCGCTCAGATGATGGCTGGTTTGGATGGAATCCAGAACAAGATCGAGCCACACGAGCCCGTGGATAAAGACCTCTACGAGCTTCCCCCCGAGGAAGCCAAGGCGATCCCCCAACTTCCTACCTCGCTAGAAGCAGCGTTGGCGGCGTTGGAGGCAGACCACGAGTTCTTGACCAAGGGCGGCGTTTTCACGCCGGATCTGATCGAGACCTGGGTCGCGATGAAGCGTGAGAACGAGATCGCGCCGATGGCGCAGCGTCCACACCCCTTCGAGTTCGAGTTGTATTTCAGCGTCTAGAACGAAATCTCTGGCGGGCCCTATCGTGGGATGGGGCCCGCCAGTTCGTTCCTGCGTCTCCTAGCCGTAGAACAGGCGCTCAAACACCGCCCGAGAGCGCCGGGTGACCCTGAGATACCGATCCTCCAGAGCGCTGGCGCTGAGTGGGCCATAGCCCATCAAGCGTGCGGCTCCCTCTAACCCTGCCCGGTCATCGGGCAACACATCACTCGACTTCGCTCCATAGAGCGCAAGGGCGGTTCGCACACTCGAAGCGAGGGTCCAAGCTTCCTCGAGTTGCTGTGCGTCCTCAGCGGCTATCACGTCATGTCCGGTGAGCGCTCGCAACGCATCCAACGTTGACGGGGTTCGAATATCGGGGTAGTCGTGACCGTGGGTGAGCTGCAAGAGCTGAATGGCCCATTCCACATCGCTGAGCGATCCCCGCCCCAGTTTGAGATGCCTGGAGGAATCAGCCCCCTGGGGAAGTCGCTCAGATTCCACCCGAGCCTTGATTCGTCGGATTTC
>JAFMDO010000062.1 GCA_017857245.1 Pontimonas sp.
GAATGGCTGCCGAACCCGTTTCGTGGCTCGGCATCAATTACTACACCCCGACCCGAGTGGCCTCGACGCCAGCGAATGCAGGGAAGATTGTGGGCCAAAATTCCAGCGTGTACCCCGGGGTTAGCGGCGTTTCCTTTGTCCCACGGGCACCTCGAACGGCGATGGGCTGGGAAATCGATACCTCCAGTCTCACCACGACACTGCTCGCCACACAGGAGCGCTTACCCGGTGTTCCCCTTTTCGTCACCGAAAACGGCGCCGCGTTTGACGATGTCGTAGAAGAAGATGGCATCCATGACCAACAGCGCGTGCAGTACTACGCCGACCACCTGTCGGCAGTGTTTGATGCCAAAGACCAAGGTGTCGACATTAGGGGTTACTTCGCCTGGTCACTCTTTGACAATTTGGAGTGGGCAGAAGGCTGGACCAAACGTTTCGGCATCATTCGAGTGGATGCCGACAGCCAAAAGCGAACCCCTAAAGACAGCGCGCATTTCTTGCGCGATGTCTTTCACTCCAGGCCTTAGCCCTTAACTGAGCCTGCCAGAAGACCTCGGACGAAGTAACGCTGGAGAGCGAAGAACACAATCAGCGGCACAATGATCGAGACGAACGCGCCCGCTGTCAACACTTCCCAACCAGAACCCCTGGTTCCGACCATCTCGGCCAAGCGGACTGTCATCGGTGCGACAGATTTGGAGCCCGCGCCAAAGGTCAATCCGACAAGTAAGTCATTCCACACCCACAGGAACTGGAAAATCAGGAAGGACGCGATAGCGGGGATGCTCAGCGGCAACACAATTTTCGTAAACATGGTGAACCAGTTGGCGCCATCCACGCGTCCCGCTTCAATCAATTCGCGAGGAATCTGACGCAGGAAATTGTGGAGAAGGAAAATCGCCAACGGCAAACCAAAAATGGTGTGGGCAATCCAAATCGGAATATAGGTACCGGTGATTCCTAGAGCAGGAATCAGGGTGGTTTCGCCGATCACTAACCCTTTGGCAAACAGCTGAAGCAGCGGCACCAGCGTGAGCTGGAGGGGAACCACTTGAAGAGCAAAGATGGAGAAGAAGATGAAGTCTCGGCCCTTGAAATCAAACCAGGCCAGGGCATACGCGGCAAAAACAGCCAGGGTGATCGGGAAGATCACGGAGGGAATGGTGACCGCAAGAGAGTTGAAGAAGTATTGGAACATTGGCGGGTTAACACCCGTTCCGACAAACAGAACTTTTTCGTAGTTTTCAAAGGACACGCTGGGGTTGACGAAAAACGTCCACCATCCCGAAGTGTTGATGTCTTGCTCAGGCCTAATGGAGGTCACGAGCAAGCTGAAAGTGGGAATCGTCCACAGAACCGCAATCACGATGGCAATGCCAGAGGCAATGGGTGAGGAAAAGGCGTCTTTAGCTTTTTTTCGCTTGGTCGCCGCGGGGGTGAGAATAGTCATTATCGTTCCGTCCTCTCCAGGCGCAGTTGTCGCACGTTGTACCAAATAATGGGCACCACACCAATGAAAAGGATTACCGCCAAGGTCGAACCCTGGCCGTAGTTGAGTTGCCGGAACGATTGGGCATACATTTCGTTTGCAATTACGTTGGTTTGAAAATTACCACCGGTCATCGTTCGAACGATGTCGAAAACCTTTAGGGTTCCGATCGTGATGGTGGTGAGCACCACCACGACGGTCCCTCTGATCATGGGAAGCGTGACCCTCGTGAATCGGCGCCAATTGCTCGCACCATCGAGCATGGCCGCCTCGACCACTTCGTCGGGAACATTCTTCATCGCAGCGGAAAGAATCACCATGGCAAATCCGGTTTGAATCCAGACCAAGACGATAATCAAAAAGAAGGTATTCCACGGCGGCGTGAGAAGAAAGTTCTGGGGTTCGAGCCCCAACCCGCGGTTAATTGCATTGAGAAGCCCAATTTCTGGTTTGTTCTCGCTGGGCTCAAAGTTATAGACAAAGTTCCAGATCACACTGGCTCCCACGAAAGAGATAGCCATGGGCATGAAGATGAGGGACTTAACGATTCCAGCGCGCTTCATGCGGTCGGTCATATACGCGATAGCGAGGCCGATAAGTGTGGACAGCAGAGGCACAAAGATAACCCAAAGTATGGTGTTGCGAAGAACGATCTGAATCTCAGGAATACTGAAGGCCCAGATGTAGTTGTCAAAGCCGATAAAGTTCTCGCTGCTTTTGTCCATGAAAGACATCCAGAGGGTGCGGAGCGCTGGATAGATCAGGCCCACCACAAGGAGAAGAAGCGCGGGACCGAGAAAGATGCCGTACCGGAGCCAGCCCTGCCACTTCACGGATGCACGTGAGCCAATGAGAAAAAGTGCATAAATGACTGCGGCGAACGCGGCCAAGGAAATCACCAGAAGGGTGAGATTGGGGGCAATAGTTTCCCAGAGTGTATTTCTCATATTTATCCGCCTTTCGCTGCCTCATCATCAAAGCAACAGATGGGGGACCTGCTCAGTGAGCAAGTCCCCCTCTGATGTTACGCAGTTAGCGTATGACTAGCTAGCTGGCCAGGTTGCCTCAATGGCATCCAGGACGGCCTGATCTGCTTTGTCTTCAGCAATCCATGCGGTCATTTCGGTCCAGAAGGACCCTGCGCCCACTTCTCCGGGCATCAAGTCAGATGCGTCGAAGCGGAACGTGGAGGCGTTCTGGAGGATTTCAACAGCTACCGCGTTGACGGGGTCAGCAACGTTCGCTGTGTCCAGTCCGAGGTTTGCCGAGAACCAACCACCAAGAGCTGCCTTAGCGTTGTTCCAGTCGGGGCTGGTCAGGTACAACTGAACAGCCTCAACAGCAGGTGCGTCACTGAAGGCACCAACGAACTCTCCACCACCGAGGGCAGGAGTCGAGTCAGCGCTCACACCGGGGAAGTAGAAGGTAGAAATTCCACTTTCAACATCGGTGTCCTCTGGGCTCACAACAGTTGCTCCGTAGTCGCCAACCAAGATTCCACCGAGGAACGATGCCTGGCGGTGCATGGCGCAGCTACCGTCAACCACACCGGCTCCACCAGCAGAGAAGCTGGTGGTGGCGATTGCGGAGACGTTGCCGACATAGTCAGCGTTCTTCAGGATCTTGCCTGCTTCAGCGATAACTTCAGCAACCTTGGGGTCGTTGAAGGGCATGCTGTGGTCGACCCAGGAGTCATAGGTGGCTGCATCCTGGAAACGAAGCATCAAGTCTTCCATCCAGTCTGTAGCGGCCCAACCAGTAGCGGCACCAGACTCGATACCGGCACACCATGCGGTACCCGCATAGTCACTGGCTGCAATCTCATCCGACAAGGTGAGCATTGCATCCCACGTGGTGGGGATTGACCAGCCATTGTCTGCGAAGGTCTTAGGCGAGTACCAGACGAAGGACTTCACGTTTGCACCAAGAGGTGCTGCATAGAAAGTGCCATCGACGGTGCCGTAGTTCTTCCAGTCAGCGGTGTAGTTGCTGTCAACGGAGGAAGCAACAGCAGCTGATGCGGGAACCATGTCAGCGGCGAAAGACTTCAAAAGTCCAGGCTGAGGGAAGATCGCGAGGTCGGGAGCGGTGCCACCGGCAACGCGGACAGCGATCTGCTCTTCAAAAGCCTGGTCACCGTTCCACTCAATGGTGATTCCGGTGCAGTCTTCGAACTCCACGAAGGACTCCTGGAAGAGAGTGGACTCGGGCTCGATGATGGTCGTGTAAATTTCAACCGTCTCACCCTCGTTACCCATGTAGTCAGCGAAAGCTTCACAGCCTGCTGCCATTGCGGTGTCTGTGTCAGCGGCAACATCAGCGGCGGTGTCGCCAGCATCATCTGCTGCTGCACAGCCGGCCAGCGCCAAAGCGGCCACGGAAAGCGTGGCAACGCCGAGCATCGTGCGGCTACGTACAAAGTGCCTCATTGAAACTCCTTAGTTGTGCGGATAAATGTTCCC
>JAFMDO010000023.1 GCA_017857245.1 Pontimonas sp.
TGTCCCGGTGGGTCTTCAGCGCGCCACCGCATGGTCGTGGCGGTTTCTCGTTGTCGCCGGAGCTGTAGCTCTGGGTGTCTTTCTCATCATCCAGCTGAACTTTATTGTGGTTCCCCTGCTGATCGCGGTCTTGCTGGCGGCGCTCGCAGCCCCGCTAGCCATTGGCTTACGCGCCATCAAGTTCCCCGGCTGGCTTGCCACACTGACAACGCTCGTGGCTTTCTTTGCCGTGATCACCGGGCTTTTTTGGCTGGTCATTGGCGCTTTCGTGACGGGATGGGATCCCCTTCGAGAGCGCACCATCCTCGCCTATGACGATTTTGTTCAATACCTCTTGGAATCCCCTTTGCAAGTGTCCGAGCAGCAGCTGACCGGGTGGTTCCAAGAATTCATTGTTGAAGCTCAGATTGACTCAGCATGGCTTGTGAGTGGCGCTTTGTCGGTTAGCTCCTCTGTCGGGTCGTGGCTGGTGGGCGCGGGTATCGCGGTTTTCGCCCTCATTTTCTTCGTCCACGATGGAAAAAGAATCTGGGAATACATCGTGTCCTGGTTCCCCAAGGCTGCTCGTCCCGCGATGTTGGGTTCGGGGCTTGCGGGTTGGAGCACCCTCCTCAACTACGTCAAGGTGCAGATTTTTGTGGCCTTTGTCGACGCACTCGGTATTGGGCTGGGCGCATTCTTCTTGGGTCTGCCCTTGGTTGCACCCATTGCGATCGCTGTTTTCTTAGGAGCTTTTGTGCCGATTGTGGGGGCCACGGTGGCGGCAGCGCTCGCAGTATTGATCGCGTTAGTCTATGAAGGCCCGGTGATCGCCCTGGTGATGTTGATTATTGTCTTGGTCGTCCAACAAATCGAGGGTCAAATTCTGCAACCCTTGGTGATGGGTGCTGCTGTTCGCATTCACCCGCTGGCCATTGTGCTTGCGGTCGCAGCCGGTGGTTACCTTGCCGGCATTCCCGGTGTTCTCTTCGCCGTTCCAGCGGTGGCCTTTGTGAACGTTGCTGTGACCTACTTGGCCGCAGGCAAGTGGCGCTTTGACCCGAAGGTCCAGAGTGTCGCGTGAATAAGGCCGCCCTGAATCCCGAAAGTCTTCCCGGGCCGACCCTGGAAGACTTTGCCGATGCCCAGCACACCCTCCGGGGTGTTGTCCAAGAGACTCCGATTGAGATTTCACGATATCTCTCAGAGGTGTTGGGCCAGCCCGTCCACCTGAAGTGTGAAAATCTGCAGCGAACCGGCGCGTATAAAATTCGCGGCGCCTATTACTGCATCTCCAAGCTCACCGATGAGGAAAAAGCTAGAGGGGTGGTAGCCGCTAGTGCCGGAAACCACGCCCAGGGGGTGGCGTTTGCGGCGAGAGAGCAGGGCATCAAGGCCACCATCTTCACTCCGATGGGTGTTGCGCTTCCTAAGCTCCAAGCGACCATGGCCTACGGGGCGGAGGTCATCCTTGGCGGCGAGAGTATTAACGAACCCCTCAAGGCCGCCCAAGAGTTTGCCGAGACAACGGGAGCCGTCCGGATCCCGCCCTTTGACCACCCGGACATCATCGCTGGACAGGGAACTGTTGGCCTAGAGATCATGGATCAGGTCCCCGAAGTCACCACCGTGATCGTCCCGATCGGCGGTGGAGGATTGATGGCTGGTGTTGCCAGCGCAATGAAGCAGCGTGCCCGCGCAGAGGGCATCAGCATCAAAGTGATTGGTGTCCAGGCCGAAAACGCCTCCTCCTACCTGCCTTCCCTGAAGGCGGGTAAACCCGTGCAGATCGACGTCAAATCCACCATCAACGATGGGATTGCCGTTCAAAAGCCAGGGGTGTTGAATTTCGAGATCATCAAAGACGCGGTGGATGACATTGTCACCGTCAGTGATGATGAAACAGCGAGAGCGATGTTGATGTTGCTCGAGCGGGCGAAGCTTGTGGTGGAGCCTTCGGGCGCTGTCGGTGTGGCGGCAATTCTGGAGGGCAAGGTTGAGGCCACCGGCCCGACCGTGGTGTTGCTCAGTGGCGGGAACATTGACCCCATGATCATGGAGCGGGTTATTTCCCGGGGCATGGCCGGGGCTGGTCGCTACATGAAAATGCGGATACCACTTCCTGATCGCCCCGGTCAGCTTGCGAGGACATCGCAGATCGTGTCGGACAACAACGCCAACGTGGTGGAAGTTATTCACACCAGGCACGGTACCGGCTTGCAAATTTCGCAGGTCGAACTTGAGCTTCATGTGGAAACCAGGGGGCCGGAGCACGCTGAGGAGGTTCTCTCTGCCCTGCGGGCAGAAGGATATGAACCCCGAGTGGTGTTTTAGGAAATAAAGGTTTCTACCTCAATAATTTCTACGGCAATTTCTGCGCCCGAGGGGGCCTTGTAGGTCGTCGACTCGCCCACCCGCAAACCCATGATGGCCGCGCCCAGGGGGCTTTGCGCGGAATACACGTCGAGGTCCGTATCGCCAGCTAATTCACGCGAACCAAGCAGGAACTTCTCCACGTCTCCGTGGATGTGAGCTTTGATGACGGTGCCTGATTCGACGACTCCAGAGCTTTCGGGGACATCCCCCACAACGGCGTGCTTAAGCATGCTGGTCAGGGTTCGAATACGGTTTTCCATTTTCGCTTGCTCATCTTTGGCCGCGTGGTAGCCGCCATTTTCTTTCAGGTCGCCTTCTTCGCGCGCCACCTCGATGCGTTTGGCAATATCTCTTCGACCGCGGGTGGTGAGCTTCTCTAATTCGAGGGCGAGACGGTCATAAGCTTCCTGAGTCAGCCACACCGGGTGTGAAGTATCGGGTTCTGCCATGGTGAGCTCCTGAAATAAGAAGAAACCGGCCAGATGCTGGCCGGTCAGTAATTTGAGATTACGTCAACCAGCACTCATAGAGCAAACCGGTTACCGCAGGTTCGCTGGTGCGAAGCGGTGTTTCAAATACCCGTGTCCACTGATCCGAGGGCTGGATGTCGACGATGAGCCACCCCACGATTCCATACGATGCGTTCAACGCCTGAACGGCACAGGTAATGGGTGTGCCTGGTGCTGTGGTTACTTCGTAATTCACGACCACATTCGTCTCGGACACGATGGTGTGAGCCACGTCCCGGTATTGCAGTTGTGAGGGGGTTTCCAACACCGCACCCCACCACAACCATGCACCCAAAATGACGGCGAACCCACCAGCAGCAACCCATCCAAAAATTTTGCTTCGAGCAGCATTCTCGGGCGTCTGGCCATAGCGGTTCGCTAGACGCTTCCTGCTATCAGACATCAGTGGTTTTCCCTCGCTACGCTAGGACCAGGGTAGCCCTAGAGCTTGGGAAAGGACGGAGAATGATGCTGAACCTTGGCAGCCGAGTGATGCCGTTGGAAGAGTTGATTCCCGCCATCGAAGTGGATCCCAATTCGGTCACCCCAGGTGTGATCGGCTTCGTCTTCACCTTCGTGATTGCCGGTGCGGTTTTTCTCTTGATCCTGGACATGGTCCGCAGAGTCCGCAGGGTTCGCTACCGTGAAGAAATCAATCAGAAGCTGGATGCTGAGCTCACACCAGAGGCGGATTCATAGCAATCAGAAGCACCGCGCTCCAGTGGCATAAATATGCCACAACCGTGAGGGCATGAAAGATTTCGTGGAACCCAAAATTCTGGGGTGAGGGATTGGGCCGTTTCAGGCCGTAGATGATGCCGCCGGCGCTATAGGCGAGACCACCGATGAGCACTAACACCATCATTGCTAGGTTGGCCGCCAGGAGGTCTGGCAGATACATCACCGCAGCCCAGCCGAGCCCCAAATAGATCGGCACATACGACCACCTCGGTGCAGACACCCAGAAGACCCGCATGCCAATGCCCACCAGCGTGCCAATGCCGATGGCGATCAGCAAGGTTTGGGCCTTTTCTGCGGGTAGGGCAAGGACAGCAATCGGCGTATACGTGCCAGCAATCAACAAAAAGATATTTGCGTGGTCAAGCCGCTTCAGAATGATTTTGGTCTGGGGTGACCAGTTGAATCGATGGTAGGTGCCAGAAATTCCAAACATCAACACGGAACTGGTCACGAAAACGGAAACCGATATTGTGGCGGCAACTCCTTCGGCCAGCACAATCAACACAATTCCCGCAACCAGCGCAATCGGCAGGGTCGAAAGGTGGATCCAACCCCGCCAGGTGGGTTTCGCTTCAGCGATTGAGTGGTGCAGTGACTCTTCTAAAAGGGGTATGTGAAGTGGACCAGAGGGCGCTTCAGGGTTGCTCACGCCCTCACTCTAGAGCGAAGAGCTAGCAAAAAGGCTTTTTGTTGTAGGCATCATCTAAGGCCTTCAGAAAGGACTACCGTAGTTCTGTGCGATGGATGAGAACGCTAATGGGGGAAGGCCTCCTCTATCGTCTCTACCGCAGGCGGATTCTCAAAGAAATTCAAGCGCTCGCCAAACCACAACACGTTGCCATGATTCTTGATGGCAATCGGCGTTGGGCAAAAGCCAGAGCGTTGCAGTCCAGTGCCCATGGTCACCGTGCAGGCGCAGACAAGATTCATGAATTCTTGTCCTGGTGCGAAGAACAGGGCATTAGCGTTGTCACGCTCTATTTGCTCTCCACCGACAACCTCACCACCAGGGGTACTCACGAACTTGATGATCTTGCAGAGATCATCGAAAACCTTGCTGACCAGCTCTCGCGTTTAGCGAACTGGAAAGTCAAACACGTGGGACAGGCAGCGGCACTGCCTGTCCATCTGCGGCAAACGCTCGAAGCTGCGTCGGAAAGAACGGCACAGAACTCAGGGCTTCACATCAACCTTGCGGTGGGTTATGGGGGACGCGCAGAGATTTCTGACGCTGTCAGTCGGATGGTAGCCAAACACCAGGCCCAGGGTGGGACACTCGAAGATCTTGCTGATGTCATCAGCGTTCCAGAAATCGCCAAACACCTGTACACGGTAGGGCAACCTGACCCCGATGTGGTGATCAGAACCTCTGGTGAACAACGCCTGAGTGATTTCATGTTGTGGCAAAGCGCCCACAGCGAGTTCTACTTTGTGGAAGCCCTCGGGCCTGACCTGCGTGAAATTGATTTCCTGCGTGCCCTTCGAGATTTCGGTCGACGCCAACGCCGATACGGGTCCTAACACAGAGGAAAAGGGAGAGCATCATGCTGGGGGAAACTGCATTACAAACTCTGCTTTTCGTGTTCGAAGGCGTGGGCGTTGTCGCTTTCGCTCTTTCTGGCGCTCTGGCTGCCGTTCGAAAACGCCTCGATGTTGTGGGAGTGGTGGTCGTCGCTTTTCTCACTGCGATGGCGGGAGGAACACTGAGGGATGTGTTGCTAGATCGTTCGCCGCTGTTCTGGGTGGAGCATGAATACTGGCTGTGGGTGATTATCGCCATCGGTGTGGGCTCTGCCATCATTCTGCGCTCGCGTCACTTTGAGCCCACGTCCAGGGCCATTCAGTGGCCAGACGCTCTGGGGCTTGGCGTGTTCGCCGCTGCGGGAACTCAGATTGCCTTGGACATGGACTCAAGCCCCCTGATCGCCACGCTGATGGGGGTGATCAGTGCTGTCACCGGGGGGATTTTGCGCGATGTGATGCTCAATGATTTGCCCTGGGTGGTGGCGAGCTTCCAGCTTTATGCGATTCTTGCCTTTGGCGGGGGGCTTATGGTGTGGGGGATCGGTGCGGTGGGCGGTTCACCCCAACTCGCCGTTACGGTGGGCGCTCTAAGTATTACCCTGGCGCGGGTGCTTTCCCTTGCCTTCAATTGGTCATTGCCTAATTGGCGCAAAGATGACCACACCGGAACAATTGAGCTTCCCCGATAAATGAGAAGCGTCATGAGTAAGCATCGTCGGTTTCTCTTCCCCGCATCACTGGTTCTCTTCGCAGCACTGGTCTCGGGGTGCCAAGGCCCGGCAATGCCTTTAGTCTCTTCCGAAGTGGTGATGGATAACGAAGGGCAGACCATCCTCCAGGAGGACTTTGGGTATCCCGACACTGATGAGCCCCAGGTGACCTCCAGCATTGTCACTCTCCAAGAGGATGCGGAAACCGGGTTGCACCTGCACGAAGCACCCATGTATGCCTACGTCATGGAAGGAACCTTGCAGGTCACCTATCTTGTCGCCGGCGTTGAGACCATCAAAGTGTATGAAGAGGGCGAAGCCATCATGGAGGGCCTTGACACTCCCCACAACGGCAAAAATATAGGCGAGGGCCCTGTTCGGGTTCTTGTTGTCAATATGGGCTCTCCCGATCTTGAGAACACGGTGATGCTCGACTAGGGGCGAATCCCACGAAAGAGGAAAATGTTCTGGTGTGCGGTGTGTCATTGCACCCGGTGACCGAAGCGCTCGCGTAATTTCGCAGGTGTCGGCATCCCTCAAGGGCTAAGGAGCCTCCGTGGAAAAATCCGCCCCCTCGACCACCGCAGCACAGCGGAAGAAAACGGGGGAGCGGACATTCGTCCTCGACACCTCGGTTCTTCTCTCTGACCCACAGGCGATGTTCCGCTTCGCGGAACACCAGGTGGTACTTCCCGTGGTGGTGATTTCCGAGCTAGAAAAGAAACGCCACGACCCAGAAATTGGTTACTTTGCCAGGCAAGCATTGCGCAACCTGGACGAGTTACGCGCCGAGCATGAACGGCTCGATTTCCCGATTGCTGCCGGTGACGGGGGCTCTTTGCGGGTTGAACTAAATCACTCCAATCAATCGGTGCTTCCTTCCGGTTTGCAATTAGGTGACAATGATTCGCGGATTTTGGCTGTGGCACTGAATCTGGCCCAGGATGGCCTCTCGGTCACGGTGGTGTCCAAGGACCTCCCCATGCGCGTGAAAGCGGCGTCCATCGGTTTGGCTGCGGAAGAATACCGAGCAGAACTTGCCCCGGAAAACGGCTGGACGGGAATGGCGGAGATCACACTCGGCGCCAGCGATCTGGACGAGCTCTATGACAACGAGACCCTCACCTCCACCAGCGTGAAAGATCTTCCGCTCAATACGTCCTTGGTCATCAATTCTGATCGTGGTTCCGCACTCGGTCGAGTCGTGGGCAAGAACACCATCGGTGTGGTCAAAGGCGACAGGGATCTTTTTGGATTGGTAGGTCGCTCCGCTGAACAGCGCCTTGCCATCGACCTGTTGCTCGATCCCACCGTGGGAATTGTGTCCTTAGGGGGACGCGCAGGAACAGGAAAATCGGCCCTGGCGCTCTGTGCTGGGTTGGAAGCAGTTCTCGAGCGTCAAGTCCACCGCAAGATCATGGTGTTTAGGCCCCTCTATGCCGTGGGCGGGCAAGACCTGGGATACCTCCCAGGCGATGCCAGCGAGAAGATGAACCCCTGGGCGGAAGCCACCTTCGACACGTTAGGTTCTGTGGTGTCCTCTAACGTTGTCGAAGAAGTGATGAACAGAGGTCTTCTGGAAGTGTTGCCCCTGACCCATATCCGGGGCCGCTCTCTCCACGATGCCTTTGTCATCGTGGATGAGGCTCAATCTCTCGAACGCAACGTACTTCTTACGATGTTGAGCCGTATCGGTCAGAACTCTCGCGTGATCCTCACACACGATGTGGCCCAACGGGATAACTTGCGTGTCGGACGCCACGATGGGGTTGCCAGCGTGATTGAGGCGCTCAAGGGGCAATCCCTCTTTGGCCACATCACGCTCACGCGGTCTGAGCGCAGTGCCATTGCTGCGTTGGTGACGGAGCTTCTTGAAGAAGGCTCCAGCGCAGCCTAAAGGCCAGGCGACGTCATTTTCAATACGTCCAGCGCTCCATCGAGGTCGGCTTCACTGATTTCTCCGCGTTCCACGAAACCCAGGGCAATCACGGATTCGCGCACGGTTTGTTGGTGCTCGACAGCGTACTTTGCTACCTTGGCGGCTGCCTCATAACCGATCACCCGGTTCAAAGGAGTGACAATTGCGGGAGAGGATTCGGCAAGAGCGCGGGCGCGCTCTTCGCGGGCCTCCAGGCCTGTGATGGTCTTATCGGCAAGAACTCGGACCGAGTTAGCGAGTAACCGAATGGATTCCAGGAGCGAGGTCCCCATCACGGGAATCGCGACGTTGAGCTCAAAGTTTCCGGTAGCTCCCGCCCACGCAATGGTGTGATCGTTGCCGATGACTTTCGCACACACCATCAACACTGCTTCAGGAACGACGGGATTAACTTTGCCGGGCATGATCGAGCTGCCGGGTTGCAAATCGGGGATGTGTATTTCGGCAAGGCCAGCGTTGGGGCCCGAACCCATCCAGCGGATGTCGTTGCAAATCTTCGTGAGTGACACCGCAATCACGCGTAACGCACCCGATGCTTCGACAAGGCCATCCCTGGCGCCTTGGGCTTCAAAGTGATCTTGGGCTTCGGTGAGGGGGAGCGCGGTTGCCTCGGCAAGCTCGGCGATGACTTTTTGCGAAAAGCCCACCGGGGTGTTGATTCCGGTGCCGGTGGCGGTCCCACCAAGGGGAACTTCGGCAACACGGGAGATGGTGGCTTCCACCCGCTCAATCCCCAGACGAATCTGTCGGGCGTAGCCTGCAAATTCTTGCCCCAGAGTGACGGGGGTGGCATCCATCAAGTGGGTGCGACCTGCTTTCACCACACTGGCCCATGCTGCGGCTTTGACCTCCAGGGCTTCTGCCAGGTAGCCGAGAGAGGGAATCAACGAAGTGAGAAGCGCCTCTGTGGCTGCCACGTGAACAGAGGTGGGGAACACGTCGTTGGAGGATTGTGACGCATTGACGTGGTCGTTGGGGTGGACCTCAACACCGTTTCTGCTCGCGAGTGTGGCCACCACTTCATTCATATTCATGTTGGAGGATGTGCCCGAGCCGGTTTGGTAGGTATCCACGGGGAAGTGATCGTGGTGTTCACCCGCAATGATTTCTGCCGTGGCTGCGACGATGGCGTCTGCGATTGCGCCATCGATAATGCCGAGCTCTTTGTTCACTAACGCTGCGGCGCGCTTAATCTGAGCCAGTGCGCTGATGTGTGCTGACTCGAGGCCTCTGCCAGAAATGGGAAAGTTTTCCACTGCACGCTGTGTCTGGGCCCGATACAGAGCGTCTTTGGGGACCATTACCTCACCCATAGTGTCGTGTTCGATTCGAAATTCACCCTGAGCGTTCATGAACTAGTCCTTGTGGTGGTGGGATTGATTCTCGAGCTGGCCGATTATCACTTCGGGGGTGACGCGACCCTCTGCGAGCGTGTATTTGGCTCCGACAATCGCCAGCTTACCCTCGGCTACCGCGTCAGAGATGAGCTCGCTGGAGGCGAGCAGGGTCGATACGGTGTCTCGTAAATGCTCCAGGCCAACCTCTTCGGCATCCACGGCTTCGCCTGGGGCTAAGCCGTGGGCAAGGCGAACCCGCTCGATGGCAGGATTCAGGGTTTGTGTAATTGCTGCAATGTGAGGCGGAAGAGGCTTTGCATCTGCCTGTTGTTGCTCGATAGCCGCTGCAACTGCTCCGCAGCTGTCATGGGAGAGAACCATGATCAGGGGGACATGGAGGATTTCGACGGCGTACTCCAGAGACCCCACCACGGAAGAGGAAATCACCTGCCCCGCGTTTCGCACCACAAAAAGGTCGCCCAGTCCTTTGTCGAAGATGATTTCAGCAGAAAGCCTCGAATCAGCGCAGCCAAAGAGTGCGGCATGGGGGGCTTGGGCGGTGGCGATATCGGAACGGTGGTCAACGTCTTGCCGGGGGTGTTGGGGTTCGCCGGAGATGAAGCGCTCGTTCCCTCGCTTCATCTGGCGCCAAGCCGCAGAGGGGGTGGGGGCCGTCACTGGTTTGCTCTCATCCCGAGTTGGTAGGCAACGTCTTCTGCGACTTGACCCACCGCTTGTTTGCTGGTGCCAGCGATTACCACAATGCTGGCGTCGAGCTCCCGGATGATGACGTAGGCGTTATTGGAACCTTCGTCAAAATCTGTGCGGTCGTATTCCACCCATTCCATCGCATCCGTGCCGTAGCCAAAGCTCACTTCGCCAGTGGAGGGGGCCTGGTCCACCTTTGCAGCGACCCAGCTCACATCAGCGCCAAATCCCTGGTCGAACGCGACGTAGCTGTTTTCTGGCCCCAACAAACCGATGGACCAGACCACGTCTGCTCCCGGTTCTGTCGTAATCTCTGCGCGGTTGGACTTCCAGAGGTCATACAGGAGGGGATAGACCGGGTCTTCGGGCAAGGAGTCCGTGCCTTCCTCCGCAATCATCACCCAGTCGATGTCATCCACCAGATTGGTATCGGGGCGGACAACGACAATAATCAATAGCGCCATCACCGCAAGCGACACCAGGAGCGACCAAACGAGGTTTCTCATGGTTTGACGCGCACGACGCTCCGTCCGGCCTTTCTGCACCCGGTCAGCTTTTTCACGGGGTGTCTCAGCGCGACCTAACCCGGCAACCTCACGGGGTGCTTTCGCAGCCATCCTTATTGCTCGCGAGCTTTCTTGGCGGCATCAAGACGCTCCCTTGCGCCTTCCAGCCACTCTTCACAGCGCGCAGCGAGGGCTTCGCCTCGCTCCCACAAACCAATGGATTCTTCCAAAGGGACGCCGCCTTGCTCAAGTTTCCCCACCACAGCGACCAATTCATCGCGAGCTTGCTCATAGGACAGCTCCGCCACGTCCGTGGCTTTGGGGGATGTTTTCTCACTCACAGATGAAGTCTATCGAGCGCCTAGGTGTTATCGACATGGGTCGCAATCGTGCCATCTCGCACCACCACAGAGAGCTCGTCCCCCCCGACGACCTCGGTGGTGCTGGAAATCACTCGACCAGCAGGTGTTCGAACAATCGCATAGCCCCGGTCGAGGGTGCCCTGGGGGGAAAGACCGCGCAGCGAGCCGTGTAACTGGGTGACCTCTGCCGCGAAGCGCTCGATAATTCGATCCGCCCGGTCGCTGCCCCGCGCAACAAGAAGGGTGATGTCTTCCATGGGCCCATCTATCAGGCTTTGTGGGTCAGCAAGGCTAGGCCTGGAGCGGAAAGATTGAAGTCTTTCCGCCTCGTATTCCAGGGTGGCTTGGATTTTCGCCCAGAGACGCAACCGCGATTCCACCAGGAGTGCTTTTTCCGCTTCCACATCCGGAACAACCCGCTTTGCCGCATCGGTGGGGGTGGAAGCGCGCAGGTCAGCCACCTCATCAAGGAGCGGTCGGTCTGCTTCGTGTCCAATCGCGCTGACCAGGGGAGTCTGAAGGCTTGCGGCGAATCTGACCAGTCGCTCATCGCTGAAGGGCAGGAGGTTCTGGAAATCCCCACCACCTCGGGCGACAATGATCACGTCTACTTCGGGGTTGTCTTCGAGCACACCGAGGGCTTGCATCACTTCCTCCACGCAGCGATCCCCCTGCACCGCGGCATGCACAACCCTGATCGACACTTCCGGCCACCGCAGCCGGGCATTCGTCAGGACATCCTTTTCCGCATCGGAGTCTTTCCCCGTCACCAACCCGATGGTGTGGGGAAGAAATGGCAGGGCAACCTTCTTTTCTGGCGCAAAGAGACCCTCGAGCTGCAGAGCAGCTTTCAGCTGAGCAAGTTTCTCGAGCAATTCGCCCAGGCCCGTGTGACGCATGGCAAGGACGTTCATCGACAGTGATCCACCCTTGATCCACCAGGAGGGGCGAACCTGGGCGATAACGCGGTCGCCCTGTTTGAGTCCTTCGGGAAGAGAGTCCCGTGTGCGACGCCAGACAGTGAAGTTCACCGCTACATCGGCGTCGAGATCGCGGAGTTTGCCATACACGTTTCCACCGGATTCACCCCACTGGGTGATTTCGCCCTCGACCCAGACTGACCCGAGGCGTTCGATGTAACCCCCCAGGAGCTCGGAGAGCTTGTGCAGAGGCCACGGCGCTTCGGGGCTGGAATCATTGGTGGACATGCTTTCTAAACTAGAACATTCAGGGCCTATCCACCCATCACACCTACAATGGGGCGCGTGAGTATTAGTAATGGAAGCGAATCGCTTTTGAGCGCCCCACTGATTCCCTCCAGGCTCTCTCCCCTGGTGGAAGAGAGAACCTCTGGAGCAAAGCGGATATTGTTGGCCGCTCCCAGGGGTTATTGCGCGGGTGTTGACCGCGCGGTTATCGCCGTGGAAAAAGCCCTGGAGCGCTATGGCGCCCCGATTTATGTTCGTAAGCAGATTGTTCACAACATCCACGTTGTGCGCGAGCTGGAATCTCGCGGAGTCATTTTCGTCGACGAAGTGGCAGAGGTTCCCGCCGGATCCAACATTGTTTTTTCCGCCCACGGAGTATCTCCGATGGTGGTGCAGCAGGCGGCGGATCGTGAACTCAACGCTATTGATGCCACCTGCCCCCTGGTGACCAAAGTGCACCGCGAAGCGGTGCGCTTTTCCGGCCAGGATTACCACATCCTCTTGATCGGCCACGAGGGCCATGAAGAGGTAGAGGGCACCATGGGTCACGCACCCGATAACACCACCCTGGTAAACGACCCCGACGAGGCAGATCGTATTATGCCCCCGGAAACCGAAAACCTGATTTGGTTGTCTCAAACCACGTTGAGTGTTGACGAAACGATGGAGACGGTGCGACGGTTGCGCGAGCGCTTCCCGCATCTCAAAGACCCCCCGAGCGATGACATTTGCTACGCCACCCAAAACCGCCAGGTGGCCATCAAGAAGGTCGCGCCGGACTGTGATCTGGTGATTGTGGTGGGTTCCCCCAACTCCTCCAACTCCGTTCGCTTGGTCGAGGTCGCCCTGGAATACGGTGCGAGAGCTGCCTACCGGGTCGATTACGCCAGCGAAATTGAGCAGGATTGGCTGGTCGGGGTGGAAACCATCGGAATTTCTTCCGGCGCATCAGTCCCTGAAATCCTCGTCGACCACGCCCTGGCTGATTTGGCTGGCGCTGGTTTTAGCGAGGTCGAAGAGGTGCGCACGGCAGAAGAAGACCTCCAGTTCTCGCTTCCCAAAGAGTTGCGCAGGGACGCCAGTGGGGAAATAGATCAGTCCACTATCGGCGGTTACGTTCGCCGATAGCTCTAGTTTTTGGAGTGACCGGTGGAACCCAACTGGTTGGCAGCTTCCACAACACGAGCAGCCATCGAGGACTCTGCAACTTTGCCCCACGCCCGAGGGTCGTAGAGCTTCTTATTCCCCACCTCGCCATCAATGCGCAAAACCGCGTCGTAGTTGGCGAACATGTGGCCTGCAACACCGCGGGTGTAGGCGTATTGGGTGTCGGTATCGATGTTCATCTTGATGACACCGTTGCGGACCGCTTCAGCAATCTCTGCTTCTGAGCTACCGGAACCGCCGTGGAAAACTAAGTCCATGGGCTTCGGGGCGGTCCCATACTTCTGCGCCAGGCCTTCCTGGATTTCTGCCAACAATTCGGGGCGAAGCTTCACGTTTCCTGGCTTATAAAAACCGTGCACGTTGCCGAAGGTGAGGGCTGCCATGTAACGACCGTTTTCTCCCATGCCAAGCGCTTCGACGGTGGCGATGGCGTCTTCGAGGGTCGTATACAAGCTGTCGTTAATGTCGTGACTGACACCGTCTTCTTCCCCACCAACAACACCGATTTCCACCTCCAGGATGGAATTGATGTTCTTCATCTTCGGTAACAAGTCCTGAGCAATCGAGAGATTCTCTGCCAGGGGGACTGCGGAACCATCCCACATGTGGGACTGAAAAATGGGTTCGCCACCTTTTTTGACGGCGTCCTCGCTGGCGGCGATCAAGGGCATCACAAAACCATCGAGCGCGTCTTGGGGGCAGTGGTCGGTGTGGAGGGCAACGGTCACGGGGTAATTCTTGGCCACCTCAGTGGCCAAAGCCGCAAAAGCGAGCGCGCCGGAGGCGCGTGCTTTCACACTCTGGCCGGCAAAAAAGTCAGCACCACCGGTGGAGACCTGGATGATCCCATCCGAACCAGCCTCGGTTAGTCCCTGCAACACGGCGTTGATGGTGGAGGAGGAGGACACGTTGAAAGCGGGGTAGGCGAACCCTTCGGCCTTTGCCCGATCGAGCATGTCGGCGTACTGGTCAGGGGTTGCAATAGGCATAGTGTCTCCAGGATGGGAAGCGGGATTTAAGCCTATCTCCACCGGAAGGCCTCGGCTTCGGCGGTAAGCTGGGTCAATCGTTACTGACTTAGCCCAAAGGACTTCCATGTCACAGGCCGAATCTGCTGAGCTTTTTCAACACCCTGACCGGAACTTGGCCATGGAGCTCGTTCGAGCCACCGAGGCCGCTGCCATTCGTGCCACGCCCTGGATCGGCCGTGGCGATAAAAACGCTGCCGATGGTGCTGCCGTGGATGCGATGCGCAAGTTTCTTGCCACAGTCGCGTTTTCGGGGTTGGTGGTCATCGGCGAAGGGGAAAAAGATGATGCTCCCATGCTCTTCAACGGTGAAATTGTGGGTAACGGGCAAGGCCCCCAATGCGATATAGCCGTTGACCCCATTGACGGGACCTCGCTGACTGCAGCCGGTCGATCCCACGCCATTTCGATGATCGCGGTGGCGGATAGAGGAAGCATGCTCGATGCCTCCAGCGTTTACTACATGAATAAGCTCGTGACCTCTGAAGAAGGCATAGGGGTGGTGGATATTCATCGACCCATCGGGGAAAACATTCGTGCCTTAGCAAAAGCTAAGGGCAAGCCGGTGGAAGAAATCCGGGTCGCGGTTTTGGACCGCCCCCGTCACGAAGTGTTGATTCAGGAAATTCGGGAAGCCGGTGCTGGCACTCGCTTAATTCTCGATGGTGATGTGGCAAGCGGTATCAATGCTGCCCGCCACGACACCCGCATCGATATGTGTGTCGGCATTGGTGGAAGCCCCGAAGGTGTTGCGACGGCGTGTGCGATCAAGGCACTGGGTGGCTTCATGCAAGGTGTGCTTCACCCGATGGATGACGGGGAACGCCAGCGTGGCCTCGATGCGGGATTGCTCTTTGATCACACCTATGGGTTGAACGATTTGGTCGCCAGCGATAACACTTTCTTTGTCGCCACCGGTGTGACCGATGGCGAACTCGCTCGGGGCGTGAGGCGCGCGGGAAACATCATCTCCACCGAAAGCATTGTGTTACGGGCGCGCTCAGGAACTCTCAGGCGCGTTTCCGCAGATCACCAAGCAAGTAAGTGGCTGGACGATTAGTCCTTCGCGGACTCATCTTCGGCGAGCTCCGGTGCTGAAATCTCTCGCGGCAGCTCCTCTACGGTTTCCAGGGCGTGACCTAAGTCAGCACCTGTCCCCAATTCGCTGAGCTTTCTTGCACTGGGGAACACGCGGCTTTCCAGGGAGCCCACAAAAGAGTTGTAGTGCTTCACGCTGCTGGTGAGGGAGCGTCCCAAGGTCTCAATGTGACCAGCCATCGCCCCCAGGCGCTGAAGGAGTTCGGTGCCGGTGGTGAAGATTTTTTGAGCATCCTCGGTGACGACATCTTGTCGCCAAGAGAACGCGACTGTTTTCAACACTGACCACAGGGTCACCGGTGAAGCCAGAGCGACCTTCTTGGAAAAAGCGTGGTCCATCAACCCTGGATCCGCTTCCAGAGCACTGGAGACCAGCGCCTCGCTGGGAATAAAGCAAATCACCAATTCGGGTGAGGCCTCGAGGCCATCCCAATAGGATTTTTTCCCCAAAGCATCGATGTGGGCGCGCACGGCGGCAACGTGATCTTTCAAGAGGCGTTCGCGCCTCGCGCCTTCTTCGCCGGTGGCGGTCATGGGGATGGAGCTTGCTTCCATATACGCGGTAAAAGGAACCTTCGCGTCAACAGCGATATTTTTCCCACCGGGAAGGTGAACCACCATGTCGGGCTTGCCTAGTCCTGCATCCGAGGAGATCGAAGATTGCAGGTCAAAATCAACGCGTTCAATCAGGCCTGCGGCTTCGACGACGCGGCGCAGTTGAACTTCGCCCCATTTGCCACGCATGCTGTTGGATCGAAGTGCTGAGGCCAGCCCCTCGGTGGTGCTGCGCAGTAATTCATCGCTTTGCAAGGCGGAGCGCAACTGCTCAGAAATTTGGCCGTGCTGATCGCTGCGTTGTTTTTCCAGGTCGGCGACAGTTTTTTGCATGTCGTTGAGCTTGGTCGCTACCGGATTGAGGGCAAGAAGAATCTTGTTCTCGGTGTCCTGGTCAGCCTTCATGGATTCCAACTGGCCTTGCACCATTTCCAGCTGGGTGCGAAGCACCAGGGACTCATCCCCCGAGCCGGCAGGTGATGCCCTGCCGCGGAGAACCCAACCGAGAAGGAAGCCCAGGGCCAAAGCCAGAAGGATGCCGATGATCAGGGAGAGGAATGTTTGATCCATGTCCACAAGTGTGCCAGTCACGACTGACTTAGCAGCGATGGCGAGCCACGGTTGTACTGTGATTTCCAGGCTTTGAGGGAGACGACCCCTTCGACAGGCTCCTAGTCTCACAAACGCTTGCTCATTCGCTGTTTTTTGAAACTGCGGATCGGCGATTGTGAGAGCTCGCCATCCCTGGACTTCGCGATGCCACCAGCTAGCGGAAGGGAGGGGCAGAAGAGGTGCAGTAGGCTCGCTAAACGTGGCACTCACCATTGGAATCGTCGGTCTCCCCAACGTGGGAAAGTCCACGCTTTTTAACGCTCTCACCAAGAACACTGTTCTGGCGGCGAACTATCCCTTCGCCACCATCGAACCCAATATTGGCGTGGTCAATCTCCCGGATGAGCGCCTCAGTGTGCTCGCTGGCATTTTCAGCAGCGAGAAAATCATTCCCGCTGCCGTGTCCTTTGTGGATATCGCAGGCATCGTTCGTGGCGCGAGCGAGGGGGAAGGCTTGGGAAACCAGTTCCTCTCCAACATCCGCGAAGCAGAAGCTATCGCCCAGGTCGTGCGGGTCTTTGATGACCCCGATGTGATTCACGTGGAAGGGGCGGTCGATCCCGCTGCCGATATGGAAACGATCAATACCGAACTGATGCTTGCTGATCTCCAAACGCTCGACAAAGCCATTGTTCGGTATGAAAAAGAGGTCAAAGGCAAAAAGATGGAGCCAGCGGTGCTCGCCGCTGCAGTGGAAGCCAAAGGGATTCTGGATGGGGGAGTGACGCTCTTCCAAGCAAGCTTTGATTCCGCACCGCTCCGGGAACTTGGCCTTCTCACAGCCAAGCCTTTTCTCTATGTCTTTAACGTCGATGAAAACACTTTGGGAAACCCTGCCAGGTGCGAAGAACTCGCAGCGCTGGTGGCTCCGGCAAAGGCAGTGTTCTTGGACGCCAAGGTCGAGAGTGAACTCATCGACTTAGATGCCGGGGAAGCAGCGGAGCTGTTGGCTTCGATGGGTCAAGAAGAAAGCGGCCTCGATCAGTTGGCAAGGATTGGTTTTGACACCCTCGGTTTGCAGACGTATTTGACCGCAGGCCCCAAAGAAGCCCGGGCCTGGACGATCCACCGGGGCTGGAAAGCTCCCCAAGCTGCCGGTGTCATCCACACCGACTTCGAAAAGGGATTCATCAAAGCGGAAGTAACCGGCTTTGATGACCTGGTTGCTGCCGGTTCACTTGCTGAAGCACGATCGGGTGGGAAAGCCCGCATTGAGGGCAAAGAATATGTCATGCGCGATGGCGACGTGGTGGAGTTTCGCTTTAGTTCCTGAGCGCCTGCCGTGAATAGGCGTTGCCAACTTGTGCCTGCTTCATCGTGGTGGTTGCCTTAGGTCATGACGCTCCTGCCGATGTTTCCCCTAGGGTCCGTTCTCTTCCCCGCGATGCCCCTGGCGCTGCGGGTGTTCGAAGAGCGCTATCTCAAACTGATGGGGGCAATTCTTGAGGACGAACCCTCCGAATTTGGCGTGGTGCTCATTGAACGCGGCTCAGAAGTGGGCGGCGGAGACAAGCGCTTCGACATCGGCACCACCGCGCAGGTGCTCCAAATCGAAGCGCCCGAGGGCCCCCTCCAGGTAATGGCACGCGGGGGGCGACGATTCCGGGTCACACGGTGGCTAGAGGAAGATGCCTACCCGCAGGCCGAGGTGGAATTCTTAGACACCTTTGACGCGGGGGATGTGCCTGGCGAAGAACTGGTGATTACCGAGCAAGTGGTGCGAGAAACACTCGAATACCTTCGAGAGCTCGATTTATCCCTGCCGTGGCCAACCGATATTGAGTTGGCCGAAGACCCGGTAGAAAAAGTCTGGCAATTGGCGGGAATTTCGCCGCTCGGAACGCTAGATCATCAAGACCT